>JAWRKD010000046.1:0-7375 GCA_040307135.1 Desulfovibrionaceae bacterium
CCGGGCCCGCCTTTCGGCCGCCGCGGACCGCTACTTCACGGCCCGCCCGGCCGAACTGGGCGCGGCCTGCAAGCGTCCCTTCGCCCTGCTGGCCGTGGGCGGCTACGGCCGCAGCGAGCTCTGCCCGCACTCGGACATCGACCTCCTCGTGCTCTTCGCCGGGCGCATCCCGCGCGAGGCCGAAGCACTGACCCGCGCCCTCTGTTTCCCGCTCTGGGACCTGGGCCTGGACCTGGGCCACGGCGTGCGCTCCATCGGCGACTGCCTGGCCCTGTCCAGATCCGACCCGCAGGTTCTGGCCTCGCTCCTGGACGCCCGTTTCCTGGCCGGGGATCCGGGACCCTGGACCGAGTTCCAGAAGGCCTTCGGCAGGAAGATCGGCCCGCGCCAAGCCCGGGCCTTCGCGGACTGGCTCCAGGGTCAGAACGCCCTGCGCGAAAGCCAGTTCGGCGACGGCTCCGGCCTGCTGGAGCCGGACCTCAAGAACGGCCTGGGCGGCCTGCGCGGCATCCACCACATGCGCTGGCTGGAGCGGATCTTCGCCCTGGCAGGGCAGAGGCTGGAGGTCTTCAACGCCGAGGAGCGCGTGGAACTGGAGGAGGCCCATGATTTCCTGCTGCGCACGCGCACGGCCCTGCACCTGGCCGCCGGGCGGCACGCCGACACCCTCATTTTCGAGCACCAGCCGCAGGTGGCCGAGGCCCTGGGCTTCAGCGGCCCGCGGCCCGGTCTGGCCGTGGAGGCCTTCCTCTCGGCCCTGCACCGGGCCATGACCCGGGTCAAAAGCATGCGCCGGGCCATGGGCCGGGCCTGCTGCCCGGAGAGGCCCGAGCCCTGCCGGAACGTGGCTCCGGGGCTGCACACCGGACCCGCGGGCCTGGAGTTTCAGGACCCATCGGCCTTGGCCCGCAACCCGGCCCTGGCCCTGGATCTGTTCCTGGCCGCGGCCCGCAGCGGCCGCGACGTGTCCTGGCAGGCCCTTCGCGCCGTGCGCGCGGCCCTTCCCGGCCTGGGCCGCGCCCTGGCCGGGCGGCCCGAGACCCTGGCCTGGATGGTGGAGCTTTTCCTGGCCGACACCCGCTCGGGCCAGCAGGCCTCGCAGGTCCTGGCCGAGACCGGGCTCCTGGCCGCCATCCTGCCGGAATTCGGCCAGGCCGCGGACCTGGTCCAGTTCGACGACTACCACCTCCACCCCCTGGGCCGTCACACCCTGGAGTGCGTGCGCATCCTGGCCCGCTTCCTGGCCCTGGGCAGCGACGGGACGGACGGCCGCAACGCCCCGGGCGGCTGCCGCTGGTGCCTGGAGGCCGCGGCGCGGATGGATTCGCCCGCCACGCTCCTTCTGGCCGGACTCTGCCACGACCTGGCCAAGCCCCTGCCCGGGGACCACTCGGAGCAGGGCGCGGCGCTGGCCCGCAGCCTGCTCCAGCGCTACGGCCAGCCCGCGGAGGTGGTGGAGGACGTGGCCTTCCTGGTGCAGCGCCACCTGTACCTGCCCATCACGGCCACGCGGCGGGACCTGTCCCAGGAGGGCGTGCTCTCGGGCGCGGCCGGGATCATCGGCACGGCCCGCCGCCTGGACCTTCTGGCCCTGCTCTCGGTGGCCGACAGCCTGGCCACCGGTCCCCGGGCCTGGAACAACTGGACCGCGGCCCTGTTCGCGGAGTTCTATTTCAAGACCCGCAAGCTTCTCACCGAGGGGCCCCTGTCCGAGCCCGACGCCACCCGCAGGATCGTGGAGACCCGCGACCGGGTGCGGGGCCTGTGCGCCGGGCGCTTCGACGGGGCATTCGTGGAGCGCAGCCTGGACGCCATGCCCGCCCGGGCCTTGCAGATACTGGACCCCGAGAGCGTGGTCCGGCACCTGGCCCTGGCCGCCCGCCTGGAGGAAGCCCTGGAGGAGGACCGGCGGCGCAAGCCCGCGGGCAAGGGCGGGGTGGGGGTCTGCCTGGTGGAGGCCCGGCCCTCGACGGTGGAAGGCTGCTGGGAGCTCACCGTGGCCGCCCTGGACCGACCCGGGCTCTTCGCCACCCTGGCCGGGGTCTTGAGCCTGCACGGCTTCAACGTGTTTTCCGCGGAGCTCTTCACCTGGACCAACGGCGCGGCCCTGGACCTCTTCGTGGTCTCGGAACCGCCGGACAGCCTGTTCCCGGGCGAGGCCTGGGCGCGGGTCCAGCGTAGCGCCCACTACGCCCTCACCGGCAAGCTGGAGCTGGAGGCCCGTCTGGCCGAGCGGCGCAACTCCCCGCTGGCCAAAGCCTCCCGCCCGCGCTACCGCCCGGCCGTGCACGTGGACAACGCTGAGAGCGATTTCTACACGCGCATCGAGGTCAAGGCCGGGGACCGGCTGGGCCTGCTGCACGACATCGCCCGCGCCCTGCACCGTCTGGGGCTGGACATCCAGCTGGCGCGCATCGCCACCTCGGGCGGCCGGATCGCGGACGTGTTCTACGTGCGCGACGCCCAGGGCAACGGCAAGGTGGAGGACCCGGAGCGCCTCAGGGCCGTGGAGCAGGCCCTGCTGGAAGCCGGGGAGCCCTGATGCGCCTGTCACGAGAGAAAGATTCGTTTCGTAGATATTGACTTTCGCGAGGCCGGGCGTAGGATTCTCCCTCCAAAGGAGTGGCGATGGCGGCGCTCGTCATGGAGTTCCGGCGCAGGGCCGGAAGGCGGCTGGGGGACAATGCCTG
The DNA here is from genome assembly GCA_040307135.1 of Desulfovibrionaceae bacterium. GTDB lineage: Bacteria > Desulfobacterota > Desulfovibrionia > Desulfovibrionales > Desulfovibrionaceae > Aminidesulfovibrio. Next base: position 2,691 of record JAWRKD010000046.1, read on the forward strand.
GCATTGGTGCCGCAGCTGCCGTTTCCTGCCCGAAACCGGCAAGGAGGTGGAGGTGCGGCGCCTGGAGCCGGGGGACGTGCCCGGGGAAGGCGATCTGTGCGAGGAGTGCGCGCGGCTGGGGGAATCCATGGGCTGCGGACTCATCCTCAGGGAGAAATAGGAGCTGAAAAAAACAGAGGCGGGGCCGCGAGGCCCCGCCTTTTTCATTTGCTCTCGCCCGGCGTGTACCAGCCGCTGGCTCGGGTCAGCAGGTCCTGCATGCGGCCCACCAGGGCGTGGGGATCGGCCAGGTAGCCGTCCAGGAGCAGGGCGGATTCGAAGAGCTGTTGCACGGCCAGGGTCAGGAAGGGGTCGGCCGGATCCTTCTCGAACACGTGGAGCAGGTTGCGCACCAGCGGGTGGTCCGGATTCACCTCCAGGACCTTTTGCGGGATGCTCGTGTCGCGGTTCATGACCCGCAGGATCTTGTCCATGGACGAGGTCACGCGGCCATCGGGATTGGCCAGGCAGACCGGGCTTTCGGACAGGCGCTGCGAGGCGCGCACCGCGCTCACGCGCTCGCCCAGGATCTCGCCCATGCGCGTGAGCAGGCCGGGGAAGGCCTCGCTGTCCTTCTTGGACATCTTTTTGGCCTTTTTGGATTCGGCCGCGTCCGGGAAGGCCTCCAGGTCCTCGGCCTTGGCGTGCTCGGCCGCCACCAGCTTGAAGTCCTTGTATTCCCGCACCGCTTCCATGACGAACTCGTCCACGGGCTCGAAGAGGTAGAGCACCTCCAGGCCTTTGCGCCGGAAGATTTCCAGGTGCGGCGAGAGGTTGGCCGCCTCGCGGCTGGGCGCGAAGGCGTAGTACACGGCCTTCTGGCCTTCGCGCGCCCGGCCCGTGTATTCCTCCAGGGAGACCAAGCCCTGGGCGTCCTCGCAGCGCGAGGAGTTGAAGCGCAGCAGGGCCGCAAACTTCTCGCGCTGCACGAAGTCCGTGGACCCGGCCTTGAACAGGCGGCCATGGGTCCGCCAGAAGGTGTTGTAGCGCTCGGCGTCCTCCCCGGCCATCTTCTCCAGCTCGGCCAGCACCTGCTTGGTCAGGGTGGAGTGGATCTTGCGGATCACCGCGTTGTCCTGGAGCGTCTCGCGCGAGATGTTCAGGGGCAGGTCCTCGGCGTCCACCACGCCTTGCACGAAGGAGAGGTACTCGGGCAGCATGTCCTTGTTGCGGTGCTGGATGAGCACCCGGCGGGCGTAGAGCTCCAGGCCCCAGTCCTCGCGGCCCAGGCCCAGGGCGTCGGCGCCGCGGGGCGGCACGAAGAGCAGGGCGTTGAATTGCACGGGCGCGTCCACCGCGATGTGCATGGTGCGCAGGGGCTCGCCCTCGTCGTAGGTGAGGAAGGAATAGAACTCCTTGTACTGCTCCGGCTTGACCTGGAAGCGGGGCTCGCGCCAGAGCGCGGGCACGGTGTTCACGCGCTCGCCGTTCACCAGGATGGGGAAGGACAGGAAATTGGAGTGGCGCTTGATGACGTCCTTGATCAGGTCCGGGTCGGTGAATTGCGGGGCCAAGTCGGGCTTGAGCTTGAGGAGCACGCGCGTGCCGCGCGCGACCTCGTCCCCGGCCTCGCGGATGGTGTAGGCCCCGCGGCCGTCCGAGGTCCAGACCTGGGCCTTGGCGTCGGCCTGGGCGCTTCTGGTGGTCACCTCCACACTGTCCGCCACCATGTAAACGGAATAGAAGCCCACGCCGAAGCGGCCGATGAGGCCGTCCAGGGCCGCGCCCTTGGACTCGGCCGCGCGCCGGGCGAACTCCGCGGACCCGGAATGGGCGATGGTGCCGATGTTGGCGATGATCTCCTCGCGGGTCATGCCGATGCCAGTGTCGGTCACGGCGAGCGTCCCGGCGTCCTTGTTCAGGTCGATGCGGATCTCCAGGGGCAGGTCGTCGCCGCCGTCCTGGCCTGCGCCCTGGAAGCGCTGTTTGTCCAGCGCGTCCGAGGCGTTGGACAGAAGCTCCCGCAGGAAGATCTCCTTGTTGGTGTACAAGGAGTGCACGAGGATATCGAGGAGCTGCTTGATCTCTGCCTTGAATTCGAAGGTCGTTTCCGCACTCATTGTCCGTCTCCTTGCAATGCGCCAGGCCGCCTGGGCAGACCCGGCCGGAAGGGGAAACCGATTTTCAGGGAAGTGGGCCGGAGGGCCCGCGGGCAGCGGATTGCGCCCTCAGGTCAGGTAGTCACGCCCTTGATCTTGTCAAGGAGGAAGCGCTCCAGCTCGCGGCGGTCCTTGCGCAGCCGGACCAGCTCGGCCTCCAGAATCTGGAGCTTGCCCTTGAGTTCGGTGTTCTCGGTGCGCAGGGACTCCAGCTCGCCGGAGTGGCAGGACAGGCGTTCGGCGGCCTCGGTGAGGCTTTCCTTGAGCAGGCCTATGTCCTCGGCGGGCAGGGCCGGGGCGGCCGGACCGCTGCCCAGGGCCTCCCGCAGTCCGGCGGCCAGGGAGCGGGCCATTTCCAGACCCATGCCCGCGGCCAGGCGCAGGGCCTGCTCCATGGCCGCCTCCTGGGCCTGGGGCGCGGCCGTCACGGGACCGGCGGAAGCCGGGCCCACGGCCTGGGCGTTCAAGGGGTAGTCGCGGGCCAGTTCGGCCATGACTTCTTCGGAGGAGTGCCCGGATTTGAGCAGGGCGGCGATGCGGCCGAAGGCCTCCACGGCCTCGGGCTGGAAGCGCTTGAGCCGTCCCCGGCCGAAGCTCGGCAGGTACTGGGAGAAGCGGTTCTTCCAATAGTGCAGGGTGGACTCGGGCACATCCAGTTGCCGTGCGATCTCGGCCACGGACAAAAGACGTTTCTCCGCCACCGCTGCCTCCCAAAATTTTCGTTTGGATAAGTGTACATGAAGCGGCCTTCCGGCACAAGGCGGGCCGCCCTCCGGGAGAGAAAGGGAACGGGGATGTTTTAGAATAGGAAAAAATTATTGACAGGCATTTTTCAAAAGGAATAAATTTGGCGCGTTGATTTTCGAAATGTAAAAAAGGAAGCGCGCCATGAAGACAGCCCTGGACCTCACCGACCGGCGCCTGGCCGCGGCCCTGGCCGAGGACGGACAGGCCTCGGCCGGGGAACTGGCCGAGCGCCTGGGGGTCAGCGGCCCCACGGTGCGCTCCCGGCTCAAGAACCTGCTGCGCTCCGGCCTGGTCCGGGTGGCCGGGCTCATCGACCCCTTTCAGGTCAAGGGCCTCACCGTTGCCCTGGTGGGGCTGTCGCTCACCAGCCACAAGCAGTTGGACGAGAAGCTGGAGCAGATCGCGGCCCTGCCCAACGTGAACTGGGCGGCCGTGGTCACCGGGCGCTACGACATCCTGGTGGAGATCGTGGTCTCCGACGACATGGCCGACCTCTATGCCTTCCTGGACCGGGATCTGTCCCAGGTGGGCGGCATCGGGGCCAGCGAGTCGTTCGTGGTCATGAAGGCCAAGCGCAAGTGGATACCCCTGCCGCGGGGGGCGCGCACCTGGTTCACCGCATCCTGAAAAACAAACTCACGCAAGGAGCACGTCCATGATCATCGGCATTCCCAAGGAGATCAAGAAACTGGAGAACCGGGTGTCCATGACCCCCGGCGCCGTCGAATCCCTGACCCGGCGCGGCCACAGCGTGCTGGTGGAGGCCGGCGCGGGCCTGGGCAGCGGCCTCACCGACGCCGAATACATGGCCGCGGGCGCGCGCATGGTCTCGGCTGCCGAGGCCTGGGCCGCGGAAATGGTCATCAAGGTCAAGGAGCCCATGGCCGCGGAGTACAAGTTCCTGCGCCAGGACCTGCTCCTCTTCACCTACCTGCACCTGGCCGCCGACCGGCCCCAGACCGACGCCCTGCTCCAGGCCAAGACCACGGCCATCGCGTACGAAACCGTGCAGAAGGCCGACGGCAGTCTGCCCCTGCTCATGCCCATGAGCGAGGTGGCCGGACGCATGGCCACCCAGGTGGGCGCGCACTATCTGGAGAAGACCCAGGGCGGCCGCGGCGTGCTCCTGGGCGGCGTGCCCGGAGTGCCGCCGTCCTTCGTGCTCATCCTGGGCGGCGGCGTGGTCGGCACCAACGCGGCCAAGGTGGCCGTAGGCATGGGTGCGCGCGTCATGATCATGGACCTTTCCCACTCCCGGCTCCAGTACCTGGACGACATCTACCACGGCCGCATCATCACCATGGCCTCCACCGAGCCGAACATCCGCGAGGCCGTGCGCCGCGCCGACCTGGTGGTGGGCGCGGTGCTCATCCCCGGCGCCAAGGCCCCCCGCCTGGTGACCCGCGACATGCTGGCCACCATGAAGGAAGGCTCGGTGATCGTGGACGTGGCCGTGGACCAGGGCGGCTGCGTGGAGACCATCAAGGCCACCACCCACGACCAGCCCACCTACGTGGTGGACGGCGTGGTGCATTACGGCGTGGCCAACATGCCCGGCGCCGTGCCGCGCACCTCCACCTTCGCCCTGGTGAACCAGACCCTGCCCTACGCCCTCAAGCTGGCGGACAAAGGCGTGGACGCCCTGCGCGAGGACGCGAGCCTGCTCAAAGGCCTGAACACCTACAAGGGCCAGCTCACCTTCAAGGCCGTGGGCGAGGCCTTCGGCCTGCCCGCTGTCACGCCCGAAGCTGCTTTGGCTTAGGCGCCCGCCGTCTTTTCACGGCGTGCAAATACACGCGG
>JAWRKD010000047.1:0-22031 GCA_040307135.1 Desulfovibrionaceae bacterium
CCCGGTCCGCGAAGCGGGCCGCCAGGTTCAGGTCGTGGGCCGCCAGGAGCACGGCGATTCCGGCCTCCACGGCCAGGAAACGCAGCAGATCCATAACCTCGGTCTGGTGCCGCAGGTCCAGGCTGCTGGTGGGTTCGTCCAGGACCAGCACGGGCGTGGACTGGGCCAGGGCCCGCGCCAGCAGGGCCTTCTGCTTCTGGCCCCCGCTCAGGTGGTCGTAGGGCCGCAGGGCCAGGTCCTCCAGCCCCGCGCGCTCCAGGGCCAGGGCCACGGCCTCCTCGTCGGCCGCGGTGGCCCTCCAGGCCAGATGGGGCCTGCGCCCGGCCAGCACGAACTCGAACACGCTCATGGGGAAGCCGGGCGGCACGGCTTGGGGCACATAGGCCAGAAGCCGGGCGCGCTCCGCCGGGGCCAGGCCGGACAGGTCGCGGCCGTCCAGTTCCACGCGGCCCCGTTCCGGCCGGAGCAGGCCGAGCGCGCAACGCAGCAGGCTGGATTTGCCGGAACCGTTGGGTCCGGCCAGGGCCGTCACCTGGCCGGAGCGGGCCTCCAGGTCCGCGCCGTGGAGGACCTGCCGCCTGCCGTAGGCGAGATGGATGCCGCGGGCCGCCAGGATCATGCGCGCCTCCGCCGGGCGAAGAGCAGGAAGAAAAAGAAGGGCACGCCCAGGAAGGCCGTGACCACCCCGATGGGAATGACCTGGGGCGCGAGCAGGGAGCGGCCCGCGATGTCCGCGCCGGTGACCAGGGCCGCGCCCACGGCGGCCGAGGCCGGGATGAGCCTGCGATGATCGCTGCCCACCAGCAGCCGCGCCATGTGCGGGGCCACCAGGCCGATGAAGCCGATGACCCCGGTGAAACAGATGGCTCCGGCGGTCATGAGCGAGGCCAGGACCACCAGACCGCCGCGCATGCCCGCCACGTTCACCCCCAGGGTCTCGGCGGTCTCGTCGCCGTGCAGCAGGAGGTTCAGGTCCCAGGCCCGCAGCACCAGCAGGGGCAGGGGCGGCAGGATCATGGCCGCGGCCAGGGCGGCCTCGGGCCAGCCCGCCTTGGACAGGTTGCCGAAGAACCAGAACACGGTGCGGTGCACGTCCTCGGCCGAGCCCAGGGTCTGGAGAAAGGAGGTCAGGGCCGAGAAGAGATACATGAGGGCCACGCCGGAGAGGATCACGGTCTCGCCCGCGGCGTCGCGCAGCCGGGCCAGGCCCAGGACCAGGAGCGAGACGCCCAGGGCTCCGGCAAAGGCCCCGGCGGCCACGGGTCCGTTGTGCACCGCGCCGAACAGGATGATGGCCGCCACGGCCCCGAACCCCGCGCCTGAGGCCACGCCCAGGGTGAACGGCGAGGCCAGGGGGTTGCGCAGCACGGCCTGGCAGACCGCGCCGGATACGGCCAGACCGCAGCCCGTGAGCACGGCCATGACCGTGCGCGGCAGACGCAGGCCCAGCAGAATGTCCCGGGCCTCGCCCGAGCGGGCCAGGGCGTCCAAGAAATCCGCCAGGCCGTAGCGCGAGGCCCCGGTGGCCAGGGAGACCACCGCGGCCAGCAGGGGCAGTGCCAGGAGCCCGGCCAGCACGGCCAGGCGGCGCCCGGCATGGGCCCGGAAGAGCTGGATTGTTCCGGCGCGGTCCATCTTATTCCCCGGGCAGGGCGAAGACCCCGCGCAGAGGCACGCCCTGGAAGCGTTCCAGGTATTCGCGGTGCAGGGCCGCGGGGTCCAGTCCCCGGGCCTGTTCCGGATGCAGCCACTTGGCCAGCCAGGCCGCGCCCACGGCCAGGGCCGGACCGCTGGAGAGATCGCCGGACAAGATGCAGACCCGCTCCTGGCGCATGGCCCGCATGTTGGTCCAGCCCTGGCGTCCGCGCATGGCGGCCAGGGCCTTTTCCATGCGCTCGCGCCCCTTGTCGCCATAGACCGGCGTAGGCACGGCCTTGATGAGCACGTCCGGGTCGTTCTGCAGGACCCACTCCGGCGTCACCTGGGGAAACGGGACCGTCATGGCCGCGGCGATGTTCTCGCCCCCGGCCAGACGGCAGAGATCAAACCCGCCCGAGCCCGGACCAAAGGCCACAAAGGGCGAGTAGCTTTCCATATAGACCCGGGTGGGACGGGGCGCGGCCGCGGCTACGGACCGCACCTGGTCCATGGCGCGGCGGTGCCAGGCCAGGAAGGTCCGGGCCTGCTCCCGCCGGTCCAGCACCCGGCCCAGGAGTTCCACCTCGGCCTCCAGGGTGCCGGGGCGGTAGAAATCCAGGCGCAGGACGGCGATGCCCAGGGGGCCCAGGCGGGCCTCCAGTTCCTGGCCCGGGGACTTGGCGTAGCAGAGGATGAGGTCGGGCTTGATGGCGGCCAACATCTCCAGATCCACTTCCTGCCAGGTGCCGGCCACGGGCAGCCCGGACAGGGAGCCCCAGAACCCGGGCTCATGGGCCACGGTGTCCGTGATGGCCACGGCCAGGCCCTCGGCGCCCAGGATGCGCATAACCTCCAGGGCGTCGGAACTCAGGCAGGCCACCCGGCGCACGGGCAGGGAGAGCTCCACCCGGCGGCCCAGGGCGTCGGTGGTCTGGAGCGTTTCCGTCCGGGCCGGGGCCGCCAGCAGAAAAACCACGGCGGCGGCCTGGACAAGGCAGGAGAAAAATCGTTTCATTCCTGCTCCCGTGCCGACAGAACCAGTTGCGGGGGATGACGTATTTCACTAATGTGCGCACGATTTCGGAAAACAGGCTTTTAGGTTGCATATTTTTTTCATTGTTTCAACCGAAAAGTAGCATGAAACTGCATACTGTGTTATCACTCCGGGAACGGCAATGATCGCGCTCCACGATCTCCGCAAGGAGTATTCCGGCCGGGAAGTGCTGCGCGGCGTCAGCTTCGAGATCGCCGGCGGCGAGATCTTCGCCCTGCTCGGTCCCAACGGCGCAGGCAAGACCACCACCATCCGCATCCTCAGCGGCCTGACCCGGGCCAACGGCGGCAGCGTGGTCCTGGACGGCCGGGACGCCTTCCTCGATCCGCTCTGGGCCAGGTCGCGCTGCGGCCTCGTGGCCCAGACCATCAACCTGGACCAGGACCTCACCGTGGCCGAAAACCTGGAGATCCACGGGCGGCTCTTCGGCCTGGACCGCGTCAGGCGGCGGGAACAGACCGCGCGGCTCCTGGACTACGTGGAACTGGCCGACCGGCGCGACACCCCCGTGCGCCAGCTTTCCGGCGGCATGAAACGCCGCGTGACCATTGCCCGCAGCCTCATGCACGAGCCCGGGGTCCTGCTCCTGGACGAGCCCACCGTGGGCCTGGACCCCAACATCCGCCGCCGCATCTGGGCCCTCATCAAGCGCATCCAGGCCGACGGCGCGGCCGTGCTCCTGACCACCCACTACATCGAGGAGGCGGAATACCTGGCCGGCCGCGTGGCCTTCCTGGACCAGGGGCAGCTCAAGGCCGTGGACACGCCCGCGAACCTCATGCGGCCCTTCGGCCAATGGGCCTTCGACCCGCTGCACGACGAGACCCGGGAGACCGTCTTCTTCGAGGAGCGGGAGGCGGCCAACGAGTACGCCGCCGGGCAGACCGGCGCGTTCATGGTGCGGCGGGTCAACCTGGAAGACGCCTTCCGGGCCATGACCGGCAGGGGGATGGAATGATGCGCGGCTGGTCGGCGGTCTTCTACCGCGAGATGCTCATCCTGCGCCGACGCCTCTGGCGGCTGGCCCTGTCCATGTCCGTGTCCCCCCTGCTCTACCTGCTGGCCTTCGGCTTCGCCCTGGGCAAGGCCGCCGGGTTCGAGGGCCGGACCTACCTGGAATTCCTGGTGCCCGGCCTGGCCGCCATGTCCAGCATGACCCAGGCCTGGTCCATCGCCAGCGAGATCAACATCGCACGCTTCTATTACAAGATTTTCGAGGAGATCCAGGCCGCGCCGGTGAGCGCCGCCGGCTACGTCCTGGGCGAAACCCTGGCCGGGGTGGTGCGCGCCCTCATGGCCGTGGGGCTCATCCTGGGCCTGGCCCGGCTTTTCGGCGTGCATCTGGAGGCCGGGCCCCTGCTCTGGGCCGGGGTCTTCCTGAACGCCTTTCTGTTCGCAGCCCTGGCCGTGGCCATGGCCATGCTGGTCAAGTCTCACGCGGACCAGTCCATGATCTCCAGCCTGGTCATCACACCCATGGCCTTCCTGGGCGGCACCTTCTTCCCCCTGGACCGCCTGCCGCAGTGGGCCGCCGCCACGCTCTCCCTGCTGCCCCTGACCCACGCGGCGAGGGCCGTTCGGCGCGCGGCCTTCGGCCAGCCCGGCGACCCGCTGGACTTCCTGCTCCTGGCGGGCCTGGGCCTGGCCGCCTTCCTCCTGGCCTGGGCCTGCGTGCGCCGGGCCAGGGACTGAGCGCGGCGGCTTACGCCAGCCGGCCAGGCCTTCCGGGCGGCCCGCTAGTGCTTCCCGGGCACGCGCATGAAGCCGATGGCGGCGAGGGAGAGGACCGTGAGGCAGGCCCCGGTGATGAAGACCAGCCGGTAGTCCCAAAGCCAGAGCGCCCCGCCCAGGACCGGCACGACCACGGCCGCGATGTGGTTGATGGTGAAGCCCACGGCCGCGCTGGGCGCGATGTCCGCCGGATCGGCGATCTTCTGGAAATAGGTGTTCACGCAGACCGCGAAGCCCAGCAGAAGCTGGTCCACCACGTAGGCCACGGTGACGATCCAGGCCGTGTGGCAGAAGGCGTAGGTCAGGAACACCACCAGGATGACGAAGTACTCCAGCCGCAGCAGGGAGCGCTCGCCGAAGCGGTTGATGCAGTGGCCGATGATCCGGTTGAACACGGCGTTCACCGTGTTGTTCAGGATGAACAGGGCCGCGATCTGGCCCACGTCGAAGCCGAAGCGCTTCACCAGCAGGAAGGTGGCGAAGGCCAGGAGGATCTGCCGCCTGGCCCCGGCCAGGAAGGTCAGAACGTAGAACACCCAGTAGCGCCGCCGGAAGATCATCTTGCGGTGCTGGCGCGGGGCGTTGCTGTCCGTGGGGTCCTGAAACAGGGCCCAGGACCCGGCGGCCAGGGACAGGCAGCCGATGATCCCGAAGATCTGGGCGAAGCCCAGCCAGCGCGAGCTGGTCCAGACCAGCACGCCCACGGCGATGTTGGTCAGGGCCACCACGGAGCGCAGCCGCCCCATGACCACCGGGGCCTCGCTCAGGCTGAAGTACTGGAGCGTGAGGGACTGGTTCACGGTCTCGTAGTAGTGGAAGCCGAAGGACATGCAGAGCGTGGTGAGCATGACGCCCCAGAAGCTGGGGAAGAGCCCGGTGAGGCCCACGCCCGCGCCCAGGACCAGGATGGACAGGGCCGCCAGCCGCCACTCCGAGATGACGAGCAGCACGTAGATCACCAGCAGGGAAAGGAAGCCCGGAATCTCGCGCACCGAGTGGGCCAGGCCGGTCTGAAAGCCGTTGAAGCCCGCGGCCTCCACCGCGAAGTTGTTGAACAGCGCGTTCCAGCCCTGCATGCCCAGGCCCGAAGCCACGGTGAGCACCAGGAGGAAGACGAACATCCGCCGGTTGTCCAGGGAGGTGCGTTCCGTCATGGGGCCGGGTCCAGGGGCAGGCGGTAGAAGCGGCTGTCCACGCACATCACGGGGAAGGAGGCGGGCAGTTCGGCGCGGTCCAGGAGCGTGAAGCCGTTCTTCTCGTAGAAGCGGTGCGCGGCCAGGAAGCGCGGCGTGGTGCCGAGGAATATCTCCGTGAAGCCGCGGCCGCGGGCCCAGGCCAGGAGGGCGGCCAGCAGGCTGCGGGCCACGCCCCCTGCCGCGCCCCGGCGGTCGGCGCGCACGAACATCTTGCGCAGCGCGCCCTGGCCCGCGCCGATGTCCAGGAGCCCGGCGGAGCCCACCACGGCCCCCTGCTCCAGGGCCACCCAGAAGTTGCCCCTGCCGCGGCGGTAGAAGCCGGGGATGTCCAACAGGTCGGGCTGGGCCTCCAGGGTGATGTCCAGGCCGAACTCCTGCCGCTGGATGGGCAGGATCAGCTCCGCCACCCCGGCCTGGTGCTCCGGGCCGCAGGGCGCGACGCGCGCGGTCAATCCGTCCGCCTTTTCCGTCCGGCCTTGCGGCCCCAGGGGCAGGCCGCCACGCAGACCCCGCAGATGGCGCTGGTGATGTGCGGCAGCTTCTTGTGCTCGGTCATGATCTTGGACACGCACCGCCCGAAATGCAGGGCCTGCTCGCGGCTGTCGTAGTGTCGTTCCGTGTTCACGTTGCGGATGGCCCCGGCCGGGCAGGCCCTGGCGCAGGCGTCGCAGGAGCCGCAGCGGTTCTTGAGCGGGGCGTCGGCCGCCAGCTCCAGGTCCGTGAGCACGCTGACCAGCCGGATGCGCGGGCCGAACTTCGGGTTCACGGTGAGCAGGCTCTTGCCCTGCCAGCCCACTCCCGCGGCCACGGCCACGGCCTTGTGCGAGATGTAGGAGGTGAGCCTCTCCTGGTCCAGAACCTGGCTGGCGGGCAGGGGCAGGGCCCGGCCGCCCGCGGCCTGGATGGCCTGGGTCAGGCCCAGGGCGATCTGGTCCAAAAGGATGTTGGCCCGCTCGTAGTGGGCCTGGTAGAGCGGCGTGGGCCGGTCCGTGATGGCGTCCAGCACCGGGTCGGAGAGCCGCACGGCCAGGCTCACGGCGCGGGGAAAGCCATCCAGCAGATTCCTGGGCTCGGTCTCGATGCCCGCCAGAAGCGCGGTGTCGGCCACGCCCGCCACGTCCGCGCCCAGGGCCGCGGCCACGGCCTTGAGCCTGCGGGCGTCCATGGCCTCAGCGCCGGGCATAGGTGTTGAAGACGTCCAGGACCTTGGCCTGGGGCGTCTTGGTGCACTGGCGGATCATGATCTCGCCGTAGCGGTCGAAGAGCTGCGAATCCAGGAGCGTGTTCCCGCTCTTGCCGCTGGCGTAGCCGTCGAGCCAGAACAGGGCCAGGACCATGCCGTACTGCTGCTCCTTGAGGAACTCGCCGCAGGTGTAGGCCCGCATGTCCACGCGCATGGGCGGGTTGTCCTGGGCCTGGACAGCGGCGGACGCGAGGAGCACGGCGGCGACAAGCAGGACGCCGAACACACGGCGCATGGGCGACCTCCACCCGGGCTTGGGGCGATCCCGGTGCTGGGCCCGCCCGCTGCGGCCGATCCTGCCGCTGCCCGGGTTTCCTGTCAATGCCCGGCCTGGAGCCTCCCGGCCACGAGCCCGGCGGCCTTCTCCCCGGACAGAAGCATGCCGCCGAAGATGGGACCCATGCGGTAGGAGCCGAAGGCCGCGTTGGCGGCCATGCCCGCCACCCAGAGCCCGGGGAATATCTCGCGGGTGTTCGTGAGCGTGTCGGCCTCGGCCTTCTCGGCCCACAGGGACTGCTCGCCCTGGATGCCTCCGCTTTCGGTGTTCAGGCGCACGCCGTTCTTGCGGGTCAGGGTCTTCAGCAACTCCACGGCGTGGCCCGTGGACTCGATCACCGCCCGGCAGTGCAGGACCAGGGGGTCCACGTGCAGGCCGGTCATCTCCACGGGCGTGGAGTTGACCACCAGCCCGGCCAGGCGCTTGCCCTGCCCGTCCTCGCGCAGGACCACGTCCTCCACCGAGAGGCAGTTGAAGACCTGGACTCCGGCCAGGCAGGCCCGCGAGGCCAGGGTGGTGGTGGCGGTCACGGCGTCGGCCGTGAAATAGCCCTGGCCGTACTCCCGGCAGGGCACGCCCAGCTCGTCCAGGATGCGCCGGGCCTCGGCCTGGACCACGATGAAGTTGTAGGTCATGCCGCCGCCCCACATGCCGCCGCCCAGGGAGAGCTTGCGCTCGAACAGGGCCACCTTGAGCCCGCGCTCGGCCAGCTTCCAGGAGGCCATGAGGCCCGAAGGCCCGCCGCCCACCACAGCCACGTCCAGGTCCAGGCAGTTCTTGAACTTCTCGGTCCAGCGTTCGAGAATGGCCTCGCTCACCAGGCGCTCGTTGATGCTCACGTATCGCTCCTTGTTCCGTTAGGGGTTGCGTCCTTTGCGAAAGGCGTCCAGGATGGCGGCCCCGGCCGCTGCCGGGTCCGGCGCCGAGCACACGGCCGAGACCACGGCCAGGCCGTCGGCCCCGGCCCGGGCCACGGCCTCGGCGTTGTCCGGGCCGATGCCGCCGATGCCCACCAGAGGCAGGCGGGTGCGGCGGCGCAGCTCGGCTAGGTTTTCCAGGCCGAAGACCGGCCCGGCGTCGGCCTTGGTTGCCGTGGGGAAGATGGGCCCCACCCCGAGGTAGTCCAGGTCCAGGCCCCGGGCCGCCGCGGCCTCCTCCAGGCTGTTCACGGACAGGCCCAGGATGCGCCGCGGCCCCAGCAAGGCCCGGGCCTCGGCCGGGGGCATGTCCTTCTGCCCCACGTGGGCTCCGGCCGCGTCCACGGCCAGGGCCACGTCCAGGCGGTCATTGATGAGCAGCGGCACCCCCAGTGGATCCAGCAGGGCCTTGAGCGCCCGGGCCAGCTCCACGAACTCCCGCGTCTCGCAACGCTTCTCGCGCAGCTGCACCAGCCCGGCCCCGGCCCGGGCCGCGGCCCCCACCACGTCCAGCAGGTCCCGGCCCCTGCAGGCCGCCCGGTCCGTGACCAGGTACAGGGCATAGTCGGGTTGCGGTCTCATGCCTCCTCCAGCCGGACCCGGGCCGTGATCTGCGCCCGGTCCAGGGTGTACAGGATGTCCAGAAAGCGCACCTGGAGCGTGCCCGGCCCGGCCGCGCCCTCGGCGGCCAGCTCCCCGGCCAGGCCCATGACGGCCATGGCCTGGGCCGTGGCCGCCAGATGGTCCGGGTTCACCGCGGCAAAGGCCGCCGCCAGGGCCGTTGCCGTGCAGCCCAGGCCCGTGACCTTGGTCATGAGAGCCGCGCCGTTGGCCACGGCCAGGGTCCGCGCGCCGTCGGTGACGTAGTCCACGGCCCCGCTCACGCAGACCGTGCAGCCCTGCCGCCGGGCCAAGTCCCGGGCCGCGGCCAGGGCCTCGCCGCTCTCCTGGGTGCTGTCCGCGCCCTTGGAACGGGCGCTCTGCCCGGCCAGGAACAGAATCTCCGAGGCATTGCCGCGGATCACGGCCGGGCCGATCTCGGCCAGGAGCCGCCCGGCCAGGTCGCGGCGGTAGCTCGTGGCCCCGGCCGCCACCGGATCCAGGACCACGGGGATGCCCTTGCGACGGGCCGCGACGCCGGCCGCGAACATGCTCTCCGCATAGTCCTGGGCCGGGGTGCCGATGTTCAGCACCAGGGCGTCGGCCAGGAGCGCCAGCTCGGCGGCGTCCGCCGCGGCATGGGTCATGGCCGGAGACGCGCCCAGGGCCAGCAGGGCGTTGGCCGTGGAGTTGGTGACCACGTTGTTGGTCACGTTGAGCACCAGGGGATTGCGTTCGCGCACCAGGCAGAGCCCGGCCCACACGGATTCGGCAGGATTGTGCATCAGGCGCCTCGCATCACGGCCTGTCCCTGCCCGCTGCGGCCCAGGAAACGCCGGGTCCCGCGCAGGAGCAGGTGCAGGGTTGCGGTGAGCAGCATGGTGGCCAGGGTGGGACCGATGACCAGGTCCCGGCCCTCAAGCAGGCGGTAGAGGATCACGCCCGCCGCCAGGGAGAAGAGCGCCAGGTAGTCGGCCGGGCGCTCGCGGCTGTCGTGGCGCAGGAGGAAGTAGTCGGTCAGGAACACCGCGGCCACCGGGGCGAACACCGAGCCAAGGAGGTAGAGGAAGTCAATGTACAGGGTGCTGTCCACGGCCACGGCCAGGAGCGTGCCGAGCAGGGCCACGGCACCGGCCACAACGCGGCGGTTGACCCAGGGCAGGACGTTCTGCAGGGACACGGCCGCAGAGTACACGTCCAGGAAGGTGGTGGTCACGGTGGCCAGGACGATGACCGCCAGGGCCACCCCGCCCAGGCCCGCGGCCAGCATCATGCCCGAGGGGTCGGCCGAGCCCGAGTGCAGCGCGCCCAGAAGCCCGATGGCGTACATCCAGCAGCTGCCAAGGAAGTAGCCCAGGAAGGGGGCCAGCCAGGCGCCCGCGCGGGTGCGGGCCTGGCTCGTATAGTCGGCCATGAGCGGCAGCCAGGACAGGGGCATGATGATGGAGAGCTCGAAGCCCAGGCCGAAGCTGTCCGTGGCCGCGGCCTCGGCCGGAACCGGCTTGCCGAAGACCACGGCCGAGAGCACCACGGTCAGACAGAAAAGCAGGCCCACGGCGGCCAGGTTCAGCAGACGCAGGCCGCCGGGCCGGAGGCAGGCCCAGAGGCCCGTCAGAAGCCCCAGGAGCAGCGGAGCCGCCACGGGCAGGGACAAGCCCCAAAGGGACCCGGCCAGGGCGTTCACGGCCAGGCCGCCCTGCTGGACCATGACCGCGGTCCAGCCCACGAGCTGGAGCACGTTGAGCAGGGACACGATCCAGGAGCCGCGCGCGCCGAAAGACAGGCGGGTGCAGGCCACGGCGGGGAGCCGCTCGCGGAACCCCGCGTAGCCCGCCAGGACCAGCGGGACCATGCCCGCCAGGTGCCCCAGGACGATGGCCCAGAGGCCGCGTTCCAGGCCCAGGCCGGCCAGGTAGCCGCCGGTGAGGATCTCGGCCACGGACACCGCCGCGCCGAACCAGAGCACAAAGAGACCGAAGGAGGAAAAGGATTTTGCGTCGTCCACGCCGCTCTCCCCGCCCGGGCTGGCGGGGGATTCGAGCATCAGGGGAATTCTGGCGGGACTCCCGGTGACGCTTCCGAATTCCCTCCGGCAGTCCGAACTGCTTCAGGTTCCATGGGTATGATCTCAGTTCCGCCGCACAGCGGAACACCCCAATCGGAAGACTTCATTGACGGTCAAAGAACAGGGACAGGCCTAGCGTATTTCCGCCGGGCCGTAAAGCCCGGATCAGGGCATGGCCGGCGGCGGTCCGGCCTCGGCCCAGCGGCCCGGCCGGATGACCAGGGTGCCCATCTCCTGGAAGGTGGTGGCCTGGCGCACGGTGAGGCTCACGGGCGCATCGCCCAGGCGGAGCTTCTGGCCGCCGGAAAGCGGGTCCTGTCCGGCCGTGGCCATGAGCTTATCCTCGGCTCCGTTGGTCTGGGCCCGCACCAGCTCGTACTCGCCCTCGGGCAGCCGGTACTCGCCCCCGGCGCTGAACGGCACGGCCAGCTCCTGGCCCTGGGGGTCCCGGAACAGCAGGGCCTCCACCCGGCGCGGCTCCAGCTCCAGGTAGAAAGAGCCGCGGGCCGCTCCCGGGGTCTCGCGGGCCACTTGGAAACGGGCCGCGCCCGGGGTCTCTGCGGGCAGGCGGTACTTGTCCATGAAATTGTCGGGGTCCAGGATGATTTCCGCACCCAGGTCCTGGCCGTCGTTGTCCCAGGGCTGTGCCACGTAGCCCTTGAGGTTCAGCACCTCGCGGCGGCTGCTGCCCCAGACGCCCTCCAGGATGAGCTGGTCCCCGGCCACGGCCTTGAGCGTGCCGCCGTTCTCCACAAACACCGAGCGGCCGTTGAGCCAGCAGACGAACACCGGCCCGCCCGAGGCGGCCTCGGGCCTGCGGCCGTCCCAGCGCACCTGGGCCCTGGCCACGGGCTTGCCGTCGGCGCGCACCTCCAGGTCGGAGAAGGACTCCAGGGCCATGCGCGGGGCCGTAAGCAGGTTCACGCCCGGACGGTCCGAGGCGAACACGGCCAGGGCCGGGGAATAGGTGCTGCCGCCGCCGGTCTCGGGCTCGGCCGTGATGGTGGCCCCGGGACTCAGGCGGATGGTGGTCCCGGCGGTGAGGGGGTTGCCGTTGATGCGCACCCGCGCGGCCCTGCCCGCCGCGGCCCGGATGTCTCCGGCCTGGAACTCGGGCAGGGCCACCTCCACCCCCAGGCGGGAGAGGATGATGCGCGTGGCGGCCATCTGGGTCCGGACCTTCCAGTCCAGGTCCGTGATGTTCTTGCTCACCTCCACGGCCATGGCCGGGATGTGCAGCACGGACAATGCGTAGTAGGTCAGGGACTTGCGCATCTCCATGTAGCGGGTCTGGGGGTCGAAGGTCTGGGTGTTGAAGAGTTCCAGCCGCCAGCGCTCGGGCTCGATGCCCGGGTTGAGCTCGGCCAGGACCCCGCGCACCAGGCCGCCCAGATCCACCCCGGCGTGGCTTTCGGCGTCCACGATGATGGACTGGCCGTAGCGGTTGGGGCCGTGCAGGTCGTCCAGGCGCAGCGGCTTGTAGAATCCGCTGCCCTCGTGCAGGTGGATGAAGCCGTCGCAGCCCGCCAGGAGATGACGGATGACGCGGGCCACGCGATCCTCGTAGAAGCGGTTGTAGTCCCGGTCGAAGCGCCGGTTCATGTCCACGTTGATCTGGCGGCGCGCCAAGTGGATGGAGGGCAGGTTGGCCCGCGGCACCACGATGAGGTTGCCCTTGAGCACGCGGCAACCGGACAGAAGCTGGGCCGTGACCGAGCCGCAGATCTCGTCGCCCTGGATGCCGCCCTGGACCATGACAGTGGGGCCGGGCTGCTCGCCCTGGATGTGGACCACGGTGAGCGGGTACTGGGTGCCCCGGAAGAACGTGTAGGAGGAGACGGCCCCCGCAAAGGCCGGGACCGCCGCCAGCAGAACAAACCCCAGGCTAAGAAGCCAGGGAATCGCGCAGCTGATAGGTGTCGCTGAAGATCGTCTTGCCATCGGAACCCCTGATCTCCAGTCGCAGGCCGAAAACGTCCCGGCGGTCCACACCCTTGGGCAGGGTGAAGGAGGTGCGGATGTGCTTGAAGCGCTGGATCTGGAAGGAGAGGTCCGCCTTGTTGGCCTCCACGTCCGAGATTTGGCCGTCGTTGCGGACGAGGGTGATCTCGGCCGCGCCCGAGAGGGTGCTGGCGGACTGCACGTTGGTCAGTTCGAAGCTCACGGTCACGTCGCTGCCCGAAAGCCTGGCCTGGAAGCTGTCCACCGTGACTAGGCCGGCGTTGGTCTTCTCGAAGATGTTCTTGAGGTTCACGGGCGGCAGCTTGGGCAGGGCCGGGGCCTCCACGGGCGCAGGGCCGGCCTTGCCCGGGGCGGGTTGCTCCTTGGCCCCGTTGGCCTCCATGATCTTCTCCATGTTGGAGAGCCGCTCCAGCTTGACCTCGGCCTCGGAGAGCCGGATCTCCAGGGCCTTGCGCTCGGCCCGCAGGCCCGCATTGCTGCTCCAGAAGGTCACCCCGATGGAGATGCCCGCGATGGAAAGCAGCAGGAGGAATCCCTGGAAATAAAGGAAGGCCTTGAGCCACATGGGGCTGACCCGGAAACGGCGCACGTCCGTGTCGTCGCGCATGAACAGGACGCTGTACTTGAGGTCGCTCACGGCAGGGCCCTCCACTCCTCGGAGAGGATCACCCAGCCGCGGCCCTGCGGGGCCAGGACCAGGGTCTTGAGGCCCCGGTCGGAATAGCCCGCGGCGTCCCGGTAGGTCTGTACGAAGCGGGCCTCCAGGCCCTGGCTGTTCAGGGAAACGCTCAGGCCGTCCATGTCCACCGCCGCCGGCGGCTTGGCGGCCCAGATGGACTTCTTGTACTCGCCGATGGCTTCGCGGCCGCGGACCTTGCCCTGGACGGCCTTGGCGTCGTAGCAGGCCAGGTAGCCCTTGAGATCGGCCTTGCGCCAGGCCTCCAGCCAGCCCTCCAGGACCTTGCGCACCTCGGCGGTCTTGGCCGCCAGGTACTTGGGCTCCAGGTCTTCGCTGGGCTCGGTGTATTCCTCGCCCACGATGCGCCAGTCCCCGGGTTTGGCCTCCTGCCAGTAGAAACGTTTGCCCACGGTGTTGGTCATGCCCACGGTACGGTAGTACTGGTCGAAGGTGGTGACCCAGTAGTCCGGCCCGGGCAGGACGCGGATGTTCTCCACCTGGACCTGGATCCAGGGCTTGCCGGCGAAGATGCCGCGCTTGTAGGCCACGAAGGACGGGAAGGGCTTGCGCTCGCTGATGGCGTACTTGGCCTGGTCGTAGTGGCTGAAGTAGGCGTCGCCGCGGTCTTCCCAGTCGTGCGCCCAGGAACGCAGGCTCTCGGCAAGGGCCTGGGCGGTGGGGCCGGCCTCGCCGGGCTCCTCGCTCCAGGACACGTCCTTGGCGATGATCACGGGCGTGCCGCTCTGCAGCTCGCCCTCCAGGGAACGCAGGTCGTCGGTGTTCAGGGCCACGCAGCCGCGGGTGTCGCGGGGGGCCAGGGACTTGCCCCGGCCGTGGATCCAGATGCCCGAGCCGGTCTTGCCCTTGATGCGGTCCACTGGATTGGGGAAGTTCAGGGAGTAGGCCACCCCGCCGTAGAGTTCGTAGTCCAGGTTCCCGGCGGGCATCCTGTGGCCCACGAAATAGACCCCCTCGGGGGTTTTCATGTCGCCCTCCACCAGCTTGTCGCCCTCGGACTGGCCCGTGGTGCAGGGGAACTGGCGGGTCACCTTGAGCGGGCTCTGGTGGGCCAGCATGAACAGGGTCTGGTTGTCCTTGGTGATGGCCAGAAGCCGTTCGGGGCTCAGGGCGTAGGAATTGAGCCGGGCCTGCCAGCCCTCGGCCCGGACCGGGGCGGCCAGAAGCAGGGCGGCCAGCGCCACGAGAAGAATGCGTGCGCTTTTCAACGACATCGTCCGTGACATCTCTGGTTGAGGCCGACCCCGCTCAATCCCGGGCCGCGGCCAGCAGTTCCTTGCGCGTGAAAATGGATTCCAGGCTCAGCCCGGCCTGGGCCAGGCGCTCGCGTCCGCCCTCCTCGCGGTCCAGCACGCAGAGCACCGCGGCCACTTCCAGGCCCGCGGCCCGCACCCGCTCCACCGAGGTGAGCAGGGTGCCGCCCGTGGTCACCACGTCCTCCAGCAAAGCCACCCTGTCGCCGGGCTGAAAGTTCTTGAGCCCCTCCAGGTACTGGTTGGTGCCGTGGCCTTTGGGCTGCTTGCGGATGATGAAGGCGGGCAGCGGCCGTCCGTCGAGGTGGGAGAGCACGCTCACCGCGGCCACCAGGGGGTCGGCCCCCAGCGTCATGCCGCCCACGCCCCGCACATCGAGCTTCCCGAGCAGGCCCAGAAAGGCCCTGGCGATGAGGTAGCCGCCCTCGGGATGCAGCGCCGTCTGCTTGCAGTCGAAATAGTAGTCGCTCTTCCTGCCCGAGGTGAGCGTGACCTCTCCTTCCACATAGGACAGTTGCAGGAGCAACATGGCGAGGCGCTTGCGATCGTCTGTCATGCCGGATCCGGTCCCCTTTCAGCCGCCGAAGACGCGGCCCAGAATCATATCTTCATACCGGAGGTAGTACGAGGGGTCAAAGGTTGCGTCAAGCTCCTGCGCGGAAAGGTGCATTAGAATCTCCCGGTCGCGGCGCACCTCGTCCGGAAAACTCTTGTGCTCCTCCCAGCAGCGCATGGCCACCCGCTGCACCGCCTCGTAGGCCTGCTGCCGGGCCAGCCCCTTGTCCAGCAGGGCCATGAGCACCCGCTGGGAATAGAACAGCCCGTAGGAGCCCATGAGGTTGCGCTCCATGTTCTCGGGGATCACGCGCAGGTTCTTCACCAGGTTGGCCAGCCGGTGCAGGATGTAGTCCATGAGGATGGTGGAATCCGGCATGATGACCCTCTCCACCGAGGAGTGGCTGATGTCGCGTTCGTGCCACAGGGCCATGTTCTCCTGGGCGGCCAGGGAGTTGGAGCGCACCAGACGGGACAGGCCGCAGAGGTTCTCGGCCGAGATGGGGTTCTTCTTGTGAGGCATGGCCGAGGAGCCCTTCTGGCCCTTGGCGAAGCCCTCTTCGGCCTCCAGAACCTCGGTACGCTGGAGGTGGCGCAGCTCGGTGCAGAGCCGCTCCACACCCCCGGCCATGAGGGCCAGGGCCGTGAAGTAGTGGGCGTGGCGGTCGCGCTGCACGATCTGGGTGGAGATGGGGTCCGGGGTCAGGCCCAGGAGCCCGCAGGCGATCTCCTCCACCCGCGGGTCCAGGTGGGCGTAGGTGCCCACCGCGCCGGAAATCTTGCCCACCCGGATGCCGGCCAGGGCCTGGGCGAAGCGTTCGCGGTGGCGGGAGAATTCGGCATGGAACCCGGCCATCTTCAGGCCGAAGCTGATGGGCTCGGCATGGATGCCGTGGGTCCGGCCCATGCAGAGCCGCCCCTTGTTGGCCAGGGCCGTGTCCTTGAGCACGCCCAGCAGCCGGTCCGCGGCCTTGAGGATGAGGTTCCCGGCCCGGGACAGGAGCACGCCGTTCGCGGTGTCCACGATGTCCGAGGAGGTGCAGCCCAGGTGGATGAAGCGGGCCGAGGGGCCGACCTTCTCCTCCACGGCGGTGAGGAAGGCGATGACGTCGTGGCGGGTCTTTTCCTCGATCTCCAGGATGCGGGCCACGTCGAAGCCGGCCTTGGCCTTGATCCTGGCAAGGTCCGCGTCCGGGATGTGCCCCAGGCGGTTCCAGGCCTCGCACACGGCCAGCTCCACCTCGAGCCAGACCGCGAACTTGTTCTCCAGGGTCCACAAGGCGGCCATCTCGGGCCGCGAATACCGTTCGATCATGCCGCCATCCCTTGGGGGACCCGCCCCCTGGATAAAAAAAAGGCAGCCTGGGCTGCCTTTTCCGTCGAGCCTATTCGGCCTTAGGTTCGGCTGCGGTTTGCGCCGAAGCCCCGCCGGAGGGTTCCGCCTTCTTGGGGGCGTCGTCCCCGGCGGCCGAGGCCTTGCGGCCGGAGTAGTCCGTGACGTACCAGCCGCCGCCCTTGAGAATGAACGAGGAGTTGGAGATGAGCCGGGTGGACTTGCCGCCGCAGACCGGACAAGGCAGTTCGCGCTCCTCGAAGCCCTTCTGCCATTCCTCGAAGGTCTGTTTGCACTCCTGGCAGGCGTATTCGTAGATGGGCATGACCCCCTCCTTATCTGACGATCCCTCTCGTCCCGCTGGACCGGGGCGCGCGCCGGGGATCTATTTTTCTTTCGCGGCCGCCGCCTTGGCGACCTTGATGCGTTCCTTGAGCCGTTCCTCGCGACGCTTGCGGCGGCGGTCCAGCTCCTTCATGCGCTCGATCTTCTTGTGCTTGGACATGGGTGTCTCCTTGCAAGATTCCGGCCGCAGCCGTGTGGTTCATAGCGAGGGAGTGCAGATAACGCACAACGGCCCGGCTGTCCAGCCCCATACCCGAAGCCGGGGCGGAATGCAAACCCGGAGTCCTGCCATCCCCTTGACGCCGAGACCTTCCATGTCCATTATCCCCGCACTTCGCCTGAGCAAGGAGCCATCATGCAGGACCTGCGTTTCGACCGCGCCGTGGAAGATGTCGTGGAAGTCATCATGTTCGACCAGTGGCTGCGCCACTACTTCACCCGCGAGCGCGACGGCAAACTTTTCCTGGAGATCCCCGAGGAGACCCTGGACTTCATCCGGCGCGAGCACCCCGGGCTCTTCGCCCTGGCCGAGCCCCTGAACAACAAGGAGATCACCTACCAGATCTGCCAGAACAACCTCTGTTCCTTCCTGGCCACGAACCTGGACGGCAGCAAGTACGCCGACGGCGTGGTGACCAGCGTCTTCGACAGCCGCCAGTTCAAGATCGAGCAGTACGTCTTCTCCCTCTGGCTCAAGGGCCACGAGTCCTACCTGGACGAGGCCGTGCGCCCCTTCGCCGAATGGCGCGAGATGTACGAGGGCTGGAAGCAGATGGACGAGGTGCGGGACTACATCCTCAAGCTCAAAACCGGCGGCGGCGCCCAGGAAGGCAGCGCCACGGTGCATTGAGCGCGGGATCGCCCGTCCCGCCCCTGGACCCGGACGCCGAACTCCTGTACCGTGACCCGGCCGCCGCTGCAGCGCGGCATGGGACCCGCATGCGCCTGATCTCCTGGCTGCCCAAGCGCCTGTCCATCACCACCAAGCTCCTGCTCTGGTGCCTGGCGCTCATTGCCGTTTTCTACGCCACCACCGCGGTGCTGCTCTTGCGCATCAAGAACATCGTGGACGATTCCGGCACCCTGGCCACGGTACGCCACGAGATCGACACCGAAACCCAGCGCATGATCCGCACCCTCCTGTCCCTGGAAGAGAACCGCAAGCGCTACGAAATCGTCAAGAAAGACACCTACATCCAGTATATCATCAACGATCTGGCCGAATTCAAGGAGACCCTGGAACGGGTCCTGGCCCGGCACCCCGAGTACCGCGAAACCTGGAAGCCGCTCACCGAAGAGTTTTCCATCATCCTTTCGGCCGACCCCGGGCCCGAGGCCCTGGTCCTGCCGGACAAGACCGTCAACGGGTGGATCACCATCCTCACCGAGACCCGCCAGGCCAACCAGGCCGAAACCGAGGCCCGGCTCAAGGATCTGAACCAGCAGGGCCGCGACGCCGCGCGCATGGGCTTCGTGGGGCTCACCGCGGCCATCACCCTGGGCGTGGCCGGGTCCGTGCTCATCGCCTACCGCCTGAACCGCTCCCTGTCCGAGGTCCGGCGCGGCATCCGCGACCTGGCCCAGGGCAAGGAGATGAAGCCGGTGCGCGTGCTCTCCTCGGACGAGCTGGGCGAGCTGGCCCAGACCTTCAACACCATGACCGCCCGCCTGCGCCAGGAAGAGCAGATGCGCTCGGACTTCATCTCCATGCTCTCCCACGAGATCCGCACCCCGCTCACCAGCATCCGCGAGTCCGTGGAGCTGGTGGCCGACGGCATCTTCGGGGACCTGAACGAGCGCCAGCTCCACTTCCTGGACATCTCCAAGAAGGAGCTCCTGCGCCTGACCAGCCTGCTCACCCGGCTCATGACCGTGTCCAGCATGGAGGCCAACGACCTCAGGCTCCACCCCGAGCCCCTGGACTGCGCCATGCTCGTGAACACGGTCATCGAGCGCATCCAGCCCGCGGCCGCGGCCAAGAGCATCCACATCGCCGCCCGCCTGCCCCAGGCCGCCTGCCGGGTCCTGGCCGACTTCGAGCACGTCCAGCAGGTGCTCCTGAACCTGCTGGGCAACGCCGTGAAGTTCTCGCCCACGGGCTCGCGCATCCTGGTCTCGGTGGAGCCCGAGGACGGGCGCGTGGCCTTTTGCGTGCACGACGAGGGTCCGGGCATCCCCGAGGCCGAGCAGGCCTACGTCTTCCGCAAGTACTACCGCGAGCCCTCGGTGCGGGCCAGCGTGGACGGCGTGGGCCTGGGCCTGTCCATCGCCAAGCGCATCGTGGACGCCCACGGCGGGGAGATGTGGCTGGTGAGCCGCGAGGGCCAGGGCAGCCGTTTCTGCTTCGCCCTTCCCAAGGCCCCTGACTTGGGGTAGATGCACGGCATGCGACGCGCTCCGGCCTTGCTCCTGCTCTGTGTTCTCGCCCTGGCGGCGGGCTGCTCCGGCGGCCGTCTCCTGACACCCCGGCCCGACCCCCACGCCGTCCAGACCCAGGAATCCCTGAACGCCCTGACCACCGCCACCCAGGCATACAGGGACGGGGACTACGACCGGGCTGCGGACCTCTTCCTGGCCCTCTCCCTGGTGACCTCCGATCCCGTGCTCTCGCGCAAGGCCCTCTTCGGCCTGGCCTGCTCCCGGCTGGCCGCCGCGGACAGCGACGAGGACATGGCCCAGGCCCTGGAGACCTGGAACCGCTGGGCCAGCCTGGCCCCCGAGAATCCGGACATCGAGGACCCGCGCCTGCTCACGCCGCTTTTGCCGCGCCTGGCCCCGGGCAACAGCGACGCCAAGGAGACCGTGGAGAACATGGAAAAAGAGATGAACAAGCTGCGGGCCAAGCTCAAGCAGAAGTCCGAGGATCTGGAGGAACTTCAGAACCAGCTGGACGCCCTGGAGCAGCTCCACCGCGAGATCACCATCCGCAAGCAGGGCATCAACTAGCCCTCCCCCATGGAAGCGAGCGAACGCAAGCAATTCACCGTCCTGGCCGTGGACGACGACCGGAATATCCTCCAGGTCCTGGAGGCGCGCCTGGCCTCGGCGGGCTACCGCCTGCGCCTGGCGGGCAGCGCCGAGGAGGCCCTGGAGCTCCTGGCCGAGGAGCCCGTGGACTGCATCGTCTCGGACGTGAAGATGCCGGGCATGGGCGGGGCCGGACTGCTCAAGGAGGTCCTGGCCGACTGGCCCGAGGTCAAGGTCATCCTGCTCACGGCCTACGGCAGCATCCCGGACGCCGTGGCCTCCATCCGCACCGGAGCGGCCGACTACCTGACCAAGCCCTTCGACGGCCGCCAGCTGGTGGCCAAGATCGACTCCCTGCTCATGGGCCGCACCCCGGCCCGCAAGAAGGCGCCCCCGGCCAAGGAGAGCCAAGTCTCGGCCCTGCTCTGGGGCGGCAAGAGCCCGGCCATGCGCGACTTCCTGGAGCGCCTGGAGCGCGTGGCCCGCGGCGACGTGAACGTGCTCGTCACCGGCGAGTCCGGCACGGGCAAGGAGCTCGTGGCCCGCATCCTCCACCAGCTCTCGCCCCGGGCCAAGGGCCCCCTGGTGATCGTGGACTGCGGCTCCACCCCGGCCACGCTCCTGGAGAGCGAGCTCTTCGGCCACGTCAAGGGCAGCTTCACCCACGCCCTCAAGGACAAGAAGGGCCTCATCGAGGAGGCCGACGGGGGCACCCTGCTCCTGGACGAGATCGGCAACATCTCCCCGGAGATGCAGACCCGGCTCCTGCGCTTCCTCCAGGAAAAGACCATCCGCCGTATCGGCGACACCAAGGAGTTCCCCGTGTCCTGCCGGGTGGTGGCGGCCACCAACGCGGACCTGCCCGCCCTGGTGCGCAAGGGCCTGTTCCGCGAGGACCTCTATTTCCGGCTCAAGGTGGTGACCCTGGCCGTGCCGCCCCTGCGCGACCGGCCCGAGGACATCCCGATCCTGGCCGAGCGCTTTCTGGAGGCCGCCTGCAAGGCCCAGAACCGGCCGGCCATGACCCTGGCCGCCGAGACCCTCAAGCGCATGGCCGCCTACCATTGGCCGGGCAACGTGCGCGAGCTGAAAAACGCCATCGAGGCCGGGGTGGTCTTTGCCCGCGACGACGTGTTCCGGCCCGGCGACCTGGCCCTGGAAAGCCTGGATCAGCTGCACGCCGCCGGCGGCGCGGCCCAGGAGGAGCTTTCCCTGGACCTGGAGGAGAACGAGCACCAGGCCATCCTGCGCGCCCTGAAGAAGACCGGCTGGGTCAAGAAGGCCGCGGCCGACCTGCTCGGCATCAGCCGCCGGGCCATCCACTACAAGATCAAGAAATACGGCATCCCGGACCGCGAGGAGTGAGCCCGGGCGGATGCGCGAACGAAAAGCCCCCGGCCGCGAGGCCGGGGGCTTTTTTCACGCGGGTCCGGTCAGGAGACCAGACCCGCCAGGGAGAGCACGGCCAGGACAACGGCCGCGATGCGGGCCTTGCGCTCGGGCGCACCCAGGGCCTGGACCAGGGCATGATAGGCCAGCCAGGCCCCGAACACGGCCAGGGCCAGCCCCAGGGCCAGGCCCAGGTTGGGGCTGGCGGCGTGGAACAGGTTGAAGGCCGCGCGCAGGGGCACCAGCACTTGGCAGGCCGCGGCAGCGCGCAACGCGGCCTCGAACTCCGGGTCCGCGCCGCAGAGTTTGGCCGCAAGCCAGAACACGGCCGCGGTGACCAGGGCCGAGAGCACGGCCACAATGGGCAGGGCCACCAGCCCGCCCAGTCCCAGGCCGCCGGGGGTGAACATCAGGGGTTCCGGCCGCAGGCCGAACAGGCCCCAGAACAGGTTCACCAGGCCGGCGGCCAGGCCGTAGAGCACGGCCGCGAAGAGCGGATCGCCCCAGCCCCCGTGCACGGGCATGGCGGCGAAAAAACCCTTGGGGTCCTGCAGGAGCCGCCGGGCGTCCTTGAGCCGTGCGGAACAATCGAAACAGGTGTCCATGGTCCTGCCCTATCATCCCGCAGCGCACTTTTCAACGCCGGGCCCCTGTCTTGGCAGCTCCTGCCCGGCCGTGTATCCTGGCCCCATGCCAGCCCCAGCCGCCCCTGCCCGCGCCGCCGGGTCCCGCCCATGAGCCGGAACGCGCCCTTTGCCGCGGCCTGGCGGCGGGTGCGCCTGGCCGGGTTCCTGGACCCCGGGCAGGCC
>JAWRKD010000048.1:0-2946 GCA_040307135.1 Desulfovibrionaceae bacterium
CCCCCCCCCCCCCGCGGCGCGGGCCTCGTAGTCCGCGCGCCGGTCTTCGGGCAGGGCCTCCAGGCCCTTCCAGAGATAGGCCCACTCCACATAGGTGTGGTGCTGGAAAAAGCTCGTGCAGCAGTTGTCCGGGCAGCCTGCGCAGGACAGCCCGATGCTCTGCGCCGAGGTCTCGTAGGCCCGGCCCATGCGCTCATAGAGCGCGGCCAGCTTGCGGAACACGGCCTGGGGCGTGGTCTTCACGAAGCCTCTCCGGCCTGAAACCAGTCCAGGATCGTGCGGGCGCAGGAGGCCGGGTCGCCCTGGTCCGTGCGCACGGTGAAGTCCGCAGCGGCCAGGTAGAGCGGCTGGCGCTCGTAGTAGAGGTCCTCGAAGCTCTTGCCCGGGGCCCTGGCCAGGCCGCGGTCGTCGCCCCGGCCCACGCGCTCCAGGAAGGCCGCAAGCCCGATCTCCAGGAAGACCACCGGGCCCAGGAGCCGCAGCCGCTCCACGGCCCGGGGCGAATAGACCACGCTGCCGCCCGTGGAGACCACGGCGCGCTGCACGCCCAGGACGCCCACCTGATGCTCCTCCAGTTCCAGGAAGGAGGCCAGTCCCACCCGGTCCAGGAGCTGTTGCAGGGGCAGGCCGTAGTAGGCCTCCAGGAGCTTGTCCGTGTCCAGGTGGGCCCAGCCCAGGCCCTCGGCCAGCAGGCGGCCCAGGGTGGACTTGCCCGCCCCGGCCATGCCCACGAGGGAGAGGCAGCGGCGCGGCGTGTCGTCGCGGGGGAGAAGGACCGGGGCCGGAGTCATGGCGTCAGCGGACGATGCAGACCTTGTCCTCGGCGTCGCGCTCGCTCACCAGGACGTTGACGTGCTCGTCGCCCGCGGTGTCCACCTTCTTGCCCACGTAGTCGGCCTGGATGGGCAGCTCGCGGTGGCCGCGGTCGATGAGCACGAGCAGTTCCACCCGCCTGGGCCGTCCGTAGTCCAGGATGGCCTCCAGGGCGGCGCGGATGGTGCGGCCGGAGAAGAGCACGTCGTCCACCAGGACCACGCTGGCCCCCTCCAGGTCGAAGGGAATCTCGGTGCAGTTGATGCGGGGCTGGATCTCCAGGCTGGACCAGTCGTCGCGGTAGAGGTTGATGTCCAGCTTGCCCAGGGGGACGCGGCGGCCCAGGCGCTCGTCCAGGCGCTTCTTGAGCCGCTCGGCCAGGTCCGCGCCGCGGCGCTGGATGCCGATGAGGGCCAGAAGCTTGGCCTCGCCCCGGCGCTCCACGATCTCGGAGGCCAGGCGGTCCAGGGTCCGGGCCATCTCACGGGAGCCCAGCACGGTGCGGCAGGTCTCCATGGCGGCCTCCTACTTGACCACGCTGCGCCGACAGAAGTCCACGGCCACCTGGGAGAGGTCCTCGATCTCGGGCCAGTAGAGCTTCAGACGCATGAGCCCGAAGAGGAGCGTGACCATGACCAGGGCGGTCTGGCGCTCGGGCACGTCGTCGTAAACCACGTCCTTGCTCTTGGCCTTGCGCAGGCAGTCCTCGAAAAAGGACTCCATGCGATAGACCAGGGAGGCCATGGACTTCTTGGCCGCGTCCAGGATGCCGTAGGTGGTCAGCACGATCTTGATGTCGGCCTCGTTCTCGCGCACGAAGGTGAGGTGGCTGGCCAGGACCTTCTCGATGGTCCCGTAGCCGCCGTCCGTGCTCTCGCGGCATTGGAGGATGAAGCGGGAATAGGCCTCCTCCAGGTCCCGCAGGATCTGGAGCAGGATGTCCTCCTTGCTCTCGAAATGACGGTAGATCGTGCCTTCGGAGATGTTGGCGCGCTTGGCCAGATTGGCGGTGGTGGTCTTGTGGAAGCCCACCTCGGCGATCATGTCCTTGGCCGTGCTGAGGATAAGATCCTTGGTCGTCATGGCCGATCCTTGGTTGCGTGCCGCGGGGAACGCGCTGCGGCCGCGCCCCGGCGGCCGAGAGTGATCACCCGATCAGTAATTTGTGTAGGAGGTTAGCCCAAGCCCGGCCCCCGGTCAACCGAACCCGGGGCGGCCGCCCCTCTTCTCATTTGACAAATCCCGACTGCGGCCTTACCTGATTCTTCGCGCAAGCGCCAAGGAGGCACCAATGGTCGAACTCACTGAACCTGCACGCAAACAGCTGGCGGGCTACTTCGCGGACAAGGAAGTGACCCCCATCCGGGTCTATCTGGCCACCGGGGGTTGAGCGGGTCCGAGGCTTTCGCTGGCTCTGGACGAGCCGCGTCACGATGATGAGAATTTCGAGTCCGGAGGTTTCACGTTCCTCGTCGAAAAGGAGCTTTTCGCCCAGACCGGGAAGATCCAGATCGACATGACCTATTACGGGTTCTCGGTGGTTTCCGAGAAGCCCGTCGGCGGGGGCGGCGGCAGCTGCTCCACGGGCTCCTGCTCGACCGCGGGCGGCTCCTGCTCCTGCTGAACACTTCGGAGCACAGGCGAGCGGGCGGTGTCCGATGGGACGCCGCCCGTCGCATTTCCGGGGGCCGGACCCCGCATAGTCCGGCAATATCCCAAGGAGGATGCGCCCATGGTCGAACTTTCCGATGCCGCCAGACAGCAGCTTGAGGACTATTTCAAGGACAAGGAAGCGAGCGCCATCCGCGTCTATGCCGCGGGCGGCTGCTGCTCCGGCCCGCGCCTGGCCCTGGCCCTGGACGAGCCCCGCGACGGCGACGCGAGCTTCGCCTCCGGCGGCTTCACCTTCCTGGTGGAGCAGGGCCTGTTCGCCCAGACCGGAAACATCCGCGTGGACATGACGCCCTACGGCTTCTCCGTGGAGTCGGACACCCCCCTGGAAGGCGGCGGCTCCTGCGGCTCCGGCTGCAGCAGCGGCGGCGGCGGTTGCGGCTCCGGCGGCGGCTGCGGCTGCTGATTCCCCGCACCCTGCTGACGAACGAGGGACGGCCCCCTCCCGGGCGCCGTCCCTCG
>JAWRKD010000049.1:0-54969 GCA_040307135.1 Desulfovibrionaceae bacterium
GCGGCCCATGCTCTCGGACCTGCGCGAATCGGGCGCCATCGAGCAGGACGCGGACGTGATCATCTTCCTCTACCGCGACGAGTTCTACAACAAGAAGGACGACAACCCCAAGGCGGGCATCGCCGAGATCATCATCGGCAAACAGAGAAATGGTCCGGTGGGCGAGCTTGAGCTTGTTTTTCTTAATAAATTCACGGCATTCGAGGACATGAGCCAAGCCGCCCCCCTTCCGGGCCTGTGAGCCTATGGTTCGCGCGCACGCGCGTAGCAAGTGGGGTGCCAGAGAGTGGAGAGGGCGAAGCGTCCGTTCTCAAGTTAGCTGCAACAAATTCTCATTTTGACTGACAGCTCACATCCCCTTTTTGGGAACCAACTGTACCAAAATTGTACCAAATGGGGAAGAGTGCATGAAAAAAGGGTCGGATGATTCGTCCAACCCTTTGATTTTTCTGGAGCCAGCGATGGGACTTGAACCCGCGACCTGCTGATTACGAATCAGCTGCTCTACCAACTGAGCTACGCTGGCTCTGTGGGAGACGGATTGATAGCCAAACCCACCATGCCACGTCAAGACCCCGGGGGGCAAGAGGGCGGACAAAGCCCCCGTCCCGCTGTACACCCGCGCCCGGCTGTGCTAGCAGGGGAACGGTCCAGCGACCGGGAGCCAGGCCATGTTCGACCGCCATTATTACAAATCGCTGACCAGGAGCATGATCCTCACGGTCTTCTTCGTCTCCCTGGCTCCCCTGGCCCTGATCAGCGCCATCACCAGCTACCAGTTCCACACCGCCTACAAGGACCGCGTTCACGCCCACCTGCGTGAGCTGGTCATGAAGCACAAGCGCAACATCGACGGCTTCCTGGCCGAGAAGCTCGCCGTGGTCCGGGTCCTGGCCGACCTGATCCCCGAAGACCGTTTCCGCAACGAGGCCGCCCTGCGCGGCATCCTCAAGAGCCTGCGCGAGCGGCACCATGAGGCCTTCGTGGACATGGGCCTGGTCAACGCACAGGGCCTCCAGGCGGCCTATGCCGGCCCCTTCCGCCTGGATCGCGCGGACTACGCCGATGCGGCCTGGTTCCGTCAGGCCATGTGCAGCGAACTCTACATCAGCGACGTGTTCCTGGGCCTGCGCGGGGCGCCGCACTTCATCGTGGCGGTCAAGGTGCGGGCCGGGGGCGCGGACTGGATCCTGCGGGCCACGGTGGACTTCGTGGCCTTCAATGAACTGGTGGAGAACGTGGCCGTGGGCGAGACCGGCCTGGCCTACATCGTCAACGCCCAGGGCGAGTTTCAAACCAGGCCCCGCCGCGAGGCCGCGCTGGACGGCCCGGCGCTCAAGGCCATCCTGGCCCGGCGCGCGCAATCCGGCCCGGCCGCTGGCTTTTCCCCGGAGTCGGCCAAGGACCAGGGATCCATCTCCCAGGCCGCGGTGGACCTTGAAACCGTGCAGGACCAGCGCGGCCGCGATTTCCTGCTGCTCACCACGCCGCTCAAGGACGGCGACTGGACCCTCATCTACCAGCAGGAGGTGGCCGACGCCTACCAGAGCCTGTTCCACGCCCGCAACCTCTCGCTTTTCGTCATCCTGGCGGGGGGCGTGGGCATCCTGCTCATGGCCGTCGTGGTGGCCAACCGCATGGTCTCGCGCATCGTGGAGGCGGACCGCGAGCGGGACATGATGAACGAGCAGGTCATCGAGGCGGGCAAGCTGGTGAGCGTGGGCGAGCTGGCCGCGGGCATCGCGCACGAGATAAACAACCCGCTGGCCATCATCATGGAAGAGGCGGGCTGGGTCCAGGACCTGCTGGACGACGAGCACCTGAAGAAGAGCGAGAGCCACGGCGAGATGCTCCGCGCCCTGAGCCAGATCCGGGACCAGGGCGACCGCTGCCGGGGCATCACCCACAAGCTTTTGAGCTTCGCCCGCAAGATCGACCCCACGGTGAAGCCGGTGCAGATCAACGACATCGTGCGGGACATGGCGGCCTTGTCCGGGCAGCGCGCCCGCTTCGCCAACGTGCACATTGCGGCCGATCTGGAGCCGGACCTGCCCGTGGTCCTGGCCTCGCCTTCGGAACTCCAGCAGGTGCTGGTGAACCTCATCAACAACGCCATCGACGCCATGGAGCAGAAGGGCGGGGAGCTCCGGCTGCGCACCCGCTCCGATGCGGACTTCGTGACCGTCTCGGTGGCGGACTCGGGCATGGGCATCCCCAAGGCCAACCTGGCCCGCATCTTTGATCCGTTCTACACCACCAAGCCGGTGGGCAAGGGTACGGGGCTGGGGCTGTCCATCTGCTACGGCATCGTGAAAAAGATGGGCGGGACCATCACGGTGGAGAGCGCGCCTGATCAGGGCGCCACCTTCCACGTGCGGCTGCCCCGGGCGGAGGCTGCGGCGTGAGCGAAGCTTTGACGGCCGGCGTGCTTCTGGTGGACGACGAGGCCCCTTTTCTGGAGACCCTGCGCAAGCGGCTCACCCGGCGCGGCCTCCGCGTGGACACCGCCTGCGATGGAGCCGCGGCCTTGGCGGCCCTGGAACGCATCAAGGACCTCGACGTGGTGGTCCTGGACGTGAAGATGCCCGGGCTCTCGGGCCTGGAGGTGCTCCAGCGCATCAAGGCCGTCCGCCCTCTGGTGGAGGTGGTCCTGCTCACCGGCCACGCCACCCTGGAGGGTGCGGTGGACGGCATGCGGCTGGGGGCCTTCGATTACCTCATGAAACCCTGTGAGATGGACGATCTGCTGGCCAAGATCTTCGAGGCCAAGGCCCGCAAGGACGAGCAGGAGCGCAGAATCGGCGCGGCCGAGGCCCTGTGCCGGGAGCAGACGCCGTGAGCCGGAGCCTGCGCGTGCTCCTGGTGGACGACGAGGCCGGTTTCGCCAGCGTGCTCTGCAAGCGCCTGGGCCGCCGCGGGCACGAGGTCTGCGTGGCCCTGAGCGGGGCAGCGGCCCTCCAGTCCCTGCGCCGCCAGGATTTCGACGTGGCGCTCCTGGACCTCAAGATGAGCGACATGGACGGCCTGGAGATCCTGGACGTGTTCCGCAAGATGGTGCCCGAGATGCCCGTGATCATGCTCTCGGGCCACGGCTCGGAGACCTCCGCGCGCCAGGGCCTGGAGAAGGGGGCCTTCGACTTCCTGCTCAAGCCCTGCGACCTGGACGAGCTGCTGGCCAGGATGTTCGCCGCCACCGGCGGGACGGAGGACCGGACATGAGCATTCGCGTGCTCCTGGTGGACGACGAGACCGAATTCCTGGAGACCCTGGCCAAGCGCCTGGCGCGCCGCGAGATCGAGGCCTTCAAGGCCGCCAGCGGCGAGGAGGCCCTTGAGTTTCTGGCCGCCAATGAGGTGGACGTGGTGGTCCTGGACGTGAAGATGCGCGGCATGGACGGCATCGAGACGCTCAAGCGCATCAAGGCCGCCAGGCCGGAGCAGGAGGTCATCATGCTCACCGGCCACGCCAGCATGGAGGCGGCCATCCAGGGCATGCAACTGGGGGCCTTCGACTACATCATGAAGCCCGCGGACATCAACCAGCTGCTCTACAAGATCGAGGACGCCCGCAAGAAGCGGGGCCTGGCCGCGGGCCGCGCGCGGCGCGACGGGGAGGGCGGCCGCTAGCCCCGGCCTCCTGACGGCGACGCATGGGTCTGCGCGACTGGCTCTCGGCCCTGGGGCTGCGGCGGAAGGCGGAGGTGGACGTGGCCGCCTTGCGCGCCGAGTTCGCGGCCCGCTACCACCACTTCAAGCTTTTCCTCAACGCCAACAACGCGGTCCACGAGCTGATGACCGACATCGAGGAGGGCCTGCGCGGGGTGCGGCCCTTCGGCATGCACTTCGTGCGCGCGGTCTGCACCCGCCTGTCCACCTCCACCTTCCAGCTCATCAAGCACCTGGACGAACTGGCCCCGGGCAAGTACGCCGAGCTGTACGCCCGTTTCGCCGAGATCCAGAAGAGCATCAATCCCCACGTCTTCCCGGACAGGCCCAGGCCCACGGGGCCGCTGGTCATGCGCCTGCGCGAGGTGGGCCGCGAGCACGTGGACTTGGTGGGGCCCAAGATGGCCAACCTGGGCGAGATCAAGAACCGCCTGGGCGTGACCATTCCCCGCGGCTTCGTGATCACGGCCGAGGCCTACCGACGGTTCATGGCCGAGTCCGAACTTCAGGAGGAGATCGACCGCCGCTTCCAGTCCGCCGAAGTGGCCTCCACCGAGGACATCTTCAACCTGAGCTCGTCCATCCAGCAGCTCATCGTGTCCGCGCCCCTGCCCCGGGAAGTGGAGGAGGCCATCCTGCTGGCCTTCGACACCCTCAAACAGACCGAGGCCGCGCCGGACCTGCACGTGGCCATGCGCAGCAGCGCCCTGGCCGAGGACTTGGCGGAGGCCTCCTTTGCCGGGCAGTACCGCTCCAAGCTCAACGTGGGCGGGGATGAACTCATCCCGGCCTACAAGCTCATCGTGGCCTCGAAGTACAGCCTCCAGGCCATCGCCTACCGCCTGCACCGCGGCATCAGGGAGGAGGACGTGGCCATGTGCGTGGGCTGCATGGCCATGGTCGATGCGGTCTGCGGCGGGGTGGCCTATTCCCGCAACCCGCTCAACTCCCACGATGACGCCGTGCAGATCCACGCGGCCTGGGGCCTGCCCAAGGCCGTGGTGGACGGCTCGGCCGAGGTGGACGTGTACCAGGTTTCGCGGACCCCGCCCCACGCCGTGCTGCGCCGCGAGATCGCGGAAAAGAAGACCCGCTACGCCTGCCTGCCCGAAGGCACCTGCCGCATGGAGGTCACCGGCGCGCAGGCCCAGGAGCCCTGCCTGGACGAGGCCCAGGCCGTGGAGCTGGCGCGCCTGGCCCTCTCGCTGGAGGAGTTTTACGGCGCGGCCCAGGATATGGAGTGGGCCCTGGCCCCGGACGGCGGCATGACGGTGCTCCAGTGCCGGCCCTTGACCTCCTCCGACGACGTGCTCGGAGCCGAGGAGGTGGTGCCCGAGGACGCCCGCTACGGCACGGTGCTCCTCAAGGGCGGCACCGAGGCCAGCCCCGGGGTGGGCGCGGGCCCGGTGTACCATGTGCGCAAGGACGCCGACGTGTTGGCCTTCCCTCGCGGGGCGGTGCTCGTGGTGAGCCAGGCCCTGCCGCGCTGGGCCGCGCTGCTCAACCGCGCCGCGGCCCTGGTCTCCGAGCAGGGAGGCCTGGCCGGGCACCTGGCCAACGTGGCCCGGGAGTTCGGCAAGCCCGCCATCATGGGGCTTCGGGGAGCCTGCGAGGCCCTGGAGTCCGGCCGGGTGGTCACGGTGGACGCCGGCGGGCACACGGTCTATGACGGCCGCGTGGAGGCCCTCCTGGCCCACGCCCGCCGGCCCAAGAACCTCATGCTCGGCAGCCCGGTCTATTCGGCCCTGGAGGAGGCCGCCCGGCACATCCTGCCCCTGAACCTCCTGGACCCGGCCGATCCCTCGTTCCGCGCCCGCAACTGCCGCACGCTGCACGACATCACCCGCTACAGCCACGAGAAGGCCGTGTGGGAGATGTTCCGCTTCGGCACGGAGCACGACTTTCCCCAGGCCGCGGCCAAGCAGCTGGTCTGCGACGTGCGCAAGCAGTTCTGGGTGGTGAACCTGGACGACGGCTTCAACACCGAGGTGCTGGAGCCCTTCGTGCGGGTGGAGCAGATCGCCTCCATCCCCATGCTCGCGCTCTGGAAGGGCATGAACGTGGTGCCCTGGGAAGGCCCGCCGCCGGTGCACACCTCGGGCTTTCTCTCGGTCATGTTCGAGGCCACGGCCAACCCCGAGCTGGAGCCCGCCACCCAGGCCGAGTTCGCCATGAAGAGCTACTTCATGATCTCGAAGAACTACGTGAGCCTCCAGTCGCGCTTCGGCTTCCACTTCTGCGCCGTGGAGGGCCTGGTGAGCGAGCGCGCCTCGGAGAACTACATCGCCTTCCAGTTCAAGGGGGGCGCGGCCAACATGGAGCGCCGGGTGCTGCGCGCCCGCTTCGTGGCCGATCTGCTCCAGGAGTTCGACTTCAGCATCCGCCTGCGCGAGGACAGCGTCACGGCCCGGCTGGAGAACCGCGAGCAGGCCTTCATGGAGCACCGCATGCGGGTGCTCGGCTACCTGGTCATCCACACCCGTCAGCTGGACATGGCCATGACCGACGCCGCGGCCATCGCCGAGCGCCGTGAGCGGATGCTCCGGGACATCAGCACCTTGCTGTGAGCGCCTTATTTTTCCTTCAGATCCGGGCAGTCCGGCTTGCCGGGCGGGTTCAGGTGCGCTAGGCTCCGGCCATGGCAGCCAAGCATAGCGGGTTCACCATGATCGAGGTCATCGCGACCGTGATCATCCTGGCCATCCTTGCGGCGGTGATCTATGCGGGCTTGGGCTTCCTGGACACCGAGCTGTCCGCCCGCGCGGGGCTCGTGCGCAACCAGATCCGCTACGCCCAGCTGCGGGCCATGAAGGGGGGCGCGCTCTACGGCCTGCGCTGTCAGAGTAACGTGTACTGGCTCTTTGCGGGCGATCCCTCGTCCGAGGACGACCGGGTGGCCCTGCCCGGAGAGGAAGGCAATACCGTGTCCCTTGCCGGCACCGGCGTCGGCATGGCGGACTTCACCCTCTTTTTTGACGCCAATGGCCGCCCCTACAGCTCCTACACCAGCTCCGCCAGCAACACCCCGGTGAGCACGGCCCTCCCCCTGAACATCGTGCTGACCAAGGACGCCGCCAGCCTGACCCTCTCGGTGACGCCGGAGACGGGGTTCGTGCCATGAGACGATCGCGCGGCTTCACCCTCCTGGAGATCATCATCACCGTGGTCCTGGTGAGCCTCCTGGCCTCCATGTTCATCCCGGCCATGGGCACCCATCTGCTGCGCGGCGCCGAGCCTGCCGCCCGCCCGGCGGACGCGGGCCAGGCCCTCTCGGACATGGAGGCCGTGCTGCGGGAATATGTGCTCTACCTGAACACGAGCACCACGCCCCAGAACGTGCTCACGTACATGAGCACCTTCGCCAACGCCAGCGTGAGCGTGACCTGGATCGACTTCGACGCCTCGGGCAGCCAGGTCTCCTGCTCCTCCCCGCCCGATTGCGGCGGGCTCCTGGTGACCACGGAGCACGGCGGCCTGAGCTACAGCGCGTTGTTGACCAACGAGAAGAACGCCACGAGCTATGATGCGGTCAACTACTGACAGCCGGCGGGGCATGACCCTGCTGGAACTCATCCTGGGCGTGATCATCCTGGGCATCATCGCCTCTGTGGGGTCCCTGTTCTTCGTCACGGGCATCAAGGGCTACACCCAGACCCGCGACGCCTCGGATCTGGCTCTCAAGGCCGACGTGGCCCTGGCCCGCCTGGACATCGAACTGCGGGACATGGACGGGCTCGGCAGCGGCAGCAGTGTGACCGTGGTGCCGGACACCTCCATCACCTACGAGTCCACGAGCCTGGTCGGCACCCGCACCATCTCCTACGCCAGCGGCCGCATCTCGCTCCAGACCGAGAGCGCGGGCACGCTCTACACGCTCATGGACAACGTCACCGCCTTCAGCCTCTCGACCGGCACGGCGGACCTGGATGGCAAGGGCTCTCCCTATGAGATCGCGGCGGTGAACATCTCCTTCACCTCGGGCGGCAAGACCTTCTCTCTCCAGGTCCTGCCCCGGCAATTCCTGTACCAGTAGAGGGGGGCGGACATGCGCAGAGGGCAGAGCGGAGCCTTGATGCTCTACATCGTGATCGCGGTGGTGGTCTTCTCGCTCCTGGCCGGGCTCATGGCCCGCAACTACAGCGTCTCCACCCGCATCACGGCCCGGCCCGACTGCCAGAAGGCGGCCCGGCTCATGGCCGAGTCCGGCGTGCGCTATGCCATGAGCCAGCTGCGCACCGCGCCCAACGAGACCGTCTTCAACGACCGGGTCGCGGCCCTCAACGACCACACCTTCACCCTGGGCAACGGCTCCTCCTTCCGCCTGAGCGTCACCGGCAGCGGCACCAGCTACACCGTGGGCGCCACGGGCAACGCCCCCTGCCTGGAGGGCGATCCGGTGAGCGCCGGACTGTCGCACACCTTCAGCGTGAAGAGCCTGGGCTCGGGGATCGCCTTCAACAACGGCGATCTCTCGGG
Source organism: Desulfovibrionaceae bacterium (assembly GCA_040307135.1). Taxonomy (GTDB): domain Bacteria; phylum Desulfobacterota; class Desulfovibrionia; order Desulfovibrionales; family Desulfovibrionaceae; genus Aminidesulfovibrio. The sequence goes on from JAWRKD010000049.1 coordinate 8,142, forward strand.
TTTCGAAGTGGTGTCGGGCGCGGGCGGCACCAACGCCATCAGCGTGCACAACGACACCACGAATCCGGCCAACAGCTATGTGGAGCTGGGCGGCACCATCTACGCGAATTTCGGCGCGCTCTGGTACGCCGGGGACAAGGGCGACTGCGTGGGCGGCAATTGCCCCCTGGGCAACGGGGTGCGGGCCTATTTCGAGTTCCAGTTCAACCCCGGGTCCGACGGCGACGGCTTCATCTTCGCGCTCATCAGCGCGGCCAACAACACCAAGAGCGTGGGCGGCGACACCACCATGGGCGAACTCATGGGCTACGCCGGTTCGGGCACGAACAACATCGGGCTCTTGCCGCCCAAGATCGGCCTGGAGTTCGACATCTACCACAACGATTGCAACACCAACCTCTGCCAGCCCGGCTCCCGCTGCGACGGCTACAACACGAGCAGCAGCTACCAGAACTCCTACGACCACATGGCCTTCGTGCACTGGGGCGCCGAGACCGACGCCACGGTTTCCGGCTTCTGCACCACGGGCAAGTACCGCAACCGCTACGACGACAACCGCCACAACGCCGGAACCACGGGCAGCACCACGGACCCGCGCAACCCCACCTACGGCGAGCCCGGTTTCTACAACCAGACCAACGCCACCAGCTGGCTGGAGGACGGCGGCACGTTCCGCCTGCGCTACGAACTCACCCGCCACACCGTGGCCGCCAGCAACGGATACTACTGCTACGAGCTGCGGGCCTGGCTCCAGCCCGCCAGCGAGGCCATGCCCGATGGCCTGGACGATGTGACCAAGGACTATGAAGCCGCGCCCACGCTGCAGGAGGTCTTCTACCTGTCCCAGGACCGGCACGACGCCCTCAACAACATCTATTTCGGCTGGACCGAGGGCACGGGCGCGGCCACCCAGCTGGCCACGCTCCGCAAGTTCGCCCTGGACTTCAAGGGCGACCAGGCCGAGCCCCAGGCCATGCCCAGCGATTCCCCGAATCTCTTCCTGTCCATGCGCGACGGCACGGGCACCACGGTCACGGACCGCTCCGCCTACGGCAACGATGGGACCATTTACAGCAACTGGTATACCCCGGCGAGCGTGTTCTGGGTGCCCGGGGTGGGCTGCCCGGATTGCCCGGCGCTCTCCTTTACCGGCGGTTCTTCAAGCTACGTGACTGTGGCCGACGCCACCAGCCTGGGCCTGCGGGACGAAGGGACCGCAGCGGCCTGGATCATGCTCCCGTCCTCCCCGGCCAACGGGGCCACTATCCTGCGCAAGGGCAGCAGCACCACCACGGGCACCGAATCCTACCGCCTCTACCTGGACAACGGGCGGCCCGCCCTGTACGTGCGCCGCAACAATTCCAACACACGCACCATCACCGCCGCCACGGCCCTGCAGACCAACCGCTGGTACCACCTGGCCGCCACATGGAACAACACGAACCTGGAGCTTTTCGTGGACGGCGAGTCCGTGGCCACGGGCACGGGGGTGGGCCGCTTGGCCGATGCAAGCGGGCCGTTGATCCTGGGGCACCGGACCACATCCAGCGGGGCCTTTACCGGCGACATCGACGAGGTCCTGCTGTACAGTTCGGTGCTCAGCGCCACCAAGATCAAGCAGCTCTACTCCTACGGCCTCTGGGGCCGGCAGTAATCCTCCATTTCCCCTTTCCGCCTCTGGCCCGGTCCTTGAATGACGCAGGCCGAGGGACCGCGCCGTCCGCGTTGCGGTCTGCCCGTCCCTCCTGGGATATGTCCTGGAAATCAGGGGCGATGACGGCACGGCGGCCGCTGCCCGGAAGGTCCGGCTACAGAATTGTGGCTGCCCTTTGTTCAACAAATATGTGCAGCCCGTTGGCCGGTGTTGGGCAAAAATGTGAAAAAGCCTTGGCGGCAGCCAAGGCCTGGGCTGAATCCGGGAGGTTCCTGTGCACCGGAAACATGCCGTGTTCGTCTATGGGACGCTGAAGCAGGGTCTGTCCAACCATTTTTTCCTGCGCGAGGCCCGTTTCCTGGGCCGGGCCCAAACCGCCGAACGCTACGCCCTGTATGAGGACGAGATCCCCATCGTGACCCGCAGCCAGACCGTGAGCTTCATCCAGGGCGAGGTTTACGAGGTGAGCGAGAAGATCCTGCACCACCTGGACGTGCTGGAGCAGCATCCGGCCTTCTACCGCCGCGAACAGGTGGAGGTGGTGCTGGAGGACGGCGCCCGTCTCGAGGCCTGGCTCTACTTCTCCCCCGAGCCCAAGGGCGCGCTTCTGCCCGAAGGCGTCTGGCCGCGGCCGGTGGAGCCCGGCGAACTCTAGCCCCGCCCCCTTCCCCTTCCGTTGTTACGGCAGCGGCCACCGCCGGGTCAGACTGCGCAACGGTTCCAGTTCTCCCGGGGTGTGGATGTTGGCCAGGATGACCCCGCTCGCGTCCGCGCGCTGTTTTTCCCTGCCCATGGCCCGCGTTGTGGCAGAAAACCCCGGTCCCAACAACGCCCGGCCCGTCTTTTGGTTTGAAAAAAAGCCCTGCCGGGGATATGCTCGGCCATGTCCCGCAATCCCGCAGCCAGGAGCCCCTCGTGAGCCAGGGCATGGACCTCCAGGCCTTTTTCTATCCGCAGACCGTGGCCGTCATCGGGGCCTCGGACAAACCCGGCAAGGTGGGCCACACCATCGTGGCCAACATGCTCGGCGCGGGCTTTGCGGGCCGCCTCATCCCGGTGAACCCCAAGGGCGGGACCATCGAGGGCCTGCCCGTGACCACGGCGGTCAAGGACCTGCCCAAGGGCCTGGACCTGGCGGTCATCTCCGTGCCCCGCGACGGGGTCCTGCCCGCGCTCAGGGACCTGGCCGAGATCCGGGCCAAGGCGGTCATCGTCATCACCGCCGGGTTCAAGGAGGTGGGCAGGGAGGGCTTTGACCTGGAGCGGGAGATGGCCGGGCTGTGCCGCTCCCAGGGAATGGCCCTGCTGGGTCCCAATTGCCTGGGCATGATGAACACCGGCGCGGGGGTGAACGCCTCGTTCGCCGCGGGCCAGCCCAGCAAGGGGCAGATCGCCTTCTTCTCCCAGTCCGGCGCGCTCTGCGTGGCCATCCTGGACTGGGCGCTCGGCGAGAACATCGGTTTTTCCAAATTCGTGAGCCTGGGCAACAAGGCCGTGCTGGACGAGGCCCACATGCTCGACTACCTGGGCCGCGACCCCGAGACCAAGGTCATCCTGGGCTACATCGAGAACGTGGAGCACGGGCCCGAATTCCTGCGCCAGGCCCTGGCCGTGACCCGCAGCAAGCCGGTGATCCTCATCAAGTCCGGCACCACGGCCGCTGGCGCCAAGGCCGCCAGCTCCCACACCGGAGCCATCGCCGGGTCGGACGCGGCCTACACCGCGGCCTTCCGCCAGTGCGGGGTCATCCGCGTGGCGGACGTGGAATCGCTCTTCAACCTGGCCGAGGCCTTCTCCCACCAGCCCCTGCCCAAGGGTCCCAACCTGGGCATCGTGACCAACTCCGGCGGCCCCGGCATCCTGGCCGCGGACGCCTGCGAGCGTTCCCGCCTGCACATGGCCTCTTTGAGCCCGCAGACCATCGGCAAGCTCCAGTCCTTTCTGCCGAGCTTCGCGGCCCTGTACAACCCCGTGGACATCATCGGCGACTCGGACGCGGCCCGCTACAAGCTGGCCATCGAGGCCGTGCTGGCCGACCCCATGGTCCACGCGCTCCTGGTCATCCTGACCCCGGTGGCCTCGGTGGAGGTGGAGGCCACGGCCCAGGTCATCGTGGACGCGGCCAGGCGCTCGGACAAACCTATTTTCGCCTGCTTCATGGGCAAGAAGCACGTGGCCCCGGGGCGGCGCATCCTCCAGGAGGCGGGCGTGCCCTGCTATGCCTTCCCGGAACCGGCCATTACCAGCATCGAGAGCATGTATTCCTACGCCCTGCGCCGCAACCGGCCCGAGCCGGTCTATCCGGACATCCCCCGCGACCTGGAGCGCGCCAGGGCGGTGATCGACGCGGCCAAGGCCAAGGGCCGCACCGAGATCGTGGAGTTCGAGGCCCAGGAGGTGCTCACGGCCTACGGCCTGCCCACGCCGCGCACCCGTCTGGCCCGCAGCAGCGACGAGGCCGCGGCGGCCGCCGCCGACCTGGGCTTCCCCGTGGTGCTCAAGATCGCCTCGCCGCAGATCTCGCACAAGTCCGACGTGGGCGGGGTCAAGGTGGGGCTTGCGGACGAGACGGCCGTGCGCGACGCCTTTTTCGACATCACCACCCGGGCCCAGCGCCTGCGCGAGGACGCCTACATCGCGGGCTGCCTGGTGCAGGAGATGGCCCCCGCGGGCTCCAAGGAAGTGATCATCGGCTTCAAGCGCGACGAGCAGTTCGGGCCCCTGCTCATGTTCGGCCTGGGCGGCATCTACGTGGAGATATTGAAGGACATCGCCTTCCGCCTGGCCCCGGTGTCGCGGGCCGACGCCTTCGAGATCGTGCGCGAGATCAAGTCCTACATGCTGCTCAAGGGCGTGCGCGGCGAAAAGCCGGTGAATTTCCAGGCCATGGAGGAGATCATCCTGACCATGTCGCGCCTGGCCCTGGATTTCCCGGAGATTTACGAGGCGGAATTCAATCCGGTGCTGGTGAACCACGAGCGGGCCGTGGTGGCCGACGTGCGCATGACCCTGCACCAGAACGGATGAGAGAACGAGACGAGGCCCAAGCGGGCCTGGGGAGGTCGTCATGATCGGCGTGTACGTGGGCTCCACCGCCGGGTATTCGGGCAAAAACCTCATCGCCATGTCCCTGGGGCTCAAGTTCCAGAAGGAGGGCCTGAACGTCGGCTACATGAAGCCGGTGGGCGCGGTGCCCCGGCGCACCGGCGACAAGGTGGGCGACGAGGACGCCTTCTTCGTCCAGGAGGTCCTGGGACTGGAGCAGGACCCCGAGCTGGTGACCCCGGTGCTGGTGACCCGCGACTTCACGGTGAAGGCCTTCACCACGGGCTGCGGCGACCTCGTCTCCAAGATCTCCCAGGCCTACGCCAAGCTCTCCGCGGGCAAGGACGTGATGATCGTGCAGGGCTCGGGCACGTATCTCGGCTCGGGCACCTACTGCGGGGTGGAGGGCAGCCGCGTGGTCAAGGCCCTGGGGCTCAAGGCCGTGCTCGTGGACCGCTACCAGAAGGAGCTGCACTACGACTACGTGCTGCGCGCCCAGGCCGCCTCGGGCGACGACCTGGCCGGAGTCGTGTTCAACGACGTGCCCGAGGCCTACATGGAAGAGGCCAAGGGCCTGATCCAGCCCTTCCTGGAGCGCAACGGCGTGCACGTCCTGGGCATCATCCCCACGGACCCGCTCATGGGCGCCATCAAGGTGGCGGACCTGGCCGAGCGCCTGAACGGCAAGCTCATCTCGGCCCAGGGCAAGGGCGAGCGGGTGGTGGAGAACTTCCTCATCGGCACCATGCAGGTGGAGAACTTCCTGACCCACTTCAAGCGCCACAAGAACTCCGCGGTCATCGTGGGCGGCGACCGCTCGGACGTGCAGCTGGTGGCTCTGGAGGGCAACTCGCCCTGCCTCATCCTCACCGGCAACCTCTATCCCAACGACATCATCCTGACCCGCTCCGAGGTCCTGGAGACGCCCATCATCGTGGTGCGGGAAGACACCTTCACCGTGGCCAAGAAGATGGAGAACATCCTGACGAGCCACAAGCTCAGGGACATGATCAAGGTGAACCACGGGGCCCAGCTGGTGACGGCCAACGTGGACTTCAGCCTGCTTAAGAAGAGGATCGGGATGTAGCCGGAAAAACGAAGCGCGGCGCGCCTCCGCAAGGAGCCACGCCGCGTTTTTTGCAACGTGGTTACAGAATGTAGCGCGACAGGTCCCGGTCCTCGACCACGTCCTGGAGTTGGGCCTGGACATAGGCCCGGTCAATGACCACGCTCTGGCCGCCGCGGTCCGGGGCCGTGAAGGACAGCTCCGAGAGGAGTTTCTCCATGATGGTGGAAAGCCGCCTGGCCCCGATGTTCTCGGTCTCCTCATTGATCTTCTCGGCCAGGGAGGCCACCTCCTCCAGCGCTTCGCGGGTGAAGTCGAGGGTCACGCCCTCGGTGGAGAGCAGGGCCTTGTACTGCACGGCCAGGGCGTTCTGGGGTTCGGTGAGGATGCGGTAGAAGTCCTCCTTGCTCAGGGCCTCCAGGGTCTCGCGCAGGGGGAAGCGGCCCTGGAGCTCGGGGATGAGGTCCGAGGGCTTGGCCTGATGGAAGGCCCCGGCCGCGATGAACAGGATGTGGTCGGTCTTGACCATGCCGTACTTGGTGTTCACCACGCAGCCCTCGACCACGGGCAGGAGGTCGCGCTGCACGCCCTCGCGGGACACGTCCGGGCCGCCGTGCTCGCCGCGGGCCGCGATCTTGTCGATCTCGTCCACGAAGAGGATGCCGTCCTGCTCCACGCGCTCGCGGGCCGTGTCCAGGACCTTGTCCATGTCGATGAGCTTCTCGGACTCCTCGGCCACCAGGACCTCGAAGGCTTCGCGCACCTTCATGCTCTTGAGCTTCTTCTTGGCCGGGAACATGCGGCCCAGGGCCTCCTGCATCTGCATGCCCATCTCTTCCATGCCCGGGATGGCGGCGATCTCCACCTGCGGGCCGCCCTGCGTGCGCACCTCCACCTCCACGCTGCGATCGTCCAGGCTGCCGCTGCGCCAGAGTTTGCGGAGCTTCTCGCGGGTGTCGTCCTTGGTCGGGTCGGACGGCCGCATGGCGAAGCCCGCGCCCTGGGCGGAGGGGCGGCTGCCGGGCACCAGCAGGTCCAGGAGGCGCTCCTCGGCCTGCTCCTCGGCGTGTACGCGCACCCGCTCGCGCTCCTCGGTCTTGACCATGGTCACGCCGATCTCCATGAGGTCGCGGACCATGGACTCCACGTCCCGGCCCACGTAGCCCACCTCGGTGAACTTGGTGGCCTCCACCTTGAAGAACGGGCAGCCGGCCAGCCGGGCCAGGCGGCGGGCGATCTCGGTCTTGCCCACGCCCGTGGGGCCCATGAGGATGATGTTTTTGGGCGCGATCTCGTCGCGCAGGGCCGGGTCCAGCTGGCGGCGGCGCCAGCGGTTGCGCAGGGCGATGGCCACCATGCGCTTGGCGGCCTTCTGGCCGATGACGTGCTTGTCCAGTTCCGAGACGATTTCCCGGGGGGTCAGGTTGTTCATTGCTGCTCGGTCCCCTTGCCCGACTCGCGGGTCAGGACGGTGAGGTTGTCGTTGGTATAGACGCAGAGTTCGGCGGCGATGTGCATGGCGCGCTCGGCGATCTCCCTGACCGGGAGGTCCGTGTTGCGGGCCAGGGCGCGGGCAGCGGCCAGGGCGTAGGGGCCGCCTGAGCCGATGGCGGCCAGGCCGTCGTCGGGCTCGATGACGTCGCCGTTGCCGGTGATGATCAGGATGGTCTCGCCGTCCGCGGCCAGGAGCATGGCCTCCAGGCGGCGCAGGTACTTGTCCGTGCGCCAGTCCTTGGCCAGCTCCACCGCGGCCCGGGTCAGGTTGCCGGAATGGGCCTCCAGCTTCTTCTCGAAACGCTCGAACAGGGTGAAGGCGTCGGCCGTGGCCCCGGCGAAGCCCACCATGACCCTGTCCTTGTAGATGGAGCGGACCTTGCGCGCGGTGTGTTTCATGGCCACGCCCTGGCCCAGGGTCACTTGGCCGTCGCCGGCCATGGCCGTCCCGCTTGGGTCCTTCACCGCCAGAATGGTCGTGCCTTTCAGTTCCACGGGATTCTCCGTTAGAGGAGGCGCCGGGCCAGGGCGGTCCAGCGCTCCAGGTTGTCCTTGCCGAAAAGGGTCAGCCGCGCCTCGGCCAGCAGGCCCTGTTCCAGGCCCTGGCGCAGCTCGGCCAGGGCGATGGGCGCGGCCAGCTCCACGGGATAGCCGTAGGCCCCGCAGCTCAAGGCCGGAAAGGCCGCGCTGGCGCAGCCCTGCTCGTGGGCCAGGCGCAGGCTCCGTCGGTAGGCCGAGGCCAGGAGTTCGGGTTCGCCCCCATGGCCGCCGCGCCAGACAGGGCCCACGGCGTGGATGATCCAGCGCGCGGCCAGCCCGAAGCCCGGGGTGACCATGGCCTGCCCGGCCGGGACCTCGCCGTATTTGTCGATGTGCAGGCGGCAGGCGGCCTGCAGGGCCTCCCAGCCCGCGGCCCGGTGGATGGCCCCGTCCACGCCGCCGCCCCCGGCCAGGCGGGAGTTGGCCGCATTGACCACGGCGTCGGTGTCGGAACGGGCGATGTCCCCCTCCAGCAGGAGGAGTGTGCCGGAACCCAGGGACCAGGAGGGCATGAGGCGGCCTTTGGCTCGGTGTTGCACGATTTCAGAAGATAAGACCAAAGGCGGGAAAGGCAAGTGGCGTCAGGCCGGTTCCTCGCGCAGGGAGCGGATGGCGTGGGCGTAGGCCTTGAACACGTCCTCGCGGTTCATGAGCCCGATGATGGCCTGGGGGTCGTCCGGGTCCACCACGGGGATCTGGCCGTAGTCCGTGTCCACGAAGAGGAGCAGGGCGGTGTAGAGGTCGTCGTCGGGCTTGAGCGTGGCCGCCCGTCCGGCCAGGTCGCGCACCACCACCAGGTCGAAGAGGCCCTCCTCGAAGAGGAAGCGGCGCACGTCGTGGATGGAGAGGATGCCCGTGACGCGGCCCAGGCTGTCGCGCACCGGGAAGTAGAGCTGGGCCGTGTTGGCGATGATGTCCGTGAGGGCCTTGAGGGTGGTGCCCTCCTCCAGGACCGTGACCCGCTCGGGATTGAAGTGCGCGCCCACGGTGAGGCCTTCCAGCACGTTGATGGTGGCGTCCGAGGCGTGCGCCGGGGAGTCGAACTTGTCGTCCACCTGGTGCTCGTAGAGCGAGACCTTGCGGCAGAGCACGATGCACAGGGCCGAGGCCAGCATAAGCGGGGCCAGCAGGCCGTAGCCCTGGGTCAGCTCGCAGACCATGACCAGAGGGCCGATGGGGGCCTTGGCGATGCCCGCAAAGAAGGCGGCCATGCCCACCAGCACGTAGCCGCCTGGCTGGCGCGCGATGTCCGGCCACCACTGGTGGGCCAACTGGCCCACCACGCCGCCGCTCATGCCGCCCACGAAGAGCGCCGGGGCGAACATGCCGCCGCTCATGCCCGAGCCGATGGTCATGGAGGTGGCCATGGTCTTGCCGATGACGATGGCGAAGAGCATGAGGGCCGGGATCTGGCCCAGGATGGCCAGCTCCAGCCAGCCGTAGCCGCCGGACAGGACCTGGGGGAAGAACGCGCCCAAAAGCCCCGCGCCCAGGCCGCCCAGGGCCATGCTCCACATGAGGCCCACGCGGTCCATGAGCGGGAAGAAGATGCGGAACTTGAACCAGCGGAAGGTATGGACGTAGAGCCAGCCCGCGCCTGCGCAGGCCAGGGCCAGCACGGTGTAGAAGAGGAGCTCGCGCGGGTCGCTGAAGGCGAAGCTCGGGATGCCGAAGATGGGCTCGGAGCCGAAGAAGAAGGTGAAGATGGAATAGGCCGTCACCGAGGACATGATGGAGGGGAGCAGGGCCTCGGCCTCGAAGTCCTCGCGGTAGATGACCTCCACGGCCGTGAGCGCGCCGCCCAGGGGCGCGCGGAAGATGGCCCCCAGGCCCCCGGCCGCGCCCGCCAGCAGGAGCAGGCGGCGCTCCCGGGCCGAGAGCTTGAGCCGCTGGGCGAACCAGGAGCCCAGGCCCGCGCCCATCTGGGTGATGGGGCCTTCACGTCCCGCGCTGCCGCCCGTGGCGATGGTGAAGACCGAGGCGATGCCACGGATGACGGGCACCAGGGGCCGGATGAGCCCGCCCTGGCGGTGGAAGCTCTTGATCGTGGCGTCGGTGCCGTCGGTGCCGCCGGTGATGGTTTCGGGGATATAGCGCTGCACGATGAAGCCCGTGACCAGGCCCACCAGGCCGGTGAGGATGGGGATGACCCAGGGCCGGGGCGTGACGGCCCCGCCGTGCTCGAAGATCCTTTCCCCGGCCGGGGCGGGCAGGGTCATGCCTGCGAGATCGTGGAGGAAAAGCGTCTTGAAAAACTCCACGGCCCAGAAGTAGGCCGCGGCAGCCAGACCGGTGAACGCGCCGATGACGATGCCGTAGGCCAGCCAGCGCAGGGACCGGGCCTGGCGCAGGGAGACCAGGATGGCCCAGAGCCGCCCGGGGAGGCCGGCCGGCGGGCTCATCGGTCCTTGCCCCCTCCGTCCGTGGCCGCGCCCGCGTAGGCGCCTCCGGCGGGATGGGCCTCGGGCTCCTCCAGGATGCGCCCGGCCAGGACGATGTCGGCGGCTATCCGCTCGCGCAGGGCCTCCAGGTTCTCGAATTTGCGTTCGGAGCGGATGCGCTGCACGAAATGGATCCGGATGTCGCGCTCGTAGAGGTCGCCGCCGAAGTTCAGGATGTGGGCCTCCACGGACACGGCCGCGTTGCCGAAGGTGGGGTTGGTGCCGATGTTGGCCACGCCCGGCAGGAGCGCGCCGTCCACCTCGACCCAGACCGCATAGACCCCGGTCTTGGGCACCAGCTCGTCCACCAGCCGCAGGTTGGCCGTGGGAAAGCCCAGGAGCTTGCCGCCGCGGTCGTGGCCGTGCACCACCTTGCCGCGCACCTGGTAGAAACGGCCCATGAGCGGCCGGGCCTCCCAGACCTCGCCGGCCTGGACCAGGTCGCGGATGCGCGTGGAGCTGACGATGGCGTCGCCCAGGGTCACGGGCTCCAGGCGCTCCACCCGGAAGCCCAGCTTCGCGCCCAGGGCCTTGAGGGTCTCGTAGTTGCCGGAGCGGCCCTTGCCCATGGCGTAGTCGTAGCCGATGAACAGCTCGCGCACGTTGAGGCCCTGCACCAGGTAGCGGCGCACGAAGGCCTCGGGCGAGAGTCCGGCCATCTCGCGGGTGAATTCCAGGACCAGGGCCACGTCCGGCCCCTGGGCCGCGATGAGTTCGAGCTTCTGCTCCAGCAGGGTGATGAAGGGCGGGGTGCCGCGGCCCAGGAGCACGCGCAGGGGATGGGGCTCGAAGGTCAGGACCACGCTCACCAGGTTCAGGGCCCTGGCCCGCCGGCAGGTCAGGCCGATGAGCTTCTGGTGCCCCAGGTGCACGCCGTCGAAATTGCCGATGGTGACGCAGGAGCCGGCAATGACGCCGTCCAGCTCCTGGATGGTCCGGGCCACGATCATGCTTGTCCGTCCGCTGGAGATTGAGCCGAAAAGGTTGAGCTAGCCCAAAGCGGCGGGCGTTTCAAGGGCGCGGCCCGGCTCACGTGCGCAGTTCCTCGCGCTCGCGGCGGAAGTTTTCGAAGTCGTCCACCTGCTTTTTCTGGTCCGCGTCGCGGGCCAGGGAGCGGGCCTTTTCCAGGTGGAAGTCGGCCTGCTTCTTGTTGTGCTGGAGCTCGTAGCAGTAGGCCAGGTTGAGGTGGCCGCCGAACTGGTCGCCGGATTCCCCGAGCAGGCGGCCCATGTGGTAGCGCACCTCGGGATCCTCGGGCAGCTGCTTGAGCACCTGGCGCATGGAGAGGACGGCCGCGTCGTACTGGCCGCTCTCGCCCAGGAGGCGGGCGTTGTAGAACAGGGTCAGGGCGTCGCCGGGTTTGAGGATGAGGGCCTTCTGGAGCAGGGGCTGGGATTTCTGGAAATTGCCCTGCTTGAAATAGTAGATGCCCGCCTCGCGCAGGACCAGGGAGTCGTTGGGCACGGCGGCCAGGGCCTTCTGGAAGGAACGCTCGGCGTCCGCGGTGCGGTTGAGCCGGGTCTGCACCAGCCCCAGGCCCATGGTGTCCAGGGGCGTCAGGTCGCCCTTGTTGTTGTACCAGGCCAGGGCCACGTCCGGGGACTGGAGCTTGCCCCGCACCAGGGTCTGCACCCGCAGGAACGCCGTGTTGTCGGCCTTGCGCAGGAGGAGGTCCTGGGGCATGCGGGCCACCCGGCCCTTGATGTAGGCCACGCGGTCGGGCAGCGCCGGGTGGGTGGAGAGGTAGGACGGGATCTTGTCGTTGGTCACGTACCAGCGCTGCTTCTGCATGATGTCGAAGGTCTCGGCCATGGCCATGGGATTGTAGCCCGCGGCGGCCAGGTAGTTCAGGCCCTGGTGGTCGGCCTCACGCTCGTTCTCCTGGGTGTACTGGAGGTAGGCTGCGGCGGCCCCGGCCTGGGAGCCCATCATGAGCGCGCCGCCCAGGTTGGCCATGTTGGAGCCCCCGCCCGCGATGCCCAGGAAGGCCCCGGCCAGGGTTCCGGCGATGGCCCCGATGCTGGCCAGCTTCATCTCGGCCATGCGCTTGGCCACGTGGTGCTCGGTGACGTGCGCGATTTCGTGGGCCAGGACCGAGGCCAGCTGGTCCTCGGTCTGGAGGTTCAGGATGAGCCCGGTGAAGACATAGACGTAGCCGCCCGGGATGGCGAAGGCGTTCATGGCGCCGTTCTGGATCACCGTGGTGGTGAAGCGGAAGGGCTGGGGCGGGATGTGGTCCACCAGGCGCTTGACCAGGCCTTCCACGTAGCCCGCCACCTCGGTGTCCTCCACCAGGGGCATGGAGCTGCGCACGTAGGCGTCGAACTTGCGGCCCGCCTCCACCTCGTCGGCGATGGTGAACTCGCCCCAGGCCGCACCGGCCTGGAGCGCGGGTGCCAGGACCAGGGCCGCCACGAGCAGGGGCACGAGCAGCAGGTGCGTGGGGTTGTGTTTCATGGTTCTCCGCGGCCTGTGCCGCAAAAATCATTCTACGCTCTTGCCCGGACGGTGCAAGACCGGGCTTTTGCTCAAAAAAGAGAAAGGATGCAGGCGCTTGCCGACATCCTTTCCGGGAATGGCACAGGCCGGATGCGGCCTACTTGTTCATCATGTTCAGGAAGTCCTTGTTGCTCTTGGTGCCCTTCATCTTGCCCAGCAGGAACTCCATGCTGTCGATGGGACTCATGGGGGCGAGCAGCTTGCGCAGGATCCAGACCCGGTTCAGGACCTCCTCTTCCAGGAGCAGTTCCTCTTTGCGGGTGCCGGAACGGTTGATGTCGATGGCCGGGAACACGCGCTTCTCGGAGAGGTGGCGGTCCAGGTAGATCTCCATGTTGCCCGTGCCCTTGAACTCCTCGAAGATGACCTCGTCCATGCGCGAGCCGGTGTCGATGAGGGCCGTGGCGATGATGGTCAGGCTGCCGCCTTCCTCGATGTTGCGGGCCGCGCCGAAGAAGCGCTTGGGCCGCTGCATGGCGTTGGCGTCCAGGCCGCCGGAGAGCACCCGGCCCGAGGACGGGGTCACGGCGTTGTAGGCCCGGCCCAGGCGGGTGATGGAGTCCAGCAGGATGACCACGTCGCGCTTGCGCTCCACCAGGCGCTTGGCCTTCTCCAGGACCATCTCCGTGACCTGCACGTGGCGGGTGGGCGGTTCGTCGAAGGTAGAGCTGATGACCTCGGCGCGCACCGTGCGCTCCATGTCGGTCACTTCCTCGGGCCGCTCGTCGATGAGCAGCACGATGAGATAGACCTCGGGATGGTTGGCGTTGATGGAGTTGGCGATGGTCTGCAGGAGCATGGTCTTGCCGGTGCGGGGCGGGGCCACGAGGATGCCGCGCTGGCCGCAGCCGATGGGCGCCAGCAGGTCGATGACGCGGGAGGAATAGTTCTCCGCGCCGTTCTCCATCTTGAAGCGCTGGTTGGGGTAGATCGGGGTCAGGTTGTCGAAGAGAACGAGATTCTTGGAGTTCTCCGGCGGCTCGAAGCCGATCTCGGAGACGCGCAGCAGGGCGAAGTAGCGCTCGCCTTCCTTGGGCGGCCGGATCTGGCCGGAGATGACGTCGCCCTTGCGCAGGCCGAAGCGCCGGATCTGGGAGGGCGAAACGTAGATGTCGTCCGGGCCCGGCATGTAGCTGTACATGGGCGAGCGCAGGAAGCCGAAGCCGTCGGGCAGGATCTCCAGAACGCCCTCGCCGAAGATCTGGCCGTTCTGCGAGGCGCAGGCCTGCAGCAGGGCGAAGATCAGCTCCTGCTTGCGCAGGCCGCTGGGGTTCTCCACGTTGTAGCGTACAGCCATGTCCATGAGCTCGGACATGCTCTTGTACTTGAGGTCGGTGAGATTGAGCTTCTCGCCGCCGTTCTGGGCGGCGCCGGCCGTTAGGTCTTGGTCGTTTCCGTTGTTGGTCATACGTCGATGGTGGGGTTGGGGTCTTCGGGGTCACATGCCCGCGCCACGGGCGCCGCCGGGCATTCCCGGACAGGGCATGGCGGAGCGGCTCGGAGGTGAAACACTTCGTCGGGGGCGCTTGCGGCCGGAAATGGCCGACGCCTGCAACCTCGTTTGTCCTCTACAACCAGGGGGGAAACCGGATTTCTCACCAGGCAGGGGCGGCGCTCAAGCCGTGCGCGGCCCCGGGCGGTCAACTCGGCTTTACCGAAAAGGCCCCCGGTTGACAAGGGTGTTCAGGCCCGTTTTTCGCTTTTTTCCTTTTCGCGGGCCTGGATCACATCGCTGAACATCTCGGTGATGTCGGACTTGATGGCTTCCTGGTCCCGGTTCACGGCGTAGGCCAGCTCCATGGAAACGAGGTTCATGGCCTGCTCCAGGAGGCGGCGCTCGCCGAAGGACAATTCCTTGTCCCGGCCGATGAGGAAGAGCTCCTTGAGCACATAGGCCACGTCAGCCAGGTCGCCGCTCTTGAGCTTCTCGGAATATTCGCGGTAGCGGCGGTTCCAGTTCTGGCCGGTGTAGCCGGTGAACTCCGAGCGGTCGCGCAGGGACTCGAAGATGGTCTGGCCCGTGCGCAGGCTGCACACCGGGCGCAGGCCCACGTTCACGGCGTTCTTCACCGGGACCATGAGGGTCACGTTGTTGGAGAGGATGCGCACGATGTAGAACTCGGCTTTGACCCCGCCGATGATCTGGCTCTCGATGCGCTCCACCCGGCCCACGCCCTGCGAGGGATATACGACCAGCTGGTTGATCTGGAACACGGACAAAGGCTCCTCCACTCTCCGGGCGTCACAAGTCGGGGAAATGGCCAAGTTCATCATATCAGGGTTCGGAAACGGAGTCCATGGCGGCGTTTTCCGGTTTCCTTTCGCAGGAGAATCCGTTGAGGAACTGCACGGCCGGGGCCTCGCCGCGCCGCAGGAAGAGGTCCAGGCCCTTCCAGGCCGCGGGCAGGACCTGGCGGGTGGTTTCGCGTTCCGCCGGGGCAAAGGATTCCAGGACCCAGCCGGCCATGTCCCGCCGCCCCTCGGGACGGCCGATGCCGAGCCGGAGCCGCCAGAAGTCCGGGCTGCCCAGCTCGCTGATGACGGACTCCACGCCGTTGTGCCCGGCCGAGGAGCCGCCGCGCTTGAGCTTCATGCGGCCCAGGGGCAGGTCCAACTCGTCGTGGGCCACGACCACGGCCCCGGGTTCCAGGCCGTGGCGGCGGGCGTAGCGGGCCACCACCAGGCCGCTTTTGTTCATGTAGGTCAGGGGTTTGATCAGAAGCCAGGGCGCGCCGCCCAGGTGGGCGGACCAGACCAGGGCGTCGCCGGATTCCTGGACCGGGGTGAGCCGCATGCTCTTGCGCGAGGCGGCCAGCCCCAGGACGTGGTCGATCAGGAAGAACCCGTAGTTGTGGCGGGTTTCCCTGTACTCGTCTCCGGGGTTGCCCAGTCCGGCGAGGAGGCCTTTGGGGGTCATGCGGTTCTGCCCGGGCCGGAGCCCTTGGTTTGGCGGCGCGGGAGCGGGGAGGCGGAGCGGCGGGAGAAAAGGGACCCCGGTAGCCCGGGGCCCCTTGAATCGGCGTTTCCGGAGGGAGCCTAGTTCCCGCTCTTGGCCGCTTCGGCGGCCGGAGCCGCGGCGGTGGCGGCAGCGGCCTCGCCCTCGGCGCCGGGCTCGGCCTCGGCAGCCGGGACGACCACGCCGGCCACGGCGTAGTTGTCGTCAATGACGGCCTTGATGCCGGCGGGCATGGGCACGTCGGCCACGTGCACGCTCTGGTTGATGTCCAGACCGCTCACGTCCACAATGATCTTTTCCGGGATGTCCAGGGGCTTGCCGATGACTTCGCAGGTGTCGCGGAAGAGTTCGAGCACGCCGCCCTTGACCACGCCCTCGGGCTTGCCGGTGAGCTCGAAGCTCACGTGCACGCGGATCTCCTTGTTCAGATCCACGCCGCGGAAGTCCACGTGCTGGGGCCGGTTCTTGACCGGGTCCATCTTCATGTCCCAGATGAGCGAGGGCAGCACTTCCTTGCCGCCGGCCTTCTCGATCTCCAGGTCGAAGACCTGGGACTCGCCCACCTTGTGGTAGAGCTTGCTCAGGGGCAGCAGCTGGACCTTGACGGCCACGTTGGCGCCCTTCTCGTCGTAATAGACGCCCGGGATGAGGTCCTGCTTGCGCAGACGGTGGCAGGGGCCCTTGCCCGTCTCGGTGCGCTCCTGCACGGTCAACGTCATGAGTTTCGCCATGATACTTGCTCCTTGCTACGGCCTTGCCCGCGCGGCGGGAGGGCCTGAAGTTTCTTTCGTCCTATACGAAAAGCACGCTCACCGAGGATTCGGTGTGCACGTTGTTGATGGCCTTGGCCAGAAGCCCCGCCACGGAAAGCTGCTTGATCTTGGAGCAGGCCTTCTTGCGCTCGTCCAGGGGGATGGTGTTGGTCACCACCACCTCGCTGAAGGCCGACTGCTCCAGGCGGTCGATGGCCGGGCCGGAGAGCACGGCGTGGGTGGCGCAGGCCACAACCCTTTCCGCGCCGTTCTGCATGAGCACGTCGGCCGCGGCGCACATGGTTCCGGCGGTGTCGATCATGTCGTCCAGGACCACGGCCATCTTGCCCTTGACGTTGCCGATGACGTGCATGGCCTGGGCCTGGTTCGGGGCGTCGCGGCGCTTGTCCACGATGGCCAGCCCGGCGTTCAGGCGCTTGGCGTAGGCCCGGGCGCGCTCCACGCCGCCGGCGTCGGGCGAAACCACGACCATGTCGCCGTCGAACTTGCGCAGGTATTCCAGGAACACGGGCAGGGCGAAGAGGTTGTCCACGGGACAGTTGAAGAAGCCCTGGATCTGCCCGGCATGCAGGTCGATGGTCACCAGGCGGTGCATGCCCGCGGCGGTGAGGATGTCGGCCACCAGCTTGGCGCTGATGGGCGCGCGGGGGACCACCTTGCGGTCCTGGCGGGCGTAGCCGTAGTAGGGCAGCACCGCGGTGACGCGGCGGGCGCTGGCGCGCTTGAGGGCGTCCAGCATGAGGGCCAGCTCCATGAGGTGGAAGTTCACCGGGGAGCATGTTGGCTGGACCACGAAGACGTCGTCGCCGCGGACGTTCTCGCCGATCTCGATGCGGATCTCGCCGTCGCTGAAGGTGCCGCGGAGCGTGGGGGAAAGGCGGCAGCCGAGGTGCTCGCAGATAGCCTCGGAGAGCGGGACGTTGGCCGATCCGCTGATGATTTTCAATTCTCCGTGCATAGCCATGCTGCCTTTCGTCTCCTCGCTTTGAAAAGATGGCTGGGGTGGAAGGATTCGAACCCTCGGATAACGGGACCAAAACCCGTCGCCTTACCGCTTGGCCACACCCCAGTTGCAGTCCTGGACATACGTGCGGGTCTGGCCCCGCGTCAGGGTCCCGGCAACCTCCAACGCCCGATCCCTCCGCCGGAACAGGGCGAAAACGCTGGCGCCGCTTCCGCTCATGGCTGCCCCGGCCGCCCCTGCCGCAAGGAAGGTCTCCTTGACCTGCCGGATTTCCGGAAACGCGGGGAATACCGCGTCCTCGAAGTCGTTGAGCAGGGTCAGGGGCAAAAGGGAACTTGGGTTTTTAGTCTCCATCGAGTTTCTTGTCAAGAATCCCGGAGTCCATGGCCTGCGGCCCTGGGCGGCGGCCTCGTCGAAGCGGGCATAGGCCCAGCCCGTGGAGACCTGCGCCGGCGGGCAGGCCAGCACCAGGGTCAGGCCCGCCAGGCCGGGGTCGGCCGGGGCGAGCCGGTCGCCGATGCCTCCGGCCCGGGCCGCTCCGCCCAGGAGGAAAAAGGGCACGTCGGCCCCCAGACCTGCGGCCAGGGCCGCGAGCCTGTCCGGGGGCAGGGCCGCGCTCCCGGCTGTTTTGTTGAGGAAAAGCAGGAGGCTGGCGGCGTCCGAGCTGCCGCCGCCCAGGCCCGCGCCGCAGGGAATGTTCTTGGTCAACCGCAGGCGCAGGTCCGGGGCCAGGCCCGTGGCCCGGGCAAAGGCGCGGTAGGCCCGGGCCACCAGGTTGTCCGGGCCTTCCAGGGCCGGGTCCGAGCAGGTCAGGCTGAGCCCCGAGCCCGGGGGGCCGGGCTCCAGGTCCAGGAGGTCGCACGGCGCATCCAGGGGCGCGAACAGGGTGTCCAGCTCGTGATAGCCGTCGTCGCGCCGTCCCAGGATGCGCAGGAAGAGGTTGATCTTGGCCCGGGCCGTGAGGGTCGTCATGGGCTGCGAGAATAACGGAAAAAAAGCGGGGGGAGAAGCCTCTCCCCCCGCCGGTCCGGCGCTGGCCGGGATGTTTCAGTTATTCCATGGGCACGGTGCGGAAGATGTTGCGGCCCTGGCGCTTCAGGAGGAGCATGACCACGCCGCGCTTCTTGCCGTCCTCGCGCACGATCTTCTGGAATTCCGCGACGCTGTTCACGGGGTTCTGGTTGGCCTCCAGGATCACGTCGCCGGGCCGCACGTCGGATTGGCCCGCGGGCGAGCCCTCCTGCACGCCGGTGACGATGAGGCCCTCGGGCTTGTCCAGGCCCAGGGCCCGGGCCTCCCGGGGCGCAACCCGGCGCACGGTCACGCCGATTTCCTCGGCGGTCTGCTCCTTGCCCGGGGCCGTTCCGCCCTGTTCCTGGCGCTCCATGGCCGCGATACTCGTCCCGCGCTCATCCAGGACCACCTTGCGGGTGATCTCCTTGCCCTGCCGCCAGAGGGTCAGGCTGACCTTGGCGCCGGGCTGGAGGCCGGCGATGGTCCGCAGCAGGGCGGCGGAGTCCTCCACGGCCGTGTCGTCAACCTTGAGAATCACGTCGCCGGCCTTGATTCCGGCCTTGTCCGCCGGGTCGCCCGGGGAGGTGGCCGTGACCAGGGCGCCCCTGGGTGAGCCCAGGCCCAGGGCCTTGGCCGTGTTCTCGTCCACGCCCTGGATGGTCACGCCGAGCCAGCCGCGCTTGGGTGCCTTGCCGCTCTTGAGCTGGTCCAGGATCTTGGCGGCCATGTTGCTCGGGATGGCGAAACCGATGCCCTGGCCCGAGGCGATGATGGCCGAGTTGATGCCGATGACGCGGCCGTCCAGGTCGATGAGCGGGCCGCCGGAGTTGCCCGGGTTGATGCTGGCGTCGGTCTGGATGAAGTTGTCGAAGGGGCCCTGACCGATGATCCGGCCCTTGGCGCTGACGATGCCCGCGGTGACGGTGTGGCCCAGGCCGAAGGGGTTGCCGATGGCCATGACCCACTCGCCCACGCGCACGGCGTCGGAATCGCCGAACTGGAGCACGGGCAGGTTGTTGCCCGCGTCGATCTTGAGCAGGGCCAGGTCGGTCTCGGGGTCGCGGCCCACGATCTTGGCCGGGTATTCCTTGCCGTTCTCCTGGAGTTTCACCGTGACCTGGTCGGCCTCGGCGATGACGTGGTTGTTGGTGGCGACGTAGCCGTCCGCGGAGATGACGAAGCCCGAGCCCAGGGAGTTCATCTTGCGGGGCTGGTTGGGCATGTTGCCGAAGAACTGGTCGAAGAACTCCTTGAAGGGGGAGTTGGGCTGGCTTCTCAGGAATTCCTGCAACTGGTTGCTGGCCGGGGCGGTCTTCACCGCGCTGATGTTGACCACGGCCTGCCCCGCGCTGGCGGCCAGATCGGCGAATTCGGGAAGCGAGGCCTTGGCCTGGGCCAGGACCGGCAAGACCAGCGTCAGGACCAGGACGGCCAGGGCCAGGGGTTTTCTGTACTGCATGCATCCTCCTTGAGGCGCGGCTGGGAACGCGGGCGCACCTGCACTGTCCGGCAAGTATAGGTCGTTTTCCCGGCTTGTAAAGGGAAGGAGAGCCTGATCTTGCCCCGGGCCGTGCTTTGCGGTAGGTTCCCCTTCCCGCGCAGGCGGTTCGTGTCCCCGTAGCTCAGTCGGATAGAGCGATAGCCTCCTAAGCTGTAGGCCGCAGGTTCGATTCCTGCCGGGGACACCACGAAAAAAAACAGCGGCTGCGTTAGACGCAGCCGCTTCATTCCGTTGCGCCTGTCGTTCTGAAAGCCCCAGCTGTTCGCCGCCGCGTCCTGGAGGAGCCAAGGGGAAGGCCATGCCGGTTCAGCTCATGCGGTTCATCGATTTCTGGCTGGGCGTGCCCTGCTGTCTGTTTCTGTCCCTGTACGCCTGGGCCGGGCGGCTGTTCCGGGCCGTGGAGCGGCCCCGCCACCTGCGCCGGGTGCTTTTCATCCAGCTGGCCGAGTCCGGGGCCTTCATCGCCGCGCACGCGGCCATGCGGCGGCTGGAGGAGCGCCACCCCGGGGCAGAGGCCTGGGTCCTGACCTTCAGCCTGGGCAGCCAGATCCTGGACAGCCTGCGCTTTCCGCCGGACCGCCGCATCGTCATCCGCACCGGCGATCCCTGGACCTTCTGCCGCGACACCCTGGCCGCCGTCCGCCGCATGCGCGCCCTCAAGCTGGACGCCACGGTGAACCTGGAGACCTTTGCCCGCTTCAGCACGCTGCTGGCCTTTCTTTCGGGCGCACCGCTGAGGGCGGGCTTCTTCCGCTTCCACGACGAGGGCCGCTACACCGGCGATCTGCTCACGCACCGGCTGGTCTATTCCCCGCATCTGCACGCGGCCCAGACCTACGCGGCCCTGGTGGAGGCCCTGGCCGAGGACCCGGGCCGGGAGCCCGCGGCCAAGGTGGCCGTTCCTCTGGAGAATTTGGACCTGCCGCAGGTGCCCTCGGACCCGGTCCTGCGCGGCCGGGTGGAGCAGATCCTGCGTCAGGCCTGCCCGGAATGGAAGCCGGGCTGGAAGATCGCGCTGCTCAACGTGAACAGCAGCGACATGGCCCCCAATCGCCGCTGGCCCATGAGCAATTACCTGCGCCTGGCCGCGCTGCTGGCGGAAGAACCGGATGTGCTGGTGGGATTCATCGGCGCGCCCGGGGAGCGCCAGGCCGTGGCCGCCCTGCTGGCGGGGCTGCGCCACCCCAGGGTGGCGAACCTGGCCGGAACGACGACCATGCCCGAGCTCCTGGAGCTGTTCCACGCCGCGAACCTTCTGGTGAGCAATGATTCCGGCCCGGCGCACCTGGCCAGCACCACGGACATCGAGGTCATCGTCCTGTTCGGCCCCGAGACGCCGAAAATTTTCCGGCCCCTGGGACCCCGGGTCCAGGTCCTGAGCCTGGAGCTGGCCTGCAGCCCGTGCATCTCGGCCTACAATCAGAAGCGCTCGCCCTGCACGGACAACCGCTGCCTCACGGGCATCAGCGTGGAGTCCGTGGCCGGGCTGGCCCTGGCCGTGCTCAAGCGGGCCTGATCAGCGTCTGGTCCTCTCCTTCCAGAGCCCCCGCAAGGCGTCGGCCGCCACTCCCAGGCCATTGTGCGCCAGGTTCAGGGCGTCCACCCGGGTGCGCACGTCCAGGAGCCTGCTCACGATCTTGGCCGGCCGCAGGTAGAACCGGCGACTGGCCAGGTTGCGCAGGGCCTCGGCCCGGCTTGCCGAGAGCAGTCCCGTGGCCAGGGAGGCGTGCGTGCCGGACTGGTCCATCTCTCCGCCTCCGGCCTCGGCATAGCCCTGGGCCAGGGCCTCGCGCCGCAGGGGCGTGCCCATGCGCGGCACGGCCAGGTTGAAGGAGGCGAAATCCGGGTCCAGGGCCTGGGCAAAGGCGATGGTGGCGCGCGCGCTCTCCTCGGTCTCGCCGGGCAGACCCAGGATGAAGGTGGCCACGGTGCGCAGGCCCAGCCTGCGGCAGGCCGTGCGGGCGCGCATTACCTGGCCCACGGTGATGTTCTTGGCGTAGGACCGGAGCAGGCCGTCGTCCCCGCTTTCGGCCCCGAACATGACCGTGTGGCAGCCCGCGGCCTTGAGCATTTCCAGGAATTCCTGCTCCATGAGGTCCACGCGCGTGAAGCAGACGAAGCCGAAGCCGTAGCCGCGCCGGACCATGGCCTCCAGCAGGGCCGCGGTGCGCTTGCGGTCCGCGCCGAAGGTCTGGTCGTTGACGTAGAGGTCGCGGACGCCCCGGGCCTTGAGCTGATCCAGCTCCTCCAGGACGTTGTCCACGGCACGGGACTTGAAACCCAGGCCGGGCATGACGCAGAACGAGCAGCGGAAAGGGCAGCCGAAGTTGGTGAGGACCACGGCGAAGGGGTGGCGGCGCACGAAGGGATAGCGGTAGCGCGGGGAGGCGAACAGGCCGTGGCGCGGCACGGGGATGGAGAACTCGCCCCGGGCCGGGGCGGGCAGGACCGGGCGCTCCCGGGTGGCCAGGCCGTGCGGCAGGCCTGCGAAGAAGTTCCCGATGTCCTCGCCGGTGAAGTCCACGGCCAGGGCGTCCAGGCCGCGGAAACGCTCCAGGCCAGCGGCCGGGTCCTCCAGGAAGAGGTCGCCCAGGGCCGCGGCTGAGCGGAGGGACGGGATCTCGCGGCGCACCGCGTCCAGAAACGCGACGTCCTCGTTCAGGGACACGGCCCCGGCCAGGGTCAGCAGGTGGTCCGGCCTCATGGTCCGGATGCGCTTCAGGCAGGCGGCCGGGTCCAGGCCCTCGGCGATCGCGTCCAGGACCAGGACCCGGAAGCGCCGGGAGAGCAGGCCGCTTTGCACCAGCAGGTCCGTGGGCGGGTAGAGGTAGCCGCTCTTGGAGACCTTGCTGCAGAAGTAGTCGCGGATGTACCGCTTCTCTCCCGGCGGATTGAGCAGAAGGACGCTGTCCATGGCCCGGCGTCACTCCTGGTTGCTGCTGGGCATGGCCCGGCCTGCGGCGGCGCGTCCAGCCGCGTCCCCGCCGCCATCATCCTGCCGTCGGGCGGCCAGCCGCAGCAGGGCGCCCGGGCGGAATCCCAGGACCCGCGAGCTGACCAGGCCCAGGAGCACGTTCAGCGACGTGGACAGGGCGTGATAGACCAGGGCGAAGGCCAGGCTTTGGTCCAGCGGCACGCCGCAGAGGTGCAGGGCCATGACGATGGCCCCGTGGGTGGTGCCGATGCCCGCCGGTGTGGCCATGGCCAGCAGGCCCACCGCGGTGAAGCTCATGGCCAGGACCGGGGCCGTCAGGGACGGCGGGATGGAGAGGGCGTTCATGGCGAAGCGGTAGCAAAGGGCGATGGCGGCCCAGATGCCCAGGGAGGCGGCCATGAGCCGCAGGCAGGGGCCGGGCCGGAGCAGCACGTCCAGGCCGTCGAGGCCGGCGTGGAGCCTAGCCTCCAGGGCGGCCCAGCGTCCGGGGCCCAGGGGCCGGGCCAGGAAACGCAGCACGCGCAGGAACGGCGCGCGGAAACGGACGAGGATGTACAGGCAGGGCGCTGCGGCCGCGAGCGCCGCGCCGCAGAGCATGGCGGCTCTGCCCAGGCCGACGTTCGCACCGGAGCCGGGAGGGAAGAAGAGCACGGTGGTTCCGAACAGGAGCATGACCGCCGCGAGGTCCAGGATCCGGTCCGCAATGACCTTGGCCAGGGCCTGGCCGCCGCCCCCCGGCAGGTCCCGGGCGAAGAGATAGGCCATGCAGAACTCCCCGGCGCGCAATGGCACGAGGCTGTTGAGCATGTTGCCCGTGTTGGCCACGAGAAAGACGCGCAGCGGGGGCACGGCCCGGTCTAGGAGGCGGTGCAGCCGGGCGGCGCGCAGCACCGTGGCCAGCAGGTGCGCACAGGCCGCGGCGGCCAGCCAGCCGGGCCGGGCCTGGGCCAGGGCGGCCCAAAGCGCGGCGGGGCCGGCGAAGGCCAGCAGGCCCAGGACCATGGCGCAGGCCACGGCGAGCAGGACCAGGAAGGTGGGGAGCGGGCGGGAAGGGCGCGAACGCGCAGGGGAGGCGCTGTTCATGGAGTGTCCTGTGGAGAGGGGCTGTTTTCCCGCATTGCGTGCACCGGGGCGGTTCATGGCGCAGCGGGCCGATGCCATCCCGGCCAGCGCGTGCATGAGGAGCCTGCGCCCGTATAGCCGAGCAGGGGGCTGGAGACAACCGGGATCGGCCCGGCCAAAGCAAATCCGTTTGTTGACGTGCCGTATTGATGAAGGAATTCGGCTAACGTGCGCCTTGGGGAGCGTTCTCGGACGCCGCTTCTCCTGTTTTTACCCTCGGATTTCGCGTTGACCGGAAGCGTAATTGCGAATAAGTAATCACAGTCACTTTGACAACTCTCGGGCTGCGACGGGAAAAATGAATAAATCGTCGGCGTTGAAAACTCCTGCAGAATGCTGTTCCGCTGCCGAGCAGGTGGCCCTGGCGGCCAGCGTTCGGCGTCTGGTGCGGGCGGACCGCTACGTCTATTTCAAGGCCATTGAGCAGAGCAACGGGGTGGAGGCCGTGGTGGACGGCCAGCCTCTGGTCATGGTCAGCTCCAACGATTACCTGGGCCTGACCCACGACCGCCGTGTCATCGCGGCCGCGGTCAAGGCCATGCGGCGCTGGGGCAGCGGTCCGGGCGGCTCCCGCTTCCTCTGCGGCAACATCACCCTGCACCATGAGCTGGAGGAGAGCCTGGCGGACTTCGTGGGCAAGGCCGGGGCCATCGTCCACCCCACGGGATTTCTGACCAACGCGGGCGTCATCGCCTGTCTGGCCCGGCCCGGGGACGTGCTCCTCTGCGACCGGGAGTGCCACGCCAGCATCCTGGCCGGCTGCCGCCTGGCCGGCGTCCGCATGGTTTCCTACAAGGGCGAGCGTGAAGGAGCGGCCCAGGCCGCCCTGGAACGGCTGCGGGCCAAGCCGGACACGGGCCGCATCTTCCTCATCACTGAGGGCCTGTTCAGCATGTCCGGCCGGGTCACGGACCTGGCCGCCCTGACCCGGCTGCGCAGCATCGATCCGGAGCTGTTCATCTACGTGGACGACGCCCACGGCCTGGGCGTCATGGGCGGGGGCCGGACCACGCCGCACCAGTTCAAGGCCGTGAAGAAGATCGACATGGTCATGGGGACCTTCAGCAAGGCCCTGGCCTCCATCGGCGGTTTCGTAGCCACCGACGACCGCAGCCTGCTCACTTTCATCCAGCACGACTCCCGCACGCACATCTTCTCGGCGGGCTTGCCTGCGGCCAGCGCCGCGGCGGCGCTCAAGAGCCTGGAGATCATCCGGACCGAGCCCCAGCGGGTGGAGCGGCTCTGGAAGAATGCCCGCCGGGCCCAGGAGGGGCTGCGCAAGCTCGGCCTCACCCTGAAGGAGACCAGCAGCCCGATCAACGCCATTCTCGTGGGCGACGAGATGGCCGCCTTCGACTTTTCCCAGGACCTCTTCCGGCAGGGCGTGTTCGCACTTCCGGCCATCTACCCGGCCGTGCCCAAGGGCCAGGCCATCCTGCGCGTGGTTTTCACCAGCAAGCATACCCGCGCGCACATCAACAAGGTTCTGGAAGCCATTGCGGAGACCGCGCAACGTTTCCAATTGATCGAGCAGTAGGCCTGGATGCGGCCCGGCGCATGAGCTGCGACGGCAAGATATCCCGGATGCCGTTGAGGTCCGGGTGGAGGGGCTTTTTCAGAGAGCCCGGCCGGTTGGGAAGGACGGCGAAGATGATGACGAGCCATTCCCTGGATACGACCTTGCAGGCCACGCCCTGCAAGCCCTGGCTCATGACTCTGGTTCTCATCGCCGCCGATTTCGTGACCGTCTTTGCGGTCTGGGCCGCCTGCGTCCTGGCCCGTCACGCCCTGGGCGGCGAGTTCCGCCTCGCCACCTACTGGTCGCTCTGGCCGCTCATCGGACTCTATGTGGCGATCTACGCCAGCCTCGGCGGCTACCGCATCCTGCTCCATCCCCCCCGGGAGGTGAAGATCTGCACCCTGGGCACCAGCCTGGCCGCGCTCTTCTTCGCCGCGGTCACCTTCTGGCTGCGCAATCCGCTGGTCTATTCCCGCTCCATCCTGCTGACCGCCACCTGTCTCCTGCTGCTGGCCGTGCCGGCCATGCGCCTGGCGGCCAAGTCCCTGTGCTCGCGCTTCTCCTGGTGGGGCTTTCCCGCAGTCTTCTATGGCTTTGACGCCATGTCGCCGGAGGCCGTGCAGAACATGTTCGCACGCCTGGATCCCGGCATCCGGCCCCTGGCCCTGCTCGCCCACAACCCGGGGCAGGAGCGGCGGGACTGCGCCGGGCTGCCCGTGCTCGACGGGGCCGGGACCCTGGATCGCCTGGGCGGGCGGCGGGTGAACGGGCTGTTCGTGGTGCTCGCTGGCCTGGAGGCCATGGCCGACTTCGCCAAGGTCATGGAGACCGCCTCGGCGCACTTCACCAAGACCATCATCCTCCACGACGCCATGTACCTGGGCAACCACTGGGGCCGCACCGTGGACGTGGGCAACCTGCTGGGCCTGGAGATCGTGGAGCGGCTCATGGACCCCAAGCGCATGTTGCTCAAGAAGAGCACGGACATCCTCTTCTCCATGCTCCTGCTCGTCGCGGCCCTTCCGCTCATGGGGCTCATCGCCCTGGCCATCAAGCTGGATTCCCGCGGCCCGGCGTTCTTCACCCACCGGCGTATCGGCCGGGGCGGCAGGACCTTCCGCATGCTCAAGTTCCGCACCATGGTCTGCAATTCCGGCGAGATGTTCGAGGAGATCATGGCGGACGAGGGCCTGCGCAGCGACTGGGAGGCCAACCACAAGCTCTGCCGCGACCCGCGCGTGACCCGGGTGGGGCGTTTCCTGCGCCGCACCAGCCTGGACGAACTGCCCCAGCTCTTCAACGTCCTGGCCGGTGACATGAGCCTCATCGGCCCCCGGCCCATCGTGGCAGGAGAGGTGGAGAAGTACGGCGAGGTCTTCGAGATGTACCTGCGCGTGCAGCCGGGCATGACCGGGCTCTGGCAGGTCTCGGGCCGCAGCGCGCTGAGCTACGCCGCCCGGGTTGACCTGGACGCCTACTACATCAAGAACTGGTCCTTCTGGCTGGACCTCTACATCCTCATCAAGACCCCTGCGGCCATGTGCAACATGCAGGCGGCGTTCTGACGGCGGGCATGGCGCAGCATGGGATTCTCCGCCCGGCAGGGGAGTGCGGCGCGCCCGTGGGCGGGCTCTTCGCCTTCACCTGCTTCCAGGCAGCCTTTCTCACGCCTTACGCGATCCTCGTTTCCGGCGAGCGCACCAACCTGTTCTCGCCTCTGCTCATGGCCCTCACGGCCGTGAGCCTCCTAACGCTGCCCGCGGTCCGTGCGCGCCTCCGCTTCACCCAGGAAACCTGGGCCTGGCTGGCCTTGGCCGGGCTCCTGGCCGCCTCGGCCCTGGCCAGCGCGGACCCCGGGCCGACGTTCCTGCGCGCTTGCGCCTTCTGGGTTCCGGCCGTGACCGGCCTGTTCTGCGCCAGACGGCTCCTTGGGACGCGGGCGCTGCGCCACGTCTTTTTTGTCTTTCTCACGATCCTGTTCGCGGGCCTGAGCCTCCTGCATCTGGTCTTCGGTCCGGATGTCCTGGCCCTGCATTCCCACGCCCTGGCCGGGATGCTCCTGCTGTTGTCCGTGGGGCCGGTATATTTTTTCCTGTCCGGCACCCGTGCCTTGCGCATGGCGGCCCTGGTTCTGCTGGGCCTGGGCTATCTGGCCGGGTTCCTGGCCGGATCGCGCTTCCTCGTGCTTTTGCCTCTGGTGCTCATCCCCCTGTTCGCCGGGCAGAAGAGGCTTCCCCGGCGTGTGGCCCTGGCCGGTCTGGCCGCCACCCTGCTCCTGGTTCTCTGTTATTTTTCGTTGTATCCCAGGGAAATCCCGCGCCTCTATAATTACGAATCCGTGTTCTACCGCGCGGAGGGCTATCCCGCGGCCTGGGCGATCATCAAGCAGAAGCCGCTCCTGGGCATCGGCATCCGCACCCCGCGCGTGGAGTACCTGAAGTCCTTCAAACCGTTGTGGGGCATTGTCGGGGCCAAGCGGTACATGCGGGTGATCCAGCGCAACATCACCTTCGACAACCAGCTGCTGTCCCTGCTGGTGGAAACAGGGGTTCCGGCCACGTTGCTCTATCTGGGGTTGCTCGGGTATCTTCTGCGCCGGTACCGGGGCAACATCCGTGCGGGCATGGTGGACCGGCCGTCCGAAGGGGCGCTGACCTTCGCGCTTTTGGCCTCTTTGATCCATTTCCTGGTCTGTGACGGGCTGTATTTCCCCCAGACAAACTGGTTTTTTCATGTCATGCTGGGCCTGGCCGCGGGCGCGCAAGGCGAGCCGCCCGCGCCGGAAAAGGAAGACACCGTGAATTCGGAACACCCTGAACCGCTGTAGCCCATGATGCGGCCGCTCGTTTTCATTTTTCCCGCTTCCGGACCGGCCGAGGCCTTGGATTGCGGAGATTTCGCCGCCGTCCTGCGCGACTTCCGCCCCGTCTCCGGCGATGCTTCGGGCAGCGCTCCCGTTCTTGTGGACGCCGCGGCCTTTTGCGGCCTGCCTCCCCGGGCCGGGGCCCTGCCCGGCGAAATCTGGGTGGAGTTCCACCCCGGTCTGGACCCGGTGGAGCCCCAGGCCATGGCCGAAGCCTTGGCCCGGCTCTGCCCGGCGACCCGCGTGGTTCTCGTCACGTCGGACGTGGAGTCCATCCGCCCGTTGTTGCATTCCGCCCCCCTGGCCGGTCTGGCCCTCAAGTCCTGCGAGGCCGCCGGCGCAGGCAGCAGCGAGGCCGCGGGCATCCTCCTGGACCATGCGCGCCGCGTGTTGGGGCCGGACTGCCCGCCCCTGATCCAGTGGGGCGGCGTGGCCCTGCCCGAGGCCGCGGCGGCTTTCCTGGCCACGGGCGCGTCCGCGGTGGTGGTGGAGCAGGCACACTGGCTCACCGACGCCGTGGGTCTGCCCGAGGCCACGGCCGCCCGGCTGCGCAGGCTGAAATACGATGCGAGCGCCACGCTGGCCGCCGGGGAGCGGACCCAGTGGCGCTTCTTTGACAAGGGCAATTCCACGGCAGTGCGTGGCCTGCGCCGGACGGCCGCCACAGCCGAGGCCGCGGCCCTGGCCGCCGAGGTCCGCCGCGCGGCCGTGCCCCTGGAGCGCTCCTCCCTGGGCGCGGACGAGCTCATCCCCTTTGGCGCGGACGCGCCCTTCGCCGCCGGGTTCGCGGAGCGTTTCGGTCCCCGGACCGGCGCGGCCCTGCGCGCGTTTGCCGAGGAGACCCTGCGGCTTTGGGACGAGGCCCCGGCGCGGCTGGAGCGCTTCGGCTCCGGCGAGACGGCTGCAGAACTGGGCTCGGCCCTGCCGCTCATCCAGGGCGCCATGTCCTGGATCAGCGACTGCCCGGCATTCGCCCGGGACGTGGCCAGGGCCGGGGCCCTGCCCACCCTGGCCGCGGGCTCGCGCAGCCGCGCGGACCTGGAGCGCGATTTCGGCGGACTGCCCGCGTTCATGGACGGCAGGCCGTATGCCGTGAACGTCTTGGTCCTGGACGAGAATCCCCGCCGGGCCGAGCAGCTGGAGTGGCTGGAGGCGGCCCGGCCGCCCCTGGTCACGGTGGCCGCGGGCGAGCCTGCCTTTGCCGCAGGCCTGCGGGCCAAGGGCATGGAGGTCCTGTACCTGGCCGCGGACGTGGAGCTGCTGCGCTTGGCCGTGCAGGCCGGGGTGCGCTTCGTGGTCCTGGAGGGCTGCGAGGCCGGGGGCCACGTGGGCCGTCTCACCAGCCTGACCCTGGCCCAGGCAGCCCTGGAGCTGCGCCGCCGGGAGCCCGAACTCCTGCGCCGGGCGCGTATCGTCCTGGCCGGGGGCGTGCACGATGCGAGAAGCGCGGCGCGGGCCGTGCTCCTGGGGGCGGATGCCCTGCAACTGGGCACGGCCTACCTGGCCTGCCGCGAGATCGTGGGCAGCGGCGCACTCAGTTCCTTGTATCAACAGGAGATTTTGTCCGCAGGGTTCGGGTCCACGCGCCTCAGCGGCGAGTCCGTGGGCCTGCGCGTGCGCGCCCTGGACACGCCCATGTGCCGGGCCCTGCGCGACCTGGAGCGCCGCCGCAGCGCCGGGGAGGTGGAGGAGGCGGCCTTCCGCCGCGAGCTGGAGGAGCTGGCCGTGGGCTCGCTTCTGGTGGCGGCCAAGGGCCGCCGCAGACCGGACGGCGAGGACCTGCCGCCCGAGGTCTGCCGCGAGCAGGGCCAGTTCATGAGCGGGGCCGTGGCCGGGGAGCTCCAATCCGTGCGCGGCCTGGCCGAGCTGCACGCCGCGATCATGGCCGGGACGGGCGCCCTGGTTCCTGCGCCGCAGCGCAGGGCCCCGGCCGTGTCTGCCAGGACACGGCGCGAGCGGGTGGCCATCACCGGCATGGCCATGTTCAATTCCCTGGGTCCGGATGTGGACGCCGTCGTGGCCGCCTCCCTGGACGGGGCCAACGGCGTGGGCCGTGTGCCCGCCGACCGCTGGGACCACAATGCCTATTTCGATGCCAATCCCCAGGCCGGGGGCCGGACCTATTCCCAGGCCGGGGCCTTCATGCGCTTCGCCTGCACGCGCAAGGACCTGGGCGTCTCGCCCCAGGACTTCCGCACCATGTCCCAGTCCACGAGGCTCACGCTCCTTCTGGCCCGCCGGGCCGTGCAGGAGTCCGGCATCCTGGAAAGCGGCGTCCCGGGCGAGCGCATCGCCGTGCTCACCTCCCAGAATTCGGCCGAGGGCGCCAGCACGGTGAAGCCCCTCATCTACAACGTCTTTGCCGATGAGATCTGCGGCATCGTGAGCCGGGCTTTGCGCCTGACCCCGGAACAGCGGACGGCCGCGGCCCGCGAACTGGCCGCCGAGGGCCTGGCCGTGGACGACACCACGCTCATCGGCAGGCTCAACTGCACGGCTTCGGGCCATGTCTGCAACATGTTCGGCTTCGGCGGCCCGAGCTATTCCGTGGGCGCGGCCTGCGCCTCCAGCCTCATCGCCCTGTACAACGCCGTGCTGCTCATCCGCGCCGGGGTCATCGACGCGGCCGTGGTGGGCGGCGGCGAGGAGCTGCTGACGCCCGGGCATTACCTGGAGTTTTCGGCCCTGCGCTCCCTGGCCGGGCTCAACGGCGTGCGGCAACCCGAGCGCCAGAGCCGCCCGTTCGACAAGGACCGCGACGGCTTCGTCCTGGGCGAGGGCGGGGCCGTGGTGGTGCTGGAGCGCGAGTCCCTGGCCCGGCGGCGCAAGGCCCCGGTGCAGGCCTACATCAGCGGCGTGGGCGCCTGCACCAACCACCTGGGCATCGTGGAGTCCGTGGCCGAGACCCAGACCGTGGCCCTGCGCGCGGCCTTCCAGGACTCGGGCTTCACGGGCGCGGACCTGGACCTGGTGGAGTGCCACGGCACGAGCACCATGCAGGGCGACCGCGAGGAGGTCACGGCGCTCAAGGCCTTTTTCCCGGACAGCCGGGGCACGGTGCTGAGTTCGTTCAAGTCGCAGATCGGCCACACCCTGGGAGCCTCGGGCCTGTCGAGCCTGATCCGGGGCGTGGGGGCCATGCGCCGGGGCATGCTGCCGCCGTCCCTGAACTACGAGACCCCGGACCCGGAGATCGGCCTGGAACAGGCCGGGTTCCGCGTCCTGCGCCGTGCCGAGCCCTGGCCCGGGACACAGGGCCGCCCCCGCCGCATGCAGGTGAACGCCTTCGGTTTCGGCGGGGCCTGCGTGGTGGTGCACCTGGAGGCCGATCCGGACCAGCCGGACCTGCCCTACGAGCCGTCCGGCAACGGCCCGCAGGCCGCCGCGCCGGTGCGGGCCGCCTTCCACACGCTCCGCGCGTGCGGCCGCGACTACCGGGTGGGACTGGCCCGCGACATTCCCGCAGGCCTGGCGCGGCTGCGCGAGCAGGCCTCCCGCGGCCTGGAGCCCGAGGCCCTGGCTCGGCTGGCGCGGCGGGGCGTGCATCTGGCCCCGGCGGACGAGGCCGCCGCCCCCCTGGCCCTGATCTGTTCGGGGCAGGGGGCCTTCTACCCGGGCATGGGCCGCGACCTGGCCCGCGAATACCCGGCCGTGGCCCAGGCCATGGACCGGCTGGCCGCGTGCGCGGACTACGATCTCAAGGAGCTGCTCTCCGGCGCGGACGACGCCCGGCTCCTGGACACCCGCTGGCAGCAGCCCGCCCTGTTCGCCTTCGAGTACGCCGCAGCCTCCCAGCTCCTGGAGCTGGGCCTGCGGCCCGCGGCCCTGGCCGGACACAGTCTGGGCGAGTTCACGGCCCTCTGCCTGGCCGGGGTCTTGACCCCGGAGGACGCCTTCCGGGTGGTGGACCTACGCGGCCGCCTCATGGCCAAGGCCGCGTCCCTGGCCGAAAGCCCCGGGGCCATGGCCGCCGTGGATCTGCCCGTGGAGATCCTCCAGTGGAAGCTGGCCAAGCACCCGGGCCTGGCCATCACCAACTACAATTCGCCCAAGCAGACCGTGGTGGGCGGCGACGCGGCCCAGGTCCGCGCCCTGGTGGACGAGCTCAAGGCCCAGGGCAACCGGGCCGCCCTGCTCAAGGTGAGCATGGCCTTCCACTCGCCGGTCATGCGCGTGATCCGCGAGGAGTTCGGCAAGTTCCTGGAGGGCGTGGAGTTCCGCGCCCCGCAGATTCCCGTGCTCTCCAACGCGGCCAAGGCCCCCTTCCCGGCCGAGGCCGGGGCCATCCGCGAAACCGTGCTGGCGCACCTGGAATCCCCGGTGCACTGGATGCAGAACGTCTTCTTCCTCTGGAGCGAGCTGGGCGTGCGGCGCTTCCTGGAGGTGGGACCGGCGGACGTGCTCTCCGGCCTGGTGCGCGACATCTTCGACACGGCCCGGGTCCTGCCCACCGCGTCCAGGGAGGCCGAGGCCGCGGTGTTCGGCGAGGCCCTGGCCGCGCTCTACGCCCAGGGCGACATCCGGCCGCCCGTTCCGGCCACGGCCCTGGACCTGACCGAGGCTGAATCCCCGGCTCTCCGGCCCGCGGCTCCGGTTCCCGGCGGGGACACCCTGGAGCAGGTCATCCGGATCATCATGGACGCCACGGGCTACGAACGCGACGAGATCGAGCCGGGCATGGACATCCGCCAGGACCTCTCCATCCGCTCCAGCCGCCTGCCCGTGATCATGGACCAGGCCGAGCGGACTTTTGGCCTGACATTGCGCATCGAGGACTTCATCGGCGTGCGCACGGTGGGCGAGATGGCCGAAGCCATCGACCGGCTGGCCGCGTCCGGGGCCAAAGCCCACGCGTCGTCCGCTGTTCCGGCCCAGGCCGCGCAGGCCGCGGCCGCAACCGGAGGCTTCGAGCCCGTGTTCCGGGCCCTGCCCGGCGAGACGCCCCTGGAGGCCGCGGCCGCAGGCCTGCCTGCGGACCTTGCTGGCAAGTCCCTGCTGGTGGCGGCTCTGGGGCAGGGAGGCCGGGACCTGGGCCAGGCCCTGGCCCGGGACCTGGGCATGGAGTTCGCGGCCATGGACCTGGACGGAACCGCGCCCGGGGGACCGGTCCCGGCGGGCCTGGTCTTGCACCTGGACCCCGAGGCCGTTGCGGGCCGCGGCCTGGAGGGCCTGCTGGCCGGGGCCTTCCGCGTCCTGCAACAATTCATCCGCTCGCCCGCCAAGCGTTTCTGCCTGCTCGTCCTGCCCGAGCGGCCCCACGGCGACCCGGGCCGGGTCTGCTTCGAGGGCGTTCTCGGCATGCTCCTGACCCTGGCCCAGGAATACCAGTCCGTGACCTGCCGGGCCGTGCGCCTGGAACCGGGCGTGGAGCCCGCGGCCGCGGCCCTGGCCGCCTTGTCCACGCCCGGCCCGCTGGAGCGCATCTGCCGGAGCGCGGGCGTCTTCACCCCGCGTTTCGAGCCCTGCCCGGCTCCGGCCGCCGTGGACCCGGCCGTGCGGCCCGGGGATGTGATCCTGGTCTCCGGCGGGGCCAGGGGCGTCACCGCGCGCCTGGCCGCCGAGCTGGCTCCCCTGGGGCCGCGCCTGGTGCTCCTGGGCCGCAGCCCCGAGGGCCAGGCTGAGCGCGCCTGCCTGGAGCGGCTGCGCAGCCTGGGGGCCGAGGCCGAGTACGCGGTCTGCGACGTGGCCGACCGGGAATCCGTGCACAGGCTGGTGGCCGACGTGCGCGGCCGCCATGGCCGGGTGGACGGTCTGGTGCACGGGGCCGGGCTTTTGCGCGACACCTTCCTGGCCATGATGTCCGAGGCCGATTTCGCGGCCGTGCTGGCGGTGAAGCTGCGCGGCCTGGGCAACCTCCTGGAGGCCGCCCGGGACCTGCGCTTCGCCGCGGCCTTCTCCTCGGTGGCGGCCTGGCAGGGCAACGTGGGCCAGGCCAACTACTGCTGCGCCAACCGGGCCATGGCCTCGCTGCTGCTGGGCCGTTCGGAGCTGGCGGGCCGCGTGTTCTGGCTGCCGCCCGTGGCCGGGGTGGGCATGGCCAGCGGCGAGGAAATCCGCGAACTCATGCGGCTCAAGGGCATGAGCAAGGCCTACGTGGAGGTGGAGGAACTGGCCCCGCTCTTCTGCCGCGAACTGCTGTTCGCCGGGGCCGGTCCCGCCTCCGTGCTCCTGGCCCGGCACATGCCGGGCACCGAGACCGTGGCGCAGCCCGCGGCCCCGGCGGACGAGGCGGCGGCGGGCGCGTTCCTGCCCGTGGCGGGCCTGCCCATGCTCGACGAGGCGCGCCTGGATGCGCTGGCGCCCCTGGCTGTCACGGCCACGCGCCGGGTGAGCCACGAGCGCGACCCCTGGCTTCCGGACCACCGGCCCTATCCGGAGCTGCGCGATCCGGTCTTTTCCGCGGTGATGGTGGCGGAGACCTTCTGCGAGGCGGCCGCCGCACTCCAGCCGCATCTGCGCCCAGCTGGCCTGGAGAATCTGCGCTTCCTGGACATCCTGCCCTGTGCCGCGGGCCAGGAGCGGCAGTTGCGCGTGCGCCTGGAACGCGGCCCCCTCCAGGGGCCGGAAACGGTCCTGGAGGCCTGCCTGGAAAGCCGGGACGTGTCGCCCAAGGGGCGGCTCCTGGACCGCTGGAGCGTCCATTTCCGGGGCCGTGTCCTGCTGGCCGCGCGCCCGGCAGCGCTCCGCCCCTGGCCGGATTTCACGCCGCCCGGGGCGGACGGGCAGGGCGCGCTCTCGCCGCAGGAAGTGGAGGCGATCTATGAACAGCAGACCCGCCAGACCGGCCGCTACCGCGTGATCCACCGCGTGAACCGGGCCGACCCCGCGCATGTGGCCGGGACGATGTACTACCGGCTGAGCCGGGACGTGCGCGGCTTTGCCGGGAACTTCCTCACGTCGCCCTACCTGCTCGAGGCCCTGATGCAGGGGCCCTTCATGCACGAGGTTCTGCTCCGGCCCGGCCAGGGCATCTCCCGGCTGCCCGCCGGAGTCGGCTCGGTGCGCTTCGGCCGCCCCTGCCGGGACGGCGAGGAGATAGCGCTCCAGGCCCGCCTGCGCGCCGAGGACGGCGACGCCCAGACCTGGGACGCCTGCGGCCTAGCCCTGGACGGCGAGATCCTCATGCAGGTCCAGGGCCTGGTCATGAAGCGGCTGCGGGGCTAGGCATGGTCCCCGGCCGCGCCCCCGAGTCCTGGACCCTGGCCGGGCACGGCCTGCGGCTGGATTCCCTGCCGGACGGCCCTGGAGCCCGGCGCATGCTGGCCGAGACCCTGGCCGCCGCGCTCCTGGGCCAGGAACTGCCCTGGAGCCTGGAGCGCACCGTGCTGGGCTGTCCGCTGCTCAAATCCCCGGCCCGGGGCGCGCCGGACATGCACATTTCCTTCAGCCGCAGGCCCGGCCTGCTCTGGGCCGCGGTCTGCGCCCTGCCCCTGGGCCTGGACGCGGCCGGGGACGAGGAGTTCGGCCCGGACTATCCGAGGGAGCGGGTCTTCGCGGCCGGGGAGCTGGAACTGGCCCGGCCCCTGTGCGCCTCGGCCGAGGAGGCCATGGCCCTGCTCTGGACCCTCAAGGAGGCTGCGGCCAAGGCCCTGGGCACGGGCTTCAACCGGCTGGAGCCTTGCGATATCATCGCCAAGGAACTGCGCCCGGCCGGGCGCGGAGTGGACGGCGCGGCGCGCACCCCGGCGGGACTCCTGCCCGTGCGGGCCGATCGCCGGGACGGCTATTGGCTGGCCGCGGCCCTGTGGCCCGGCGGGCCGGAGGATACGGATGTCTGAGCTGACCGTGCGGCCGGTGGAGGGTCCCCGCGACCTGGACACCTTCATCGGCCTGCCCTGGACGATCTACACGGGCGAGACCCTCTGGGTGCCGCCCCTGCGCAAGGACGTGAAAAAGCTTCTGTCCCCGGAGCATCCGTTCTGGGCCAAGGCCGAGGGCCGGTTGTTCCTGGCCGAGCGGGACGGCCGCGCCGTGGGCCGCATCGCGGCCATCATGGACCGGGCGCTCATCGAGTACCGCCGCGAGCTGGCCGGGGCCTGGGGCTTTTTCGAGTGCGAGAACGACACGGACACGGCCCGGGCCCTGTTCGAGGCCGCGCGCCTCTGGTGCGCCTCCAAGGGGCTGACCTTTTTGCGCGGCCCGTTCAATCCCTCCACCAACTACGAGATCGGCATGCTCATCCAGGGCTTCGATCTGCCGCCCGCCGTCATGATGCCCTACAATCCGTCCTACTACCCCGCCCTGGCGGAGGAATGCGGCCTGGTCAAGGAAAAGGACCTCTACGCCTTCCGGTTCCGGCGCGGGCACCAGGCCCCGCAGTGGGCCCTGGACCTGTCCCGGCGGCTGCGCGAGCGCGGCGAGGTGACCATCCGGCACGTGAACAAGGCCGACCTCCTGGCCGAGATCCGGCTCGTGGCCGAGATCTACCAGGAGGCCTGGGGCTCCAACTGGGGCTTCGTGCCCATGAGTCTGGGCGAGATGGAGGTCATGGCCAAGGACCTCCTGCCCATCCTGGACGAGGACCTGGGCTTCTTCCTCTACGTAGACGGCGCGCCCGCCGGGGTGGGCCTCATCCTGCCGGACGTGAACCCCCTGCTCAAGCGCCTGGACGGCAGGATCGGCCTCACCGGCCTGTTCAAGTTCCTGCGCTACAAGTCCGAGATCACCGGCACAAGGGCTCTGCTCTTCGGGGTCAAGCCGCGCTTCCAGCAGATGGGCGTGCCGCTGGTGGCCATGGACTATCTCCTGGAGCTGCAGGAGAAAAAGCAGCAGTACGACCACCTGGAAATGAGCTGGATCCTGGAGGACAACGAGGCCATCAACGGCTTTCTCCGGGAATGCGGGGGCGAACTGTACAAGACCTACCGCATCTACCGGCAGGACTGCTGAACAGGAGCGGGCATGGAGGTCTGCGTCACCGGAGCCAGCGGGTTCATCGGCACGGCCCTGGCCAACCTCCTGGCGGAGCGCGGCCACGGGGTGCGCGCCCTGCTGCGGACCGGGGCGCGGGACGCCGGGCTTGCGCCCGCAGTGCAACGGATCTTCGGTTCCTGGGACGATCCCGCCTTCCTGGCCCGGGCCGTGGCCGGATGCGCCGGGGTGGTCCACCTGGCCGGGGCAGTGCGCGCCCCTTCCGCCGCGGCCTTCAACGCCGTGAACCAGGGGCTGGCCCGCAAGCTGGCCCTGGCCATGCGCGCGGCAGCGCCCCGGGCCGCAGTGCTGCATGTCTCCAGCCAGGCCGCGGGGGGGCCCTGCGCCGAGCCGCCGGGCCTGGACGAATCCCGGCCTGCCGCGCCGGTCTCGGACTACGGCCGCTCCAAACTCCTGGGCGAGGCCGAGGCGCTCGGCCTGGCCCAGGTCCAGCCCGTGGCCGTGGTTCGGCCGAGCATGGTCTATGGCCCGGGCGACCGCGCCTTTGTGCCGCTTTACGGCCTGGCCCGGCACGGCGTCCTGCCTGCCCCGGGCCGGACGGAACAGCCCTTCAGCATCGTCTGCGTGGAGGACCTGGCCGCAGGCCTGGCCCTGGCCCTGGAGGCCCTGGCCGGGGGAGGCCTGGCTTCGGGTTCGCTCTATTACCTCGACGGGCCGGAAACCACGGACTGGCGCGGCTATGCGCGGTCCTTGGGCCGGGTCCTGGGCCGCAACGTGCGCGCCCTGGCCCTGCCGGTCTGGGTCCTGCGCCTGGCGGCCCTGGGCAACGAGTCGGCCGCGTGGTTCGGGCTGCCGTCCTCGCACCTGACCCTGGACAAAGTGCGCGAAGGGAGCCAGGCGGGCTGGCTCTGCTCCCACGCCCGCGCCGCCCGGGACTTCGGCTACGCCCCGCGCCTGGGCCTGGAGCAGGGCCTGGCCCGGACCATCCCCTGGTGCCGCAAGGAGGGCCTGCTGTGATCCGCGCCGGCCTGCGTTTCCTCTGGCGCTGGGCGCGGCGCGCCGCGCTCCTGGTCCTGGCCGTGGAGCTGGCCTGCTTCCTGGTGGTCACGGTGCTGAACATGGCCATCTACGGCAGGACCCGCGAGGGCAGCCGCGTGGTCTATGACAGCTGCACCCTGTACGCCTCGGCCTCGGGCCAGCGCGTCACGCTCAACAACAAGGTCTCGGCCGATGCGAAGCAGAACCGCCGCATCTGGTTCTTCGGCGGCTCCACCACGCGCAACAACGAAGCCGAGGACGGCCGCACCCTGCCGAGCCTGGTGGCCCGCATGCTCAACGCAGAGGGGCCGGAGAGCTTCACCTGCGAGAACTTCGCGGAGAACTCCTTCACCTCCCTGCAGGACCTGCGGGCGCTCCAGAAGGCCCTGGTGGAGCGCGACGAGCGGCCGGACTGCATCGTGTTCCTGGACGGGGCCAACGACGCCAGCTACTTCAGCCTGTACCGCAGCGTGGACGCCCACGAGGGCTACGACAAGGTCAGGGGGCTCGTGGAGAGCTACTGGCAGAGCCCCCTGGGCCTGCTCAAGCCGCTGACCGCCGCGTACTACGCCTCGTTCACCCGCGAGCTGGCCCTGCGCCTGATCTACGCCTTCGCGCCCCTGGACCCGGATTCGCCGCTCCTGGCCGGCCTGGCCCGGGCCATGGGCCGCCGCTACGACTACGCGGCCGAGACGGCCCGGGGGCTGGGCGCGGGCCTGGTGGTCTTTCTCCAGCCCCTGTACTGGGTGGAGCCGCCGCGGCCGGAGATTCCGGAGCAGGAACTGGCCGCGCGGGCAGGACGCTTCCCCGGCGTGCGGCGGAACTTCGCCCTGGTGTACGATGCCGTGGAGCCGGTGCTGGCGGGCCGCCCCTATTTCGTGAACCTGCGGCACGTCCTGGAGCAGCGCGACTTCCCGGCCTATCTGCCGGACGGCATCCACAACACCGACCAGGGCCGCGAGGTCCTGGCCCGGGCCATGCTGCCCGGCATCCGCCGGGCGCTGGCGCGCGCCGAGGCCCGCTGATGGACGCGGCGCGGCCCACCCGCCTGGTGCTCCTGCTCCAGGACCTGGCCTTCGGCGGCACCCAGCGCTACGCCGTGAACCTGGCGCGGAGCCTGGACCGCGCCCTGTTCAGCCCGGAGATCTGGCTGCTCAACGCGGGCGACGGCCTTCTGGACGAGGCCCGGGCCGCACGCGTTCCCGTGCTGCGCGTGAGCGGATACGCCCCCGGCGATCCCCGGGCCGTGCTCCGGCTGGCCTTGCGCCTGCGCCGCGATCCGCCGCCGCTCCTCTACACCCTCACTGTGGTGCCCAACATCTGGGGCCGCCTCCTGGGCCGGTTCTTCGGCGTGCCGCGCATCGTGTCCGGGTTCCGCGCCCTGGAGCCCCGGCAGTGGGAGGGCCTGCTCTGGCGGCTGAGCGACCGCATCCTCTGCAACGCCCAGGTCCTGCGCCAGCGCATGATGGAGCGCCACCACGTGCCTGCGGCGCGCATCGCGGTGGTCCCCAACGCCGTGGACGCGGAGCGCTTCCGGCCCGCGGACCAGGCCCCGGGACCCGAGGTGGTCAGCGTGGCCCGGCTGGTGCCGGACAAGAACCCCCTGGCCCTTCTTGAGGCCTTTGCCCTGGCCGCCCGGGAACGGCCCGAGGCGCGGCTGACCCTGGCCGGGGAAGGTCCGCTGCGAGCCGTCCTGGAGGCCCGGGCACAGGCCCCGGACCTGGCCGGACGGGTGAGATTTGCGGGCGGCTGCGCGGACGTGCGGCCATTGCTCACGCAGGCCCGGGTCTTCGCCCTGTCCTCGGCCCGCGAGGGCTCGCCCAACGCGGTGCTGGAGGCCATGGCCTGCGGCCTGCCTGTGGCGGCCCCGGCCGTGGGCGGGCTCCCGGAGCTGGTGCGCCACGAGGAGACCGGCCTGCTGGCAGAGCCCGGCGACGTGCAGGGCTTGGCCCGACACCTGGGCCGTCTCCTGGACCGGCCGGAGGAGGCCCGGGCCATGGGCCTGGCCGGGCGCGCGCGGGTTCTGGCCGAACATTCCCTGGAACGCATGGCGCGGGACACCGGGGCCGCGCTCCTGGCCGCCCTGGGGCCGGTTGACGCGGCAGGCCGCAACGGGTCATAGAGCCGAGGAACGGAGCCACGGAGAATGCGCACTGCCATTATCCACTACTGGCTCGTGAACCGCCGGGGCGGGGAGCGGGTGCTCGAGGAACTTTGCGGCCTGTTCCCGGACGCGGACCTCTTCACCCACGTTCACGATCCGCAGGCCCTGGGCTCCCCGGTCATCGCCCGCCACAGCGTGCGCACCACCTTTGTAGGCAGGCTGCCGTGGGCCGCGAAGCTCTACCGCCACTACCTGCCGCTCATGCCCCTGGCCCTGGAGGAACTGGACCTGCGCGGCTACGACCTGGTGCTCTCCAGCGAGTCCGGGCCGGCCAAGGGCGTGATCACCGCGCCCGGGACCCTGCACCTCTGCTACTGCCACAGCCCCATGCGCTACGCCTGGGACCTCTACCACGAGTATGTGGGCGGGTTTTCGCCCCTGCGGCGGGCGTTCGTCTCCCCGCTGCTCCACTACATGCGGCTCTGGGACCAGGCCTCGGCCAACCGTGTGGACTGCTTTGTGGCCAATTCCGAGCACGTGGCCGGGCGCATCCGCAAGTGCTACCGCCGCGAAAGCAGGGTGGTGCACCCGCCCGTGGACCTGAGCCTGGCGCGGCACGACCGGCCCCGCGAGGATTTCTACCTCTTCGTGGGCGAGCTGGTGCCCTACAAGCGGGCGGACCTGGCCGTGGAGGCCTGCAACCGCCTGGGCCGCAGGCTGGTGGTCATCGGCGGCGGGCCGCTGGAAAAAAGGCTGCGCAACCTGGCCGGACCCACGGTCACCTTCCTGGGCCGCCAGTCCGGGGCAACGCTGGCCGAGCACTACGGCCGCTGCCGGGCCTTGCTTTTTCCGGGCCTGGAGGATTTCGGCATCACCCCCCTGGAGGCCATGGCCTCGGGCGCGCCGGTGCTGGCCCTGGGCCGGGGCGGCGTGCTGGAGAGTGTGCGCGAGGGCGAGACCGGCCTGTTTTTCCGGGAGCAGAGCGCGGAAGGCCTGGCGGCGGCGATTCAGGACTTCGAGCGCCGGGGCGTGCGCCTGTCCGCCGGAGACATCGCGGCCCATGCCGCGGCCTGGGACGCCCCGCGTTTCCGTGGGGCCATGAGCGCGCTCATCGACGAGGCCCTGGCCGGGGCGCGCTGGTAGCCTATTCTCCCGAATTCTCGTGGCGCACCGCGTCCACTGTGCCGTCCAGGCGCGCCCGGTAGCGGATGCCGCGCCAGGTGAGCGTGTTGGTGGTCCAGGTGCGGGCGTAGCAGAACACGGAAAGAACCTGCGCCGCCAGGAAGGCCGCAGCCAGCCGCCAGGCCGGGCCGCGGGCCTTGGCGAGCGCGCCGAAACGCAGGCCCAGCAGGGCCAGCAGGCCGGAATAGGCGGCCGAGGCCCAGGCCGCAGTTCCCCATTGCCCGACGATCCCGGCCAGCAGGGACCAGCAGGCCGCGGCCAGGACAAGTCCGGCCCCCAGGGGAACCAGGGTCGCGGCCAGCCAGACCAGGGGCATGCAGAATTTGAGGTAGAACAGCTGGCGCGTCCACCAGTCCAGGAAGCCGCTCCAGGTCTGGCCCGCAAGCGGAGTGGCCAGCGCGGCCCCGGGCACGGGCAGGGCGCGGATGCCGCGCCGGGCCAGGTGCGGCCCCATGGTGAAGTCGTCCACAATGCCCCTGGCCCAGACCCTGTCCACGCTCTCGCGGAAGAACACCTCGCGCCGGATGGCCGTGGCCCCGCCCCAGGGTTGGGCCAGGAGCGGCGCGTTCTGGAGCATCATCACGGCCAGGGCCGCGAAGAAGTGGGCCAGGGTGGCCAGGCCCGCGTCCTCAGGGGCCACCAGGCGGTGGGTGGTGGAAAGCGGGGTGCGGCCCGCCATGACGGGAGCCAGGAGCCGGGCCAGAAAATCCGGCCGCGCCACGTGGCTGCTGTCGCAGAACACGAGGATTTCCGGGCTCTCCCCGGCGGCGCGGATGCCCGCCAGCAGGCTGTGGTTCTTCTGGCAGCAGGCCGTGGCCGCGCCCGCCACCACGAGATGCACGTTGGCGTGTCTCTGGCTGAGTTCCTCCACTGCCTGCACCGCTGCATCATCGGCGTCGCGCACCACGAACCAGGACTCAAAGGCCACGCCCTGCTGGTCCAGGAGCGAGGCCAGGCTGTGACGCAGGGCCGGGGAATCGCCGGTGAGCGGCACGATGACCGCCACCCGGGGCTGGGGCTGCGGCAGGACGGGGGCTGGTCCCGGATTGCGCGCCGTGCGCACGGCCGGAGCGCCCACGGCAAGGAGCAGCGCCAGCACGGCGAGATGGGCGGCCATGCCCAGGAGCAACAGGCTCATGCAGCCTCCGCGGACGGGCGATGCCGGGCGGTCCACCAGAGCAGGCCGAGCAGCAGGGTCAGGCCAGCGACCTGTCCGGGCATGGCCAGGCCCAGCTCCCGGCCGCCCCAGGCCAGGCCCCAGGCCACGGCAGCGGCCAGGACCGGCCGTAGCGCCGCGCCCAGGGAGAAGAGTCCGATGAGCCGCTGGCAGGAACCCAGAGTCAGCAGGGCCATGAAGCCCTTGGTGAGCACGATGCTCCAGACCGCTCCGTCCAGGCCCCAGCGGGGGATGGCCCAGGCGCAGAGGCCTGCGTTGAGGGCCAGCCCGGCCAGGAAATAGGCGGCCAGCAGCCGTTGCCGCCCCATGCTCAGGAGCAGGTAGTAGGCCAGGTTGTGCACGAAGGCCAAAAGGATGCAGAGGACCAGCCAGGGCTGGACGCGGGCCGCCTCGGCGTAGGCCGGGCCGTAGAGCAGGCCCAGGAGGAGGTCGCTCTGCAGGGCCAGCACGTACATGGCGGGCAGGGCCGCGGCGGCCAGAAGCGCGGCCTGGAAGCGGGCCGTGGCCAGAAACGCCGGGCGGTCGCGGTTCCAGAGCCGGGCCAGGAGCGGGAAGAGCACGCTGCCTAGGAGCAGGCTGGACACGAGCACGGACACGCCGTCCACCACCTGCCAGGTGGCGCTGTACTGGGCCACGGCCTCGGCCCCGGCCTGGCGCTGGAGAAAGAAGATGTTGATCTTGTTGTAGAGGATGGCGGCCACGGCCATGACCGTGAAGACGATGCTCTCGCGCCAGTTCTCCCAGAGCGAGGCCAGGCTCCAGGCCGCGGCGCGCAGCCGCCTGCGGAGCAGGATGCGGGCCGTGAAGAAGAGGCCCACGGCTGTCTCCACGGGCTTGAACAGGGCCAGGACCGCGGCCGGAGCGCCCAGGAGCAGGGCCGTCAGTCCGTAGGCGTAGGCGGCCAGGGCCGCGGCTCCGCGCAGCCGCCCTTCCACGTCCTGGCGGTGGAGCACCCGGCAAAGCACGTAGAAGGAGTTCACCTGGGCGTCCAGGCCGAAGGCCGCGCCGACGATCAGGGCCACGGCCAGCAGCTCCGGGCTGTAGGACTGCCAGAGGCAGAATCCGATCATGGTCGCCAGGCCCAGGCTGAAGAACACGGCCTTGATGGCCGCGATCTGACGGAAGGCCGCGCCCGGCGAGACACGGCCGCGGCTGAGCAGCACGGTGAAATGTTGGTTGATGCCGAATTCCGTGGCGAAGAGCAGGATCTGGCCCAGGCTCATGGCC
Organism: Desulfovibrionaceae bacterium; assembly: GCA_040307135.1. GTDB lineage: Bacteria > Desulfobacterota > Desulfovibrionia > Desulfovibrionales > Desulfovibrionaceae > Aminidesulfovibrio. The sequence continues at coordinate 52,127 of JAWRKD010000049.1, forward strand.
AGCATGAAGTGGCCGAACAGGCCCGTGGAGCGCCGGGCCAGCAGGAGCAGGAACACGGCCTGGAGCCCGTCGCGGAACCAGCCCGCGGCCAGGAGATAGCCGAGCTTGCGCAGGGTTCCCGGCCGTCGCATTGCTCAGGCCCGCCGGGCGTTGGCCGCGCGCAGCCGGTCCAGGGGCGCGAACAGGGGGCTCGCCCGCCAGCCCAGGCTGTGCAGAACGCTGTCCAGGGTGGTGCGCAGCACGGCCAGGCCGTAGCGCACGGAATTGCGGAAGGAGATGGACGAGGAGTCGGCGGCGTAGCGCGTGGGGCAGGTGATCTCGCCCACCCGGAAGCGGGCATAGAGGATCTGACAGAGGAACTGGTTATCGAAGGCGAAGTCCTCGCTGTTGCCGTGAAAGGGGATGGCCTCCAGGACTTCGCGCGAGTAGGCCCGCAGCCCGGTGTGGAACTCCGAGAGCTTGGAGCCTAGAAAGAGGTTCTGGACGAGCGTGAGCAGGCGGTTGGCCGCGTACTTGTAGAGCGGCATGCCCCCGGCCAGTGCGCCGTTGGACAGGATGCGCGAACCGAGCATGCAGTCGAAGACCCCGTAGGCGATGGGCGAGACCATGGCCTGCACCAGCCGGGGCGTGTACTGGTAGTCGGGGTGGAGCATGATGACGATGTCCGCGCCCAGGGCCAGGGCGTTGTCGTAGCAGGTCTTCTGGTTGCCGCCGTAGCCCCGGTTGCGCTCGTGGCGGATGACCCGGATGCCGAGTCCGTCCGCGCACTCCACGGTGTTGTCCGTGCTCTCGTCATCCACGAGCAGGACCTCGTCCACCACCTGGGGCGGAATCTCACTGTAGGTCTTTTCCAGGGTGTTTCCGGCATTGTAGGCCGGCATGACCAGGATGATGCGCTTGCCGTTGATCACGTTCGCTCCGGGGGCGGGTCGCCGCCCCTGTTCCTTACCGGGCCAGGAACTTCTTATCAATGCGAAATTCCGCGGCGCAGGGCGTGTTCACCACGTCCACGCCCGCCTCGGGCAGTAGGGGCCACAGGGTGTCCCGCTCCAGAGCCAGGGCGTGCAGGGTGAGCGTGCCTTCGGGCAGGGCCGTGTCCGGCAGGAAGAGCGCGAAGCGGCCCTGGCTGTCGCTCATGGCCACTCCGGCCAGCCCGCTGCCGGACGTGAAAAGCACGGGCAGGGCCACGGCCCGGTCCAACTGCCCGCGCACCTGCACCCCGCAGAGCCGATCGTCCAGGCCCCGGCCCGCCGCGGCCTCGAAGCTCCCGGCCGATGCGGAACCGTGCTGGTATTCCGCCATGGGCCGCAGGAAATGATACGGCCCCAGGCGCTGTTCCAGGAACAGAGGCAGGTGCGCGGCAAGGTAGGCCGGGTCCGGGAAAATGGCCTGGAGCGCGGCTGTGTCGGTGAGGCGATAGAGCTCCCGGCGGGCCGCTTCCTGGGGGACGTGGCGGTTGCGCAGCACAATGGCCGAAAGCAGCGAGGAAAGGAGAAAGAGGGCCAAGCAGCAGGCCAGGCCCCGGCGCAGCCAGATTCCGGGACGCTCCGGCAGATGTGCGCGGAGCAGGAGGAAGAGCGCGGCCAGGGCCATCCAGTATGCGCCGGAAAAGGTGGCGTAGCGGCTTTCCAGGGCTTGGCCCAGGCCGAAACCGCTGCGACCCGCGGCCGTGGCCAGGGCCGAGCAGAGGCCGAAGCCGGTGACCGGCAGCCAGGGCAGTGCCGTGGCCCAGGCGCGCTTCCTGGCCGCCGTGCGCAGAAGCGCGGCCAGCAGGACCAGGGAAAAGCCGCCCGCCAGCACGGCCAGGGCCAGGAGGTTGCGGTCGCTCACAACGGCCCCGCCCAGATAGGCCAGGACATAACCCGTGAACCGCAGGGGCGAGGCCAGGGCGGCCAGTACCGAGGGATGGTGCCCCGGCCTCTGGTAGCCCGCGAAATATGCGAGCCAGGCCAGGGCCCCCAGCAGGGGCCAGGCCAGGAGGACCAGACGGCGCTGGCTTCGGGCCTCGGCTCGGTACAGGAGCAGAGGCCAGAGGCAGGGCCAGAAGAACAGGCCGTTGACGAAGCTGAACGAGGGCAGGACGCCGACCAGGGCCAGGCCCGAGATGCGTGGGAAAGTGGGCGGACCGGCCCAGGCCAGGACGCTGCCGAGCCAGAGGCCCAGCACGGGCAGGAGCACGGAGCTGTTGATGCCCACGCTGAAGGTCTCCCACTGGAGCAGGGAGAAGGCCAGCAGGGAAAAGATGGGCAGGGGCGGCTCGCGGTCCGGGGACACGCGCCGGAAGAGCCGCGCGGCCAGGAGCACGCAGCCCCCGGCCAGGAGCAGGTTGAGCAGGTATTCGGGCCAGCGGCTCAGGCCGAATGCGGGCAGCAGGGCCAAGCCCATGAGCCGCGCGGCCAGGTTGCGCTGTTCGTTCTCCTGGGCCGCTAGGTCCAGCAGGCCGAAGGAGCCGTGGCGCAACTTCTCCAGGACCCGGGTCCAGATGATCCACTCGTCCCAGTTGAGCACGTCCACGGCCCAGAACAGCAGGCAGCAGAGCAGCACGGCGGGCGGGACTAGGGCCAGGAGCCGGGGGCGGGACAGGCGCGGCAGGGTCATGGGAACACGGTTCCTGCCTGCGCCGCAAGGGCGGACAAATCGGTGCGAGCGTTGCATCCTGCCACGTCCCGTTTTATAGAACCCCAGTCCGTTCAGGGCAAGGGCGCTTTTCGCCCGGCTGGAACCGGCGGACGAGCGGAAACATGAACAAGACCAGCCGGATCTCGCCGCGGGCGATCCTCAAGCTCTTCCTGCGGCATGCGCGGCATCCCTGGATCGCCAAGCGTCTGGCCCAGCTCCAGGCC
>JAWRKD010000050.1:0-6469 GCA_040307135.1 Desulfovibrionaceae bacterium
CCCCCCCCCCCCCCCCCCCCCCCCCCCCGGATCTATGCCGAGGCCTACGGCCAGTCGCCGGAGTTCTACGCCTTCCAGCGCAGCCTGGAGGCCTACGAGGCCGCGCTCAAGGACAACACCCGCCTGGTGCTCACCCCGGGCAGCCCGTTCCTGCGGTACTTCCAATAGAGAAAAATCGGCGGAACCGATAGGTTCCGCCGATTTCCGCAACCTGCGCCATTTCCCGCCCATTCCCCCGGAATCATGCGCGATTGGACGGCTGCCTCCGATCGCGCAAACGTCAATCCCGACCTGACGGGACGGTTTCCTTGACTTTCAAGCGGCTCCTGACTACTAGTGCCCTATTTTCAGGGCTGGAAACACGTGCTGGACATGATTCGGGGGTCCAAACCGCATGATTCAGCCTGTTTCATGTTTGCAATGACCAGTTGTTCGGCTGAAGCTTGCTGCTACGTTACAGATGGGGGGTTATGCACGGCATCGGTACTGTGGAAATCAATCATTAGTCTATAGTGTATCGGATATCTTTTTGCCTATATCAAGATATAGGTTATTTTGCTTTATAGGGAGCAATCATGCCCAAGAATAAGAAAAAGTGCGACGAGAACCTGGAACGCTGGTTCAACGAGGTTCTCGAGCGCATCAAGAAAGCCACCGGGGCGCGGACCCAGGTGCAGCTGGCCGACGTGCTGGACGTCCGCCAGTCGAGCATTTCCGACGCCAAGCGCCGCTGCTCCGTGCCGGCCGAATGGTTCCTCAAGCTCTACCGCAGCCACGGCCTGTCGCCGGACTGGCTGGCCCACGGCTCCGAGCCGGTCTATCTCCATCCCAGCCGCGGCAAGATGGCCGCCGACGCGCTCCTGCGCGAGACCCCGGCGCCTTACGGCAGGCCCCATTCCCGCAGCCGCGTGGTGCCGGTCTGCTCCATGGCCGCGCCCAAGAACGCCGGTCCCAGCTGGGAGCCCCTGCCCATTGAGGACCTGGCCATCCCCGAGAGCTTCCACCGCGAGAGCCTGGTGGTGGTCAAGATGGACTCCACCGGCATGGAGCCCATCATCTGCCGGGGGGCCTTCGTGGGCATCGACACGGCCCAGAAGCAGTGCCCGGACGGGGACTTCAGCGCCGTGTACTTCCCCAGGCAGGGCCTTCTGATCCGCCGGGTCTATTTCCAGAACGGCCAGTACGTGCTGCGCGCCGAGAAGGACTACTCGGACATCACCATCCCGGCCGAGGAGATGAAGGACCGCATCGTGGGCCGCGTGACCTGGGTGCTCCAGAACGTGACCCCGCTCTGATCCCGCATTGCGCGAAGGCCCGGGGAGCGCTGAGTCCCCCCCGGGCCTTTTTCGTTTTCCGGCCGCTTGACGGGGACCCGCCGGGGTCCTACCCTCGCCTTTCCGCCCCCGGAACCCGAAACGGAGCACGCCATGGCCAAACAGCTCACCGCGCCCGACATCCTGGCCCTCAAGGGCCGGGCCAAGGTGGCCGCCATCACGGCCTACGACTACCCCAGCGGCCTTCTGGCCGACGCGGCCGGGCCGGACGTGGTCCTGGTGGGCGATTCCCTGGCCATGGTGGTCCTGGGCCAGGAGGACACGCTCTCCGTGACCATGGAGGAGATGCTCCACCACTGCCGGGCCACGGCCCGGGCCGTGAAACACGCCCTGCTGGTGGGCGACATGCCCTTCCTCTCCTACCAGTGCTCCACGCCCGAGGCCGTGCGCAACGCGGGCCGCTTCCTCAAGGAAGGCGGGGCCAGGGCCGTGAAGCTGGAAGGCGGCCGGGCCGTGCTGCCCCAGGTGCGGGCCATCGTGGACGCGGGCATCCCGGTCATGGGCCACATCGGGCTCACGCCCCAGCACATCGCCAACCTGGGCGGGTTCAAGGCCCAGGGCAAGACCGCCGAGGCCGTCCGCATCCTGCTGGAGGACGCCCGGGCCCTGGCCGACGCGGGCTGCTTCTCCCTGGTGCTGGAGGCCATGCCGCGGGAAGCCGCGGCGCGCATCACACGGGCCGTGCCCATCCCCACCATCGGCATCGGCGCGGGGCCGGACACCGACGGCCAGGTCCTGGTGATCCACGACATCCTGGGGCTCTACGACCGCTTCCTGCCGAAGTTCGTGAAGCAGTACGCCAACCTGGCCCAGCCGGGCCGGGAGGCCGTGGCGGCCTACTACGCCGAGGTGCGTGCCGGAACCTTCCCTGGTCCGGAGCACAGCACCAGTCTCGCGCCCGAGGAGCTGGAACGGCTCGGAGACTGACGCCTACTTCAGGTTTGCGGCGGCGAAGTCCCAGTTCAGGAGCTTGTCCAGCACCGCGTTCACGTGGTCCGGCCGCCGGTTCTGGTAGTCCAGGTAGTAGGCGTGCTCCCAGACGTCCACCACCAGGAGCGGATTGAGGCCCTGGGTCAGCGGCGTCTCGGCGTTGGCCGTGCTCACGACCTTGAGCGCGAAGCCGTCCTGCGCCAGCCAGGCCCAGCCGCTGCCGAAGCGGCCCACGGCCGCGGCGGCGAAGGCCTTGGCGAACTCCTCGTGGCTGCCGAAGGAGGCCTGCACCATGGCCCCGATCCTGCCCGAGGGGCGGCCTCCGCCGCCGGGCTTCAGGCTCTTCCAGTAGAACTCGTGGTTCCAGGCCTGGGCCGCATTGTTGAACAGGGCCTCCTGGCCCGGTTTGGCCGCGGCCTTGACGATCTCGGCCAGGGGCTTGCCCTCCAGGCCCGTGCCCGCCAGCAGCTTGTTGGCGTTGGCCACGTAGGCCGCGTGGTGCTTGCCGTAGTGGAACTCCAGGGTGCGGGCCGAGATCACCGGCTCCAGGGCGTTCTGGGCATAGGGCAGGGGCGGTTGGATCACCGTGTCGCTCATGGCTGTCCTCCTTTCGGCTTTCCTTCTCCTATCCGCCCGCCGGACCTCGGCGTCAAACATTTTGCCGCGGCCGGGAATTCCCGGAGGCTCCATCCGGACGAACTGCCGCGCAGAGGGTCCTCCTTGTCCCGCGGAACGGTTGCCGGGGTTTGGCCCCATTCCCTCCCGCAATGGCCGCCCGGAGTCAATCCTCCCTGTCTTGACGAAACAGGTTCCAGGCTGCACAAGAGGCAACCATGCTGCCCTCCACCCATGAACTCTGGAACGGTCTGGCCTGGCCCCTGCTGCGCATGTGCGGCGCGGTGAGCCTGGGGCTCTTCGCGGGCAACCTCATCGAGTCGCTCAACTGGACCAGGGCCGTGGCCCGGGTGGCCGCCCCGCTCATCCGCATGGCCCGGCTCAAGGACATCTCCGGGGCCAGCTTCAGCATGGCCTTCTTCTCCGGGGCCGCGGCCAACTCCATGCTGGCCGAGGCCTACGAGCAGGGCAGACTGACGGAGCGCGAGGTGGTGCTCTCCAACCTCTTCAACAGCCTGCCCACCAATTTCCTGCACCTGCCCACGCTGCTGGCCCTGGCCGTGCCCTTCCTGCACCAGGCCGCCGTGGTCTATGTGGGCCTCACCGTGCTCTCGGCCCTGATCCGCACCTTCGTCATCGTGCTCTGGGGCCGCCTCACCCTACCGCCCCTGCCCGAAGGCTGCGTGACCTGCCTGCTGGACGAGGGCGGCTTCAAAGGCCTGGGCCCGGCCCTGCGCAACACCTGGACGCGCTTCAAGAAGCGGCTGCCCCGGCTGATCTGCATCACCGTGCCTGTCTATACGTTGTTCTTTTTCCTGAAGCGCTGGGGGATCTTCGACTGGCTGGAGCAGGCCATGGGCCAGAGCTTCCTGCTCTCCTGGCTGCCGCCCGAGGCCGTGGGCGTGGTGGCCTTCCAGGTGGCGGCGGAGTCCACCGCGGGCTTCGCCGCGGCCGGGGCCCTGCTCACCACCGGCGCCCTGGGCATGAAGGAGATGGTCCTGGCCCTGCTGGCGGGGGCCGTGCTCTCCACGCCCATGCGCGCGGTGCGCCACCAGTTCCCCTACTACACCGGCATCTTCAAGACCCGCCTGGCCGTGCGGCTCATCGTGCACAACCAGGCCCTGCGCGCGGCCTCCCTGCTCCTGGTGGCCGCTCTCTACGCCCTGCTGGGATGAACCTTGTGCATTTGTGCAAATTCTTGTGCAAGGAATGTGCAGCAGCCTGCACAAGCAAGCAGGCCGGAGCCGAGGCAGTTTTATTAAATAACGTATAATTTCAACATGTTGAATATTTTGGCACGGCTTTGGCAGTGGCTTCACGCAAGGCACACAGCACAGCGAGCCTCACCCCAGTCACACGTTTCCTTCCCAAACTCCTCTCTCTCCGTAAGAAGGGGGCCCAGCAGGGCCCCCTTCTTATTTCCACAGGACAAGGAAATGATAATTTCTGCCGCCCGGCTTGCTCCATCCCCCTGATCCGGCTACATTGAAAACCTCTATCACCCTTTTGCCGGAACCCCGGAGGAGCGTCATGCGGCTGAATCTGCAAGTGAAATTCTTCGCCCCTGTGCTCGTCGTGATCCTGGCGGGCATGGCCCTGCTGGTGGGCCTCAACTCCCGCAACGAGAAACACGCCTTCGACCTGGTTTCCGAAGAGACCATGTCCCTCATGGGCCAGGCCCTGGCCAACGACATCAGCGGCAACGTGGCCGCCAACCTGGCCATCATGGAGGCCTTCGCGGCCGAGCCCGTGCTGGCCGGGCCGCTCCTGGGCCAGGCCCCGGACGCGGCCAACGCCGCCCTCCGGCACATGGTCCGCTCCATGCAGGGCGTGGACTACGCCAACGTCTTCAACCTCAAGGCCGACTCCGTGGCCTCCACCAACGCGGCCTCCATCGGCAAGATCAACGTGGCCGACCGCGACTATTTCCAGCTCGTGGCCGGGGGCAAGCCCACAGCCCTGTCCAAGGCCATCGTGAGCCGCACCACGGGCAAGGCCGTGGTGGTCATCGCCCGGTCCATCCTGGACCAGGACAAGAAACTCCTGGGCGTGCTCAACGCGGGCCTGGCCCTGGACGGCCTGACCAAGGCCCTGTCCGAGACGCGCATCGGCAGCACGGGCTACGCCTTCATCCTGGACAAGGACGGCATGGTCCTGGCCCACCCGGACCCGGAGCAGCTCATGAAGACCGACCTGGCCAAGACCCCCCTGGGCCAGGGCGCGATGGCCGTGCAGACTTCCGGCATCGTGCGCTTCGAGGACGCCGGGGGCGAACAGATGGCCGCGGTGCGCCGCGACCCGGACACGGGCTGGATCTTCGCCGTGGTGGCGCCCTCCAGCGACCTGCGCGCCCACGTCCAGGCTGCGGCCCGCTCCAACATGCTCCTGGCCGGCCTGCTCACCGTGGCCCTCATCCTCTCCGTGAGCCTGGCGGTGCGGGGCTTCATCCTCAAGCCCCTCAGGCGCTGCACCGGCTTTGCCCAGTCCGTGGCCCAGGGCGACCTGAACGGCCGCCTGGACATCGCCACCCGCGACGAGATGGGCGATCTGGCCCAGGCCCTGGGCGAAATGACCGCCAGCATCCGCACCAGTCTGGAGGCCGCGGCCCAGCGCGGGGCCGAGGCCGAGGAGCAGACGCGCAAGGCCGTGGCCGCCCTGGGCCAGGCCGAGGAATCGCGGGCCAGGGCCGAGCGGGCCAAGTCCGAGGGCATGGTCGCGGCCGCGGACCGGCTCCAGGGCATCATTGAGGCCCTGACCCAGGCCTCGCAGCGGCTCTCGTCCGAGGTCAGCGACATCTCCCGCGAGGTGGAGGAACAGGAGAAGCGCACCGCCGAGACAGCCACGGCCATGGAGGAGATGAACGCCACCGTGCTGGAGGTGGCCAAGAACGCCGGGGCCGCGGCCGAGACCGCGGACGGCGCGCGCGGCAAGGCCCTGAGCGGCGAGGCCGTGGTGGAACACTCCCTCAAGGCCATCAACAAGGTGGACGCCCTGTCCCGGGAGCTCAAGACGGGCATGGACCAGCTGGGCGCGCAGGCCCAGTCCATCGGCCACATCATGAACGTGATCAACGACATCGCGGACCAGACCAACCTCCTGGCGCTGAACGCGGCCATCGAGGCCGCCCGCGCGGGCGACGCGGGCCGCGGCTTCGCCGTGGTGGCCGACGAGGTGCGCAAGCTGGCCGAAAAGACCATGACCGCCACCAAGGAGGTGGGCTCGGCCATCGAGGCCATCCAGTCCGGCACCCGCCAGAACGTGGGCAAGGTGGACCAGGCCGCCGCCGCGGTGGAGGAGGCCACGGGCCTGGCCAAGGATTCCGAGACCGCCCTGCGCGAGATCGTGGGCCTGGTGGAGACCACCTCCCAGCAGGTCACGAGCATCGCCACCGCGGCCGAGGAACAGTCCGCGGCCAGCGAGGAGATCAACCGCTCCGAGGAGGAGGTCAACCGGATCACCGGCCGCATCGCCCAGGGCATGCGCGAATCGGCCCAGGCCGTGCAGGACTTGGCGGACCGCATCCGCGAGCTGGAGGAGATGGTGCGGGCCTTGCGGGCCGGATAGACCAGAGAGGCAGGCGGTCCGGGTCC
>JAWRKD010000051.1:0-7654 GCA_040307135.1 Desulfovibrionaceae bacterium
CGCCCCGGCCGCGGCGGTGGTCTTTTCCTCGAACATCGCCTCCACCGTGGTCCAGCCCGCCTTCGGCTACCTGGCGGACAAGGGCTCGCGCGCCTGGCTTTTGCCCGCCTCCGTGGCCCTGGCCTGCCTGGGCCTGGGGACCACGGGCCTGGTTCCGTCCTATGCCCTCCTGCTCCTGGCGGCCGTGGCCTGCGGCGTGGGCGTGGCGGGTTTCCACCCGGTGGCCGCCCGCCTGGTGAACCTCCATTCCGGGGACCAGAAGGCCGGCGCCATGAGCATTTTCGGCGTGGGCGGGACCCTGGGCTTCACCCTGGGGCCGCTGCTGGCCGCCCTGGCCACGGGCCTCTGGGGCCTGGGCGGCACCGCGGCCATGGCCGTGCCGGGCTGCCTCATGGCCCTGGCGGCGTTGTGGCTCTTTTCCGCCGAACCCGCGGCCGCGCCGTCCCGGGCCGGGGCCGGGCCCAGGGCCAGGGAGCGGGCGGCCTGGGGGCCGTTCTTGCGCCTCTCGGCGACGGTGGTGGGCCGGTCCATGCTCTTCTTCGGCTTCAACACCTTCATCCCGCTCTACTGGATCCACGTGCTCGGCCGCTCCGAACACGAGGGAGCCGTGGCCCTGGCCGTGTTCGCCGGGGCCTCGGTGGCGGGTTCCCTGGCCGGGGGCTGGCTGGCCGACCGCTACAGCCGCCCCAGGGTAGTGCTGGGGAGCTTCCTGGTCCTGCTGCCTCTGATCCCGGCCTTCCTCCTGCTGGACTCCCCCCTGCCCGCGGCCGCTCTGCTGGCGCTTCTGGGTTTCGGCCTGTCCGTGCCCTACAGCGCCATGATCGTCCTGGGCCAGGGCTATCTGCCCGGGCAGGTGGGGCTCTCCTCCGGCGTGACCCTGGGCCTGGCCATCTCCGTGGGCGGCCTGGCCGCGCCCGCCCTGGGTCTGGTGGCCGACGCCCACGGCCTGCGCACGGCCCTGGCCCTGACCGTGGCCCTGCCCGTGTGCAGCGCGGCCCTGGCCTGGACCCTGCCGCCGGACCTGCCGAAAGAGCGGGCCGCGGGCTGAACTCCCTGCCGCGGACAACAAAAAAGGCCCCCGAAGGGGCCTTTTTCATTTGCCGGAAAGCGGAAGCTACATGACGGGCAGGTAGCGGTCCAGCTCGTAGCCGGTGACCTGGATGCGGTAGCGGTCCCACTCGGCCATCTTGTTCTCGTACAGCTTGGTGAAGATGTGGTCGCCCAGGGTCTCCTTGACCAGGGCGGACTTCTTCATGAGCTGGGCGGCCTCGGACAGGCTGCCGGGCAGGGAGGTGATCTTGTGCTTCTTGAGGGTCTTCTCGTCCATGTGGAAGATGTCGGCCTCCACCGGATCGGGCAGCTTGTAGCCCTCTTCCATGCCCTTGAGGCCGGCGGCCAGCATCACGGCAAAGGCCAGGTAGGGGTTGGCGGCCGGGTCGGGGCAGCGCAGCTCCATGCGGGTGGCGGCTTCCTTGCCGGGCTTGTACATGGGCACGCGCACCAGGGCCGAGCGGTTGCGGCGGGCCCAGGCCACGTACACCGGGGCCTCGTAGCCGGGCACCAGGCGCTTGTAGGAGTTGACCCACTGGTTGGTCACGCAGGCGAACTCGGGGGCGTGCTTCAGGATGCCGGCGATGTAACTCTTGCCGTCCGCGGACAGGTGGTACTTGTCGTTGGCCTCGTAGAAGACGTTTTTGCCCTTTTTGAACAGGGACTGGTGCACGTGCATGCCGGAGCCGTTCTCGCCGAAGATGGGCTTGGGCATGAAGGTGGCGTAGCAGCCGTGCTTGCGGGCGGTTTCCTTGACCACCACGCGGTAGGTCATGACCGTGTCGGCCATCTTGAGGCCCTCGGCGTAGCGCATGTCGATCTCATGCTGGCTGGGGGCCACTTCGTGGTGGCTGTACTCGATGGCGATGCCCATGGACTCCAGGGCGAAGATGATGTCGCGGCGGATGTTGTTGCCCAGATCCAGGGGCGGGGCGTCGAAGTAGCCGCCCTGGTCCAGGATCTGGGTGCCCTTGTCGTCGGCGAAGAGGAAGAACTCCAGCTCGGGGCCCACGTAGTAGGTGTAGCCCTTCTGGGCGGCCTTGGCCAGGACGCGCTTCAGGCAGTAGCGGGAGTCGCCGGCGTAGGGGGTGCCGTCGGGGTTCACGATGTCGCAGAACATCCGGGCCACCGGGCGCTCGGTGGGACGCCAGGAGCAGATCTGGAAGGTGGTCGGATCGGGCATGGCCACCATGTCCGACTCGTCGATGCGGCAGAAGCCCAGGATCGAGGAGCCGTCGAAGCCCATGCCTTCCTCGAAGGAGGCCTCGAGCTCCTTGGGCGTGATCTGGAAGCTCTTGAGCACGCCCAGGATGTCCACGAACCAGTACTGGATGAAGCTGACGTTGTAGTCCTTCACCGCCTTCATGACGTCATCGGCGTTTTTGCACTTGAAAACAGGAATCTCCATATCCTCGATCCTCCAAGTTTTGGTTTCTCCAAGACGAAAACGCCGGAAATCCGGCGCGAAGCATGTAACAATCGCCGTGCCAAACACTCGTTTCGCTGGTTTTCCGGCGGGTTGAACTCCGGGCTGCCGGAGCGGTCCCGGATTCCGAAGGCATTCCACTGACTTTTTTGTGAAAAGACTTCAGAAAAGCGGCCAAACGCATCCCAAAAATGTCAAGCTGAAGAAAAAGACTGGAAAAACAGAAAGCAAGAGAAGCACATTTTGGTTCAGCCCGATTCCAGGCGGCGCGCAAGCCGGGCCAGGAGGCCCTGGACCGGGTCCTCCAGCAGGGCCAGGCCGGCCCGCCGGGCCTCCTGCCGGGCCGATTCCATGTCCTCCGGCCCGGGCGCGGCCCGCAGCTCCGGGAACTCCCCGGCCCGCCAGCAGGGCCGGTACTGGCCCATGACGTTCACGGCGGCGCCCGGCGCGTTGCGGCCCAGCCAGTCCATCCAGTCCGTGCTTCCGGCCAGGCCCCCGGGCAGGACCAGGTGCCGCACGAGGAGCCCCTTCTGCGCCACGCCGCGGCCGTCCAGGACCAGGGGTCCGGCCTGCCGCCACATTTCGGCCAGGGCCGCCCGGGCGGTCCCGGGATAGTCCGGGGCCGAGAGCAGCCGCGCCCCCTGGTCCGGGTTCCAGACCTTGGCGTCGGGCAGATAGATGTCCGCCACGCCCTCGAACAGCCGCAGGGTGTCCACGCTGTCGTAGCCCCCGGAGTTCCAGACCAGGGGCAGGGCAAGGCCCTGGTCCGCGGCCAGGGCCAGGGCCTCCAGCACCTGGGCCGCCACGTGCGTGGGCGAGACCAGGTTGATGTTTTCGGCCCCGCGCGCCTGCAAATCCAGGAACGCCCCGGCCAGGCCCGCGGCGTCCAGCTCCAGGCCGCAGGGCCCGCCCGCCGCGTCCGGCCGGCTGATCTCCCAGTTCTGGCAGAACACGCAGGCCAGCGAACAGCCCGAGAAGAAGAGCGCGCCCGAGCCGCCCTCGCCCACCAGGCAGGCCTCCTCGCCGTAGTGCAGGTGGTAGTCGGCCAGCACGGCCCGGCGGCCGATGCCGCAGAATCCGGTTTCCCCGGCCAGACGGTCCACGCCGCAACGCCGCGGGCAGAGGTCGCAGGCCGCCAGCCGGGCCACGGCCGCTTCGGCGCGCCGGGCCAGCTCGCCCGTGCGGGCCAGGGCCAGGTACGAGGGTTCCATGGCGCGAGTATGGGCGAAAAAACAGGGACTGTCATCCGGCCGCATTGCCAAGGCCCGAGTCCTGAGGCTAGAAGCAGTGCATGTGCCTGAAAGACGTGCTGCGCAAATTCCGCGAGATCCACGCCCCCCGGCTCACGGCCTGGGAGCTGTGGAAATACGTGGGGCCGGGCCTGCTCGTCACCGTGGGCTTCATCGATCCGGGCAACTGGGCCTCCAACGTGGCCGCCGGGGCGGGCTACGGCTATTCCCTGCTCTGGATGGTCACGCTCTCCACCCTCATGCTCATCGTGCTCCAGCACAACGCCGCGCACCTGGGCATCGCCACGGGCCTCTGCCTGTCCGAGGCGGCCACGGCCCACCTGCCCCGCATCGTCTCGCGCGCGGTCCTGGGCTCGGCCGTGCTGGCGGCCGTGGCCACGGCCCTGGCCGAGATCCTGGGCGGGGCCATCGCCCTGTCCATGCTCTTCGGCCTGCCCATCCCCCTGGGCGCCACGCTCACCGCCGCCACCGTGCTCTGGATGCTTTTCTCCAACTCCTACCGCCGCCTGGAGAAATACATCATCGCCTTTGTCTCGCTCATCGGCGTCTGCTTTCTCTTCGAACTGCACCTGGCCCCCATCCAGTGGACCCCGGCCCTGCGCGGCTGGGTCACGCCCTGCCTGCCCGAGGGCTCCATGGTCATCGTCATGAGCGTGCTCGGGGCCGTGGTCATGCCCCACAACCTGTTCCTGCATTCCGAGGTGATCCAGAGCCGCCAGTGGAACCGGGAATCGCCCGAGATCATCCGCCGCCAGCTCCAGTACGAGTTCCTGGACACGCTGCTTTCCATGGGCGTGGGCTGGGCCATCAACAGCGCCATGATCCTGGTGGCCGCGGCCACCTTCTTCGCCCAGGGCGTGCCGGTGGAGGCCCTGGAGCAGGCCCAGGCCATGCTCAAGCCCCTGCTGGGCGACGCCGCGGCCCTGGTCTTCGCCATCGCCCTGCTCCTGGCGGGCATCTCCTCCAGCGTCACCGCGGGCATGGCCGGGGGCACCATCTTCGCGGGCATCTTCCAGGAGCCTTACGACATCAAGGACTTCCACAGCCGGGTCGGCGTGGGCCTGACCCTGGTGGGCGCCCTGGCCGCCATCTTCTTCATCGCCGACCCCTTCCGCGGCCTGGTCCTGTCCCAGATGCTCCTTTCGGTGCAGCTGCCCCTGACCATCCTGCTCCAGCTGGCCCTGACCTCGTCCCGGAAAGTCATGGGGCCGTATGCCAACACGGCCTGGCACACCTTCGTGCTGGCCTGCATCGCGGCCGCGGTCATCGGGCTCAACCTCAAGCTGCTCTGGGATTCGGTCTAGATACCGCTCCCTGGTCCCCTGCCCTTGCCAAGCCGGGCCGGGGTGGCTATAGCCCTGCCGACATGGCCAAGAACCTCATCATCGTCGAGTCGCCCGCCAAGGTGAAGACCATCGGCAAGTTCCTGGGCAAGGACTTCCTGGTGGAAGCCTCGGTGGGGCACGTGCGCGACCTGCCCGTGCGCGACCTGGGCGTGGACGAGGCGAAGGGCTTCGCGCCCCGCTACCAGGTCATCAAGGGCAAGGAAGAGGTGGTCAAGCGCCTCAAGGCCGCGGCCAGGAAGGCGGGCCACGTGTTCCTGGCCCCGGACCCGGACCGCGAAGGCGAGGCCATCGCCTGGCACGTGGCCGAGCTCATCAAGGACGACAACGCCAATCTCTCGCGCATCCAGTTCAACGAGATCACGCCCCGGGCCGTGCGCGAGGCCCTGGAGCACCCCCGGCCCCTGAACGAGCGGCTCTTCGACTCCCAGCAGGCCCGCCGCGTGCTGGACCGGCTTGTGGGTTACAAGATCAGCCCCATCCTCTGGAAGAAGGTCAAGCGCGGCATCTCCGCGGGCCGGGTGCAGTCCGTGGCCCTCAAGCTCATCGTGGAGCGGGAAAAGGCCCGCCGCGCCTTTGTGCCCGAGGAGTACTGGCTCTTCAAGGCGCAGCTTTCCGCCGCCGCGCCCCCGGCCTTCTGGACCGAGCTCTGGAAGCTGGACGGCAAGTCCGTGAAGCCCGGGGCCAGCCCCGTGGGCTCCAGCGACCAGGCCGAGGCCCTGCACCAGGCCCTGACCCGGGCCGACTTCGTGGTGGACTCGGTGGAGGAGAAGAAGCGCAAGCGCTCGCCCCTGCCGCCGTACATCACCTCCACGCTGCAGCAGGACGCCAACAACCGCCTGGGCTTCCCGGCCAAGAAGACCATGACCATCGCCCAGCGCCTGTACGAGGGCGTGGACCTGGGCGAGCGCGGCACGCTCGCGCTCATCACCTACATGCGCACCGACTCCGTGCGCGTGGCCGACGAGGCCCGCGACGCGGCCCGCGCCCACATCCTGGAGCGCTTCGGCAAGGAGTTCCTGCCGGCCAAGCCCCGGGCCTACAAGACCAAGGGCAGCGCCCAGGACGCCCACGAAGCCATCCGGCCCGTGGACCCGGCGCTCACCCCCGAGGAGCTGAAATCCCTGCTCCCCTCGGACCAGTACCGGGTCTATGCCCTCATCTGGCAGCGCTTCATGTCCTCCCAGATGTCCGACGCCGAGTTCTGGGACACCACGGTGACCGTGCGCGCGGACAAGACCCTCTGGCGGACCAAGGGCGAACGCCTGCTTTTCCCCGGCTTTCTGGCCGCCCAGTCCAAGGCCCGGGCCCCGGAGCCCGCGGCCGACCCGGAGGCCGAGGAGGCCGCCGCGGACCTGCCCAAGCTCGCGCCAGGCCAGGTTTTGACGGTGAACGAGATCCGCAAGGAGCAGAAGTTCACCGCCCCGCCCCCGCGCTACTCCGAGGCATCCCTGGTCAAGGAGCTGGAGGAGCTGGGCATCGGTCGGCCCTCCACCTACGCGGCCATCATTTCCACCATCCAGGACCGCGAGTACGTGCGCCTGGAGGAGAAGCGCTTCGTGCCCAGCGAACTGGGCGTCACGGTGAGCGACCAGCTCAGCGAGCACTTCCCCGAGCTCATGGACGTGGGCTTCACCGCGGACATGGAGAACAAGCTGGACGCGGTGTCCGAGGGCAAGCAGGACTGGACCGCGCTCATCCGGAAGTTCGCGGACGGCTTCTACCCCCTGCTGGACAAGGCCCAGAGGCAGATGACCCGCACCAGCCAGGCCACGGACATCGCCTGCGAGCTGTGCGGCAAGCCCATGGCCGTGAAGTTCGGCAAGGCCGGCGAGTTCCTGGGCTGCACCGGGTTCCCGGACTGCAAGAACATCAAGAACTTCACCCGCGACGAGCAGGGCAATATCCAGGTCCAGGAACGGCTTCAGGACCAGCCCACGGGCATCGCCTGCGAACTCTGCGGCAAGCCCCTGGTGGTCAAGTCCGGCTCGCGCGGCCCGTTCCTGGGCTGCTCCGGCTACCCGGACTGCAAGAACATCAAGAACTTCACCCGCGACGAGCAGGGCAACATCCAGGTCCAGGAGCAGGCCGCAGCCCAGAAGGTGGGCGCCTGCCCCAAGTGCGGCAAGGACCTCCTGCTCAAGACCGCGCGCACGGGCTCGCGCTTCATCGCCTGCTCGGGCTACCCATCCTGCGACTACACCGAGCCCTTCCGCACCGGGGTCAAATGCCCCACGGGTTGCGGCGGCGACCTGGTGGAGAAGAGCACGCGCCGGGGCAAGGTCTTCTACTCCTGCACCAACTACCCCAAGTGCGACTACGCCACCTGGGACTGGCCCATCGACGAGGCCTGCCCGGAATGCGGCCACCCGCACCTGGTGCGCAAGAACACCAAGGCCAAGGGCAAGGTCATCGCCTGCCCCAAGAAGGGCTGCTCCTACTCCAGGCCGGACGAAGGGTAAGCCTCCGGCGGGGGGGGGGGGGGGGGGGGGGGGGGGGGGGGGGGGGGGGGGGGGGGGGGGGGGGGGGGGGGGGGGGGGGGGGGGGGGGGGGGGGGGGGGGGGGGGGGGGGGGGGGGGGGGGGG
>JAWRKD010000052.1:0-24846 GCA_040307135.1 Desulfovibrionaceae bacterium
ATCGAAGGCCCGGTGCCCAACGACGAGATGGGCACGGTCATGCGGGCCATGAACAGCATGTCCGACGAGCTCAAATCGCGGGAAAGCGAGCTGCTCCAGGCCAAGAAGCTGGCCTCCCTGGGCACGCTCACCGCCGGGGTGCGCAGGCCGCTGGCCGTGGTCTCCGCGGCGATGCGGGAATAGTCGCGCAGGTATGCGCGCAGGGTGCTCACGTTGCCCGGTCCCGTGGCCCGCAGGATCTCGGGCCGCAGCTGCTCCAGGGTCTGGTCGGCCTGGAGCGCTCCGGTGATGATGGTCTGCAGGGCCTGGTCCTCGTTGAACAGGAAATAGTTCTTCTCGGCCAGGCGCATCTCCAGGAGCGAGGCGTTCAGGTCGTCGGCCACCTCCACGAAGCGCAGCCGGGCCACCACGGCGTTCATGTCGCGGGAGGCGAAGAACAGGATGAGCAGGATGAGCCCGGTGGTCAGGATGCCGCTGAGCACGAGCAGGTGCCTAATCTTCATCGGCGCTCCATTCGATGCAGCGCGGCGTCTGCGCGGGTTCCCGGCGCACCGGCCAGTACCAGAGCGCGCCCTCGCCGATCATGAGCAGGCCCAGGAGGATGAGGGCCGCGTCGAACAGGCTCAGGCCGTTCCAGGGAAAATAGTGGAGCAGGCCCAGGCCCAGGCAGGCCAGGGTCACGCCGGTGCGCAGCAGGGCCAGGCCGGTGCGGGCCCGCGCGGCCACGGTGCGGTAGCAGGCGCAGACCGTGCGCTGGGCCGCCAGGACGTTGCGCTCCCGGGCCAGGTGGATGCGCTCCCGCGCGCCGGAGCCGGTCTCCAGGATGGTGGAGTGGGGGCAGAGCAGGTCGCCCAGGCGGCCGAGCATGGTGGGCTTCATGGTCTTTCCGGGCTCCATCCGGCAGCTGTCCAGGTAGTGGTAGTCCTCCAGGAACTCCACGGTGGCGGCCGTGACCTCCACCAGGGTCTGCACCGGCGGGGGGGCCACGCCGCGTCTGCGCGCGCCGAGATAAACCGCCAGGCAGGCCGCCGAGATGCCCAGGCCCAGGGCGATGAGCGCCCAGTAAAGGGCCGGATGGGCCTCCAGGCGCTGGGCCCGCAGCAGGGAATTGGACAGGGTGACCAGGCCCAGGCCCCAGCGCAGGATGTTCAGGCTGGTGCGCGCCCGGGCCATGTCCGTGCGGTAGCAGGCCAGCTTGGTGCGCCAGTGGGCCATGGTGTTGCGCCAGAAGGCCAGCTTGGTGCGCTCCACGCCGATCTGCGCGCCCGAGGCCCGCTTCAGGAAATCCTCCACGAACCAGCGGATGTCCCGGCGCGAGGCCGTGCGCCAGAGGATTTCGCGGCCCGGGTAGTGCGCGGCCACGGCGGCCTGCTCCGCGGGATCGTCCGGCGCGCAGGAGGCCACGATGATCGCGCCGGAATCCGCGATGCCCAGGGGGAACCAGGTGCCGTCGGCCAGCAGGGCCAGGTCGATGTGGGCCACCAGCTCCGGCGGAACGGACAGGCGCTCGTCGAAAAACGCAGGCTCCGGGGCGCCTTGCAGGGGACGGGCCGCCAGGGCGGCGTTGGCCTCAGCCATTGCCGAACTCCGCGCGGGGCCAGTCCTCCACTGGCCGGGTGTAGTCCGGCAGGGCGATCTCCATGTCGTGGAAGCAGTAGGGCAGGCTGCGGCGGATGCGCTCCGAGGGCAGGTACCAGTAGGCCCCGTCCGCCACGATCAGCAGGCCCAGGCCGAGGATGCCCAGCTCCAGGCCGGACCAGGCCGCGTTGCGCAGGCCGAAGGAGACGAGCAGGCCCAGGCCCACGGCCGTGAAGTTCATGCCCGTGCGGATGAAGGCCAGGCCGGTGCGGGCACGGGCCATGTGGGTGCGCAGCCGGGCCATGACGTTGCGCCGTTCGGCCAGGAGCGTGCGCTCCAGGGCCAGGCCCGTGGCGCCCCAGATGCCGGGGACCACGCCGCCCTGAAGCCGGGGCGCGGGCCAGCGCCACGGGGCGTGGGGATCAATGGTCTTGGGCGGCAGGACCAGATCCCAGGCCGTGCCGCCGGCCTCGGCCCGGCGGGAGGAGTCCAGGCTCTCCCGGCCCGCCTTGCGGCCCGGCAGGTACCAGGACAGGCCCTCCAGGGTCATGGCCAGGCCCGCGGCGATGAGCGCCCAGCCCAGCAGGTCCCCGTGGCCTGCGGAGAACTGGCGGATGAGGGCGATGCCGATGCCCGCCAGGGCCACGCCGGTGCGGCCCAGGGCCATGCCCGTGCGGGACTTGGCCATGAGGGTGCGGAAAAAGGCCAGCAGGGTGCGCTCCTCGGCCAGGTCGGTGCGGTCCAGGGCCAGGAAGCGCCGCCGCATGACCGGCGAAAGTTGGTCCCAGCCGTCGCGCAGCTCCTTGGCCCCGGGCACGGGATCGGTGCGGCCGAAGACCGGCAAAAAGCCTCGGAGGGTCACGTAGAGCGCGCTGACCCCCTCCGGGGCCTGGGGCAGGCCGCTCCCCATGGGGCGGCGCGAGAGCCTGCGGGCCGGGAGGTACCAGCGCAGGCCGTCGATCATGAGGAAGAGCCCGGCCGTCAGCAGGGCCAGCTCCAGGAGCGAGGCCCAGCCCAGGCTCACGATGCGCAGCAGGAGCAGGAGCGCCGTGGCGAAGGCCAGGCCGGTGCGGAACATGGCCAGGCCGGTGCGGCCCTTGGCGAAGGTGGTGCGGCGGCTGGCCAGGAACGAACGCCGCCCGGCCAGGTAGGTGCGGACCTTGGCCAGAGAGGTGCGGTTGGCCAAGCCCGGGAAGCCGGGGTTCACGTCCTCGTTGTTGGCGATGGTCCAGGCCAGGTCCCGGGCCGAGATGTGCAGGAACTCGATGCGCTCCGCGCCCAGGGCGGCGCGGATGTCCGCGGCCACGGCCGGGTCGCCGGGGTTTACGGCGGCCACGCGGGCCAGGCCGTCCTCCATGGACAGGGGCAGCCAGCCCATGGCCTTGAGCCGGTCCAGGTCCAGGAGCCGCAGCAGGGCGCGGGGGACGAGGAACTCCTCGTCGAAGCCGAGGGTCCGGGTTCCGGGCGGGATGAGGTGGCGGGACTCCTGCCGGGCGTCCCGCTCCCGGTGCATGGCGGTGCCGCCCGAGCGGTCCACGTAGGGAGGTGTATGTTCCGTCGTCATGGTCCGGGCCGCCTGGGCGGAAGGATGATTTTGGGCGCGGGAGAGTTCCCCCAACAGTGCGGGCTTGTACCCCCGTGCGCAGTGAAAGACAAGGACGGATGCCGTTCGCCGGAGTCTAGTCCTCGGCCAGCATGGTCAGGTCGCCGGGGTCCACGCCCAGCTCCCGGGCCTTGAGCACCCGGCGCATGATCTTGCCCGAGCGGGTGCGCGGCAGGGTGTCGCAGAACTCCACGCTCTTGATCACGGCCACGGGGCCGAGTTCGCCTCGCATGTGGCGCTTGAGGTCCTTGACCAGTTCGTCCGAACCCGTGAAGCCCGGGTTGAGCACGATGAAGGACTTGGCCGCCTCGCCCTTGATCTTGTCCGGCACGCCCACCACCGCGGCCTCGCACACGGCCGGATGCGTGCCGAAGGCGGCCTCCAGCTCGGCCGTGCCCACGCGGTGGCCTGCGATGTTCAGCACGTCGTCGGCCCGGCCCTGGATCCAGAAGAAGCCGTCCTCGTCCTTCTTGGCCACGTCGCCCGCGAAATAGACCCCGCCCGGGATGCTCTCGAAGTACTCGCGCCGGAAGCGCTCGGCGTCGCCCAGCACGCCCGAGGCCATGGACGGCCAGGGCCGTTTTATCACCAGGAAGCCGCCCTTTCCGGGCGGCACCGGATGCCCTTCCCGGTCCACCACGTCGGCCTCCACCCCGGGCAGGGGCTTGGTCACGCTGCCGGGCTTGAGCAGCGAGATGGGCAGGGGCGAGAGCATGAACATACCGGTTTCGGTTTGCCACCATGTGTCCAGGATGGGGCACTCGCTGCGGCCGATGTGCTTGTAGAACCACATCCAGGGCTCGGGGCCGATGGGCTCGCCCACGCTGCCCAGCAGGCGCAGGGTGGAGAGGTCGTGCTGGCGCGGGTACTGGGGGCCGAAGCGCATGAGCATGCGGATCATGGTGGGCACGGTATAGAAGATGGTCACCCCGTACTTGTCCACGATGTGCCAGAGCCGGTCGGCCTGGGGGTAGTTGGGGTGGCCCTCGTAGAGCACGGTGGTGGTCCCGGCCAGCAGCGGGCCATAGACCACGGCGGTGTGGCCCGTGATCCAGCCCGGGTCGGCCGTGCACCAGAAGATGTCCGTGGGCTTCACGTCGAAGACGTGGGTCAGGGTGCGGTGCACGCCCACCATGTAGCCGCCGTGGCAGTGCAGGATGCCCTTGGGCCGTCCCGTGGTCCCGGAGGTGTGCAGGAGGAAGAGGGGGTCGCCCGCCTCCATGACCTCGGTGGGCGACTCGTTGCGCTCGTTGCGCACCAGGTCCTCGTACCAGACGTCGCGGCCCTCGAGCATGTCCGTGTCCAGCTTGGTGCGCTGCACCACGACCACGGAGTCCACGCAGTCCGTGCCCGCGCCTACCAGGGCCTCGTCCACCATGGGCTTCAGTTTGATGACCTGGCCGTTGCGGTAGAAGCCGTCGGCCGTGACGAGCAGCCTGGCCTTGGCGTCGCGGATGCGCTCGCGCAGGGCCTTGGCCGAGAATCCGGCGAAGACCAGGCTGTGCACCGCGCCGATCTTGGCCGCGGCCAGCATGGCGATGACCGTCTCGGGCAGGGGCGGCATGTAGATCACCACCCGGTCGCCCTTGGAAAGGCCCAGGGAGCGCAGGGCGTTGGCGAAGCGGTTCACGGCCCGGTAGAGCTCGTAGTAGGTGTACTTGCGGTTGTCGCCGGGCTCGCCTTCCCAGATGAGCGCCAGCTTGTTCTTGTTGGCGGTTTCGATGTGGCGGTCCAGGGCGTTGTACACGATGTTGCAGCGGCCGCCCGGGAACCAGCGATAGAAGGGCGCGTTGGATTCGTCCAGGACCTGGTCCCATTTCTTGAACCAGTCCAGCTCGTCGGCGGCCTCCTCCCAGTAGCCCTGGGGGTCCTGGGAGGCTTGGCGGCGGAAGGCCTCCAGCTCCTGGGGATTGACGTTGGCCTCGATGACGAGTTGCGGCAGGGGGCGGAAGACCCGCTCTTCCTGGAACAGGCTGTCCAAGGCTCCGTTCTGGTCCATGTCTGGCCTCCGGGGAGGGGCGCTGGCCCGCTCCCTGTGAAACTGTCGCGCCCGGCCTAGAAGCCGAGGATCTGCTTGAGCCGGGCGATGCGCCTGCGGCCGATGGGCAGCTCGATGCGGGTCTTGCCCGCGGTGCGCAGCATGAAGTTGCTGCCCGGCAGGCTGGCGATCTCCGTGACCATGTCCAGGTTCACCAGATACTTGCGGTGGACCCGGAAAAATCCGTGGGGTTCCAGGCGCTCCTCCAGGTTCTTGAGCCGGTAGGAGGTGAGGAACTTCTGCGAGGCCGTGTGCACGTAGGAATAGTCCTCGTAGGCCTCCACAAAGACGATCTGGCCGTAGGGGATGAGGATCATGCGGCCGTCCAGGGTCACGGCCAGCTTCTCGATCTCCGGGGTGCGCGGCCGGTTCTGGTCCCAGGCGTCCTTGAGGGCGTTCAGGAAGTATTCCTGCTCCTCGTCGCCCATGTTCACCTGCACGGTCTCCTCGTCCAGCTCCTCCACGGCCACGGCCTCGGGCCAGGCCTCGGCGGGCGCGGGCACCTCGCGGAAGCGGGACTTGAAGCTGGCCAGGCGGTCCAGGGTCTTGCGGAAACGGTCCTCCGTGGCGGGCCAGAGCAGGTAGTCCGTGGCCCCCATCTCGAAGGCCTGGTAGGCCTTGGTCTCGCTGGCGGCGATGAAGACCAGGCCGGGTTTGCGCTTGCGGCCGCTGAGCATCTGGGCCAGCTCCAGGCCCGAGACCCCGCCGGGCAGGTCCAGGCCCAGGAAGAACACGCCGTAGGGGATGGACTCCAGGAGCTCCAGGGCCTCGAAGGCGCTCACCGCCTCGCCCAGGACCTGGACCCAGGGCACGGCGTCCAGGCGCTTGCGCAGTTCCGCCCGGGTGGCGGAATCGGGGTGCAGGAGCAGGGTCTTCAGTTTGGCCATGGCGCAACCGGTTGATTCGTCTCGTTCTCCCTGTCCTATCCCGAAACCTGATCCGATCGCAAGCGCCCACTCCGGTCCTTGGTTGCCCACTCCCCGTCCGCTGGGTTATTCCTGGTCCATGACGCTCCCCCTGCCCCGACGCCTGGCCGTGCTCTCGGACCCCCACGGCAACCTGGAGGCCCTCACGAGCGTGCTGGCGGACATGGACGCCCAGGCCGCGGACGCGGCCGTGTGCCTGGGCGACGCCATCGGCTACGGCCCGGAGCCCGAGGCCGTGGTGGCGCTCTTGCGCGCGCGGAACATCCCCCTGGTCATGGGCAACCACGAGCACGGCATCGCGGACACGGCCCAGCTCTGCCGCTTCAACCCCCAGGCCCGCCAGGCCCTGGAGCGCACGGCCTGCCTGCTCCTGCCCGACACCGTGACCTTTCTCGCGGGCCTGCCGCATTTCCTCTCGCGCTTCGGCGCGCGCTTCGTGCACGGCTGCCCGCCGGACCGCGTGAACACCTATCTCTTCGGCGTGAAGGACGTGGCCCTGCCCGCGCTCTTCGAGCGCTTCCCGGAGCGCATCTGCTTCGTGGGCCACACCCACGAGCTGGCCCTGGTGAGCTTCGACGGGACCACGGCCCGGCGCGGCGACCTGCCCGAGAGTCTGCGGCTGACGCCGGGCCTGCGCTACATCGTCAACGTGGGCGCGGTGGGCCAGCCCCGGGACGGGGACAACCGGGCCAAGTACGTGCTCTGGGAGCCCGTGGCCGGGACCCTCACGGTGCGGCGGGTGGCCTACGACATTCAGAAGACCGTGGACCGCATGCAGGAGCTGGGCTTGCCCCAGGTCTATGCGGACAGGCTCTGGTAAAGGACACGCATGCGACGCATCGGACGCTACGAGATATTGGGACTGCTGGGCCGGGGCGGCATGGGCGCGGTGTACAAGGCCGCGGCCCCGCTCACCGGCCGCATGGTGGCCGTGAAGCTTTGCCGGCCGGCAGAGATCATGGCCGACGTGGTGGGCCTGGAGGAGTGCCGCCGCCTGTTCCTGCGCGAAGCCGTGACCATGGCCCGGGTCCGCCACCCGCACATCGCCCAGATCCTGGACGTGGACGAGTGCGAGGCCGGGCCGTTTTTCGTCATGGAGTACTTCTGCAACAACCTGGGCGTGGTCCTGGGCGAGGACTACGAGATGGACAAGCCCTGCCGCAGGCTGCCCGTGGACGCGGGCCTGCGCTACGCCCGCCAGATGCTGGCGGCCCTGCGGCGGCTGCACCACGAGGGGGTCGTGCACCGCGACCTGAAGCCCTTCAACGTCATGCTGGCGGACTGGGGCGAGGGCGTGGACGAGGTGAAGCTCATCGACTTCGGCCTCTCGCGACTGCGCGGCGAGGTGGGCGGCGGGCACAAGGGCATGGTGGTGGGCTCGCCCTTCTATACGGCCCCGGAGCAGGAGCGGGATCCGGACGGGGCCGACGGCCGGGCCGACCTCTTTTCCATCGGCGTGAGCCTGTACCGCATGATCACCGGCTTCCTGCCGGACGAAAACATCAAGTTGCGGAAGAATGCCTCGGAATTGAACCCTGAACTGGATTCAGAGTTCGACGCATTCCTGGTCCAGGCCATGAGTCCGTCCCTGGAGGAGCGTTTCGCCTCGGCCGGGGACATGCTGGCCGCCTTGGACCGGCTCTGCGTTCATTGGGAGTCGGCCAAGGACGCCGCCTGCTCGCTCCTGGAGCCGGAGGAGCCGGGGAGCCGGTCCGCGCGCGGCAGGCCGCGCTCCGCGCCGCTCAAGGCCGGGGTGCGCCAGGCCCGTCAGGTCTTCGGCCTGGACGCCCTCTGGCGGCCGGTGCAGACCTCGTCCGGCGACCTCCTGGACCAGGGCGACGGCACGGTGCTGGACCGCTCCACCGGGCTCACCTGGGAGCGCGGGGGCTCGGATTATCCCCTGGCCTGGGACCAGGCCCTGGAGCATCCGGCCTGGTGCAACGCCCGCAGGCTGGGCGGCCGCGCGGACTGGCGTCTGCCCACCCTGGACGAGCTGGGTTCGCTCTTTGCCGGGGCCCCGGCCCCGGGGCATTTCTGTCTTGAACCCGTGTTCGACCCCACGAAACGCCGCCTCTGGAGCCGGGACACCAAGTCCTTTGTGGCGGCCTGGTATGTTGACGCCGAAACTGGGTTCATCTGGTGGCAGGACATGACCTGCGGGTTCCATGCCCGCGCTGTTTCCGGCTAGGCATTCTCCAGGGAAGGAGATTCCATGCAGCAGTCATTTCTGAGCGGCCTGTCCGAGCGCCTGCAGGAAGAGCGGCGCTACGCCCACGGCGGAGACCTGCGGCGTCTGGCCGAGAAGGCCGGGTGCGCGCCCTCGGAGCTGCTCGACTTCTCGGTCTGCCTCAACCCCCTGGGCCCGCCCTCCTGGCTGGCCCGCGAGGTGGGCCGCGCCCTGGCCGAGGTGGCCGCCTACCCGGACCCCGAGGCCGCGGACGTGACCCTGGCCGCCTGCGAGCTGTACAAGGTCTGGCCCACCCAGGTCCTGGCGGGCAACGGGGCCTCGGAGCTGATCCAGGCCGCGACCCGCCTGGGCTCCTGGAGGCAGGCCGTGATCCCGGCCCCAACCTACGTGGATTATGGCCGGGTCTGCCGCCAGGCCGGGCTGCCCATCCGCACCCTGGCCCTCTCGCCGGGCAGCGGCTTCGCCCTGGATTTCGCGGCCCTGGAGCGGGAGCTCACCGCGCCCTCCCTGGTCTTTCTCTGCCGCCCCAACAACCCCACGGGCCGGGGCTTCGAGGCCGAGACCCTGCGCCAATTGGCCCTGCGCCAGCCCCAGAGCCTGTTCGTGGTGGACGAGTCCTTCGCCGATTTCGGCCAGGACCAGGACCGGCTCGTGCGCCAGCGGCCGGACAACGTGCTGGCCCTGCTCTCCTTGACCAAGTTCCTCTGCATCCCGGGCCTGCGCCTGGGTCTGGCCTTCGGAACTCCGGAGATCATCCTGCGGCTCAAGGCCCTGCTGCCGCCCTGGTCCGTGAACGCCATGGCCCTGCGCGTGGGCGCGCGCGGGCTCAAGGACAAAAGCTACCAGGAGGAGAGCCGCGCCCGCACCCGCGAGCTGCGCGAGGAGCTGGCCGAGGCCGTGCGCTCCACCCCGGGCTTCCGCGCCCTGCCCTCGGAGGCCAATTTCCTGCTTTGCCAGAGCCTGCGCGCCGGGCTCACGGCCCGGGAGGTGGCGGACAAGCTCCTGGCCGAACGCATCGCCATCCGGGTCTGCGACAACTTCGAGGGCCTGGACGGGTCCTGGTTCCGCCTGGGCGTGCGCTCCCGCGAGGACAACGCCCGGCTGGCGGAGGCATTGGGCCGCGTGGCCGGGGTGTCCAAGGCCCCGGCGCGCGAGGCCCCGCGCCGCCGCGTGCCCGCGCTCATGGTCCAGGGCACCTGCTCCAACGCGGGCAAGAGCCTCCTCACCGCCGGGCTCTGCCGGGTCTTTCTCCAGGACGGGCTGCGCGTGGCCCCGTTCAAGGCCCAGAACATGTCCAACAACTCCTTCGTCACCGCCGACGGCTGCGAAATGGGCCGGGCCCAGGTGGTCCAGGCCCAGGCCTGCCGCCTGGCCCCGGACGTGCGCATGAACCCGGTGCTGCTCAAGCCCGGCTCGGACACGGGCAGCCAGGTGGTGGTGCTGGGCCGGGCCGTGGGCTGCATGAACGTGCAGCAGTACGTGGACTACAAGCCGCAGGCCTTCGAGGCCGTGAAAAAGGCCTACGACGGACTGGCGGCCGAGTTCGACCTCATGGTCCTGGAGGGCGCGGGCAGCCCGGCCGAGATCAACCTGAAGAGCCACGACATTGTGAACATGCGCATGGCCGAGTACGCCGGGGCCAGGGTGCTCCTGGTGGGCGACATCGACCGGGGCGGGGTCTTCGCGGCCCTGGCCGGGACCATGGAGCTCTTGACCGAGTCCGAGCGCGGCCGGGTCCTGGGCTATGCCCTGAACAAGTTCCGCGGCGACCGCAGCCTGCTGGACCCCGCGCTCTCCGCGCTGTTCGAGCTCACCGGCAGGCCGGTGCTGGGCGTGCTGCCCTGGCTGCGCGACCTGGGCCTGCCCGAGGAGGACTCGGTGTCCTTCGGCCAGGGCTTCGCCTGCGGGGACAAGCACGCGGACTGCCTGGACGTGGCCTGCCTGGCCCTGCCGCGGGTCTCCAACTTCAACGACCTGGACCCCCTGGCCCTGGAGCCGGACGTGCGGGTGCGGCTGGTGGAGTCGCCCCTGGACCTGGGCCGTCCGGACGTGATCGTCCTGCCGGGCAGCAAGAGCACGGTGCCGGACATGCGCGCGCTCAGGGGCGCGGGCGTGGCCGCGGCCCTGCGTTCCCTGGTCGCGGACCCCGCCGGCCCGGTCATCGTGGGGCTCTGCGCCGGGATGCAGATGCTCGGCTCGGTCATCGAGGACCCCTTGGGCCTGGAGTCCACGGCCGGGAGCGTGGACGGCTTCGGGCTCCTGCCCCTGGCCACCACCCTGGCCCCGGAAAAGACCCTGGCCCGGGTGGAGGCCGTGCACCTGGACAGCGGGCTTACTGTGCGCGGCTACGAGATCCACCACGGCCGCAGCGAGCTGCTGGAAGGGGACGCCCGGGAGATGGTGCGCGACGCGGAAGGCCGCGCCCTGGGCTTCGGCTCGGCCGACGGCCGCGTCTGGGGCACCTACGTGCACGGGGTGTTCGACGACGACGCCTTCCGCCGCTGGTTCCTGGACCAGGTGCGGCGGCGCAGGGGCTTGAAGCCCCTCAAGAAGGTCCAGGTCGTGTACAGCCTGGAGCCCGCCTTGGATCGGCTGGCCGAGGCCGTGCGCCAAAACCTGGACATGGCCCGCATCTACCGGGCTCTGGGCTTCGAGGTGCGGGGAAGAGGAAGCCTGCTCTAGGGCTCGATGCCGTCGCGCTTGTTCTGCAGGGCCACGCGCACCAGGCAGATCAGGCCCACGACCGCCAGGAGCAGTGCCAGGTCCTGGGTCCAGAGCATGACCACGGCCAGAAGCGCCGCCCCGGCCGCGCCCGCGGTCCAGAGAATCTTCTTGCGGTCCCAGGGCAGCAGGAGCCAGCGGTGCTCCCAACGGATGGCCCGGGCGGCCAGGTTCTCCAGGGTCGTGAGCCCCAGCCCGCGCATGGGCGGAAGCTGGAAATCCACCAGCGACGCCACCAGGATCAGGAGCAGGGTGAGCACGATCAGGGCCGCGTTGTGCAGCCAGAGGCCCAGGCCGAACAGACCCAGGCCCAGGACCTGGCTCCACCAGTTCCAGGGGTTGATGTGCCGCCGCCAGAGACGGCCGGTCAGGCCCTCGTTCCAGTCCATGACTCTGATTCTAGGCCCTGTGGCGGGACCATTGCAAGCACCCCCGGCCCCCTGATACAAGGAAGGCCATGGACGAAGAAAGCGTGCTCCTGGCCGAAAAGCTGGGCCAGGCCCTCCTGCGGCTGCGGCTCACCCTGGCCTGCGCCGAGTCCTGCACCGGCGGCCTGCTCAGCGCCACCCTCACCGAGGTGCCGGGCAGCTCGAGCTGGTTCCGGGGCGGGGTGGTGGCCTACCACAACGACCTTAAGACCGGCCTGCTGGGCGTGTCCGCGGAACTGATCCGGGCCCACGGCGCGGTGAGCGAGGCCGTGGTCCTGGCCATGGCCCGGGGCGCGCGCAAGCGGCTCGACGCGGATCTGGCCCTGTCCGTGTCCGGCATCGCCGGGCCCACGGGCGGCACGCCGGACAAGCCCGTGGGCACGGTCTGGCTGGCCTGGTCCGGGCCGCACGGCGAACACGCCCGGCGCTTCCTGTTCCAGGGCGAGCGCGCCGCCGTGCGCGTCCGGAGCGTGCGCCAGGCCCTGCAGGAGATGCTCGCCCTGGCCGGACGGGGCTGAGCATGACCCGCCGCCTTTTGCGGGCCGGGGCCTTCCTCTTCTGGCTCTTGCTCCCGGGCCTGGCCCTGTCCCAGGACACCAGCCTGCGGCCGGACATGCGCGACGTGCCCTGGCCTGATTTCGTGCGCCTGGCCGGCCCCTACCTGGGGCGCGCCGTGGTCCTGGAGGACCCCTCCGGGGCCCCGGCCGTGACCCTGTACTCCCCCGGACCCCTGGACGCCGCCTCCCTGCGGGCCGTGGTCCTGGCCCTGGCCCGGGCCATGGACGCCGGGGTCATGGACGACGGGACCACCCTGACCCTGCGCGGCGGCCGAGCCTCCGGGCTGGCCGTGTACCGCACCCCGCCCTGGCTCCCCCTGGAGCAGGCCCTAAGTTTCGCCCGGACGCTCTGCTCGCCCGGCGGACGGGTCCAGGCCGCGGCCGCGGCCGCGGCCTGGACCCGTCCGCCGGGCGAGCAGAGCGTCCGGGCGAAACTTAGGGCCTGCTCCAGGGGGAGCCAGGGCGGGGTGCGGTACACGGCCAGCCCGGAGGCTCGGCCGCCGCGCAGGGTCAGGGTGGTCCCGTCGTCCATGACCCCGGCGTCCATGGCCCGGGCCAGGGCCAGGACCACGGCCCGCAGGGAGGCGGCGTCCAGGGGTCCGGGGGAGTACAGGGTCACGGCCGGGGCCCCGGAGGGGTCCTCCAGGACCACGGCGCGCCCCAGGTAGGGGCCGGCCAGGCGCACGAAATCAGGCCAGGGCACGTCGCGCATGTCCGGCCGCAGGCTGGTGTCCTGGGACAGGGCCAGGCCCGGGAGCAAGAGCCAGAAGAGGAAGGCCCCGGCCCGCAAAAGGCGGCGGGTCATGCTCAGCCCCGTCCGGCCAGGGCGAGCATCTCCTGCAGGGCCTGGCGCACGCTCCGGACGCGCACGGCGGCGCGCTCGCCCTGGAACAGGAAGCGCCGGGCGTGTTCGCCGTGCGGCCCGGACCAGGCCAGCCAGACCGTGCCCACGGGCTTGTCCGGCGTGCCGCCCGTGGGCCCGGCGATGCCGGACACGGACAGGGCCAGATCCGCGTCGAGCCGCTTGCGCGCGCCCCGGGCCATGGCCAGGACCACGGCCTCGCTCACCGCGCCGTGGGCCCGGATCAGTTCCGCGGACACGCCCAGCAGGCCGGTCTTAAGGTCGTTGTGGTAGGCCACCACCCCGCCCCGGAACCAGCTCGAGCTGCCCGGCACCTCGGTGAGGGTGGCGCTGAGCAGGCCGCCGGTGCAGGACTCGGCGCAGGCCAGGGTGAGCCGCAGCCGCAGGAGGGCCTGGCCCAGCTTTTCGGCCAGGAGCACGCTTTCTTCGTCCATGGCCTTCCTTGTATCAGGGGGCCGGGGGTGCTTGCAATGGTCCCGCCACAGGGCCTAGAATCAGAGTCATGGACTGGAACGAGGGCCTGACCGGCCGTCTCTGGCGGCGGCACATCAACCCCTGGAACTGGTGGAGCCAGGTCCTGGGCCTGGGTCTGTTCGGCCTGGGCCTCTGGCTGCACAACGCGGCCCTGATCGTGCTCACCCTGCTCCTGATCCTGGTGGCGTCGCTGGTGGATTTCCAGCTTCCGCCCATGCGCGGGCTGGGGCTCACGACCCTGGAGAACCTGGCCGCCCGGGCCATCCGTTGGGAGCACCGCTGGCTCCTGCTGCCCTGGGACCGCAAGAAGATTCTCTGGACCGCGGGCGCGGCCGGGGCGGCGCTTCTGGCCGTGGTCATGCTCTGGACCCAGGACCTGGCACTGCTCCTGGCGGTCGTGGGCCTGATCTGCCTGGTGCGCGTGGCCCTGCAGAACAAGCGCGACGGCATCGAGCCCTAGAGCAGGCTTCCTCTTCCCCGCACCTCGAAGCCCAGAGCCCGGTAGATGCGGGCCATGTCCAGGTTTTGGCGCACGGCCTCGGCCAGCCGATCCAAGGCGGGCTCCAGGCTGTACACGACCTGGACCTTCTTGAGGGGCTTCAAGCCCCTGCGCCGCCGCACCTGGTCCAGGAACCAGCGGCGGAAGGCGTCGTCGTCGAACACCCCGTGCACGTAGGTGCCCCAGACGCGGCCGTCGGCCGAGCCGAAGCCCAGGGCGCGGCCTTCCGCGTCGCGCACCATCTCCCGGGCGTCCCCTTCCAGCAGCTCGCTGCGGCCGTGGTGGATCTCGTAGCCGCGCACAGTAAGCCCGCTGTCCAGGTGCACGGCCTCCACCCGGGCCAGGGTCTTTTCCGGGGCCAGGGTGGTGGCCAGGGGCAGGAGCCCGAAGCCGTCCACGCTCCCGGCCGTGGACTCCAGGCCCAAGGGGTCCTCGATGACCGAGCCGAGCATCTGCATCCCGGCGCAGAGCCCCACGATGACCGGGCCGGCGGGGTCCGCGACCAGGGAACGCAGGGCCGCGGCCACGCCCGCGCCCCTGAGCGCGCGCATGTCCGGCACCGTGCTCTTGCTGCCCGGCAGGACGATCACGTCCGGACGGCCCAGGTCCAGGGGCGACTCCACCAGCCGCACCCGCACGTCCGGCTCCAGGGCCAGGGGGTCCAGGTCGTTGAAGTTGGAGACCCGCGGCAGGGCCAGGCAGGCCACGTCCAGGCAGTCCGCGTGCTTGTCCCCGCAGGCGAAGCCCTGGCCGAAGGACACCGAGTCCTCCTCGGGCAGGCCCAGGTCGCGCAGCCAGGGCAGCACGCCCAGCACCGGCCTGCCGGTGAGCTCGAACAGCGCGGAGAGCGCGGGGTCCAGCAGGCTGCGGTCGCCGCGGAACTTGTTCAGGGCATAGCCCAGGACCCGGCCGCGCTCGGACTCGGTCAAGAGCTCCATGGTCCCGGCCAGGGCCGCGAAGACCCCGCCCCGGTCGATGTCGCCCACCAGGAGCACCCTGGCCCCGGCGTACTCGGCCATGCGCATGTTCACAATGTCGTGGCTCTTCAGGTTGATCTCGGCCGGGCTGCCCGCGCCCTCCAGGACCATGAGGTCGAACTCGGCCGCCAGTCCGTCGTAGGCCTTTTTCACGGCCTCGAAGGCCTGCGGCTTGTAGTCCACGTACTGCTGCACGTTCATGCAGCCCACGGCCCGGCCCAGCACCACCACCTGGCTGCCCGTGTCCGAGCCGGGCTTGAGCAGCACCGGGTTCATGCGCACGTCCGGGGCCAGGCGGCAGGCCTGGGCCTGGACCACCTGGGCCCGGCCCATTTCGCAGCCGTCGGCGGTGACGAAGGAGTTGTTGGACATGTTCTGGGCCTTGAACGGGGCCACGCGCAGCCCGTCCTGGAGAAAGACCCGGCAGAGCCCGGCGGTGAGGAGGCTCTTGCCCGCGTTGGAGCAGGTGCCCTGGACCATGAGCGCGGGCACGCGGCGGCGCGGGGCCTCGCGCGCCGGGGCCTTGGACACCCCGGCCACGCGGCCCAATGCCTCCGCCAGCCGGGCGTTGTCCTCGCGGGAGCGCACGCCCAGGCGGAACCAGGACCCGTCCAGGCCCTCGAAGTTGTCGCAGACCCGGATGGCGATGCGTTCGGCCAGGAGCTTGTCCGCCACCTCCCGGGCCGTGAGCCCGGCGCGCAGGCTCTGGCAAAGCAGGAAATTGGCCTCCGAGGGCAGGGCGCGGAAGCCCGGGGTGGAGCGCACGGCCTCGGCCAGCTCCTCGCGCAGCTCGCGGGTGCGGGCGCGGCTCTCCTCCTGGTAGCTTTTGTCCTTGAGCCCGCGCGCGCCCACGCGCAGGGCCATGGCGTTCACGGACCAGGGCGGCAGCAGGGCCTTGAGCCGCAGGATGATCTCCGGAGTTCCGAAGGCCAGACCCAGGCGCAGGCCCGGGATGCAGAGGAACTTGGTCAAGGAGAGCAGGGCCAGCACGTTGTCCGGCCGCTGGCGCACGAGCCGGTCCTGGTCCTGGCCGAAATCGGCGAAGGACTCGTCCACCACGAACAGGCTCTGGGGCTGGCGCAGGGCCAATTGGCGCAGGGTCTCGGCCTCGAAGCCCCGGCCCGTGGGGTTGTTGGGGCGGCAGAGAAAGACCAGGGAGGGCGCGGTGAGCTCCCGCTCCAGGGCCGCGAAATCCAGGGCGAAGCCGCTGCCCGGCGAGAGGGCCAGGGTGCGGATGGGCAGCCCGGCCTGGCGGCAGACCCGGCCATAATCCACGTAGGTTGGGGCCGGGATCACGGCCTGCCTCCAGGAGCCCAGGCGGGTCGCGGCCTGGATCAGCTCCGAGGCCCCGTTGCCCGCCAGGACCTGGGTGGGCCAGACCTTGTACAGCTCGCAGGCGGCCAGGGTCACGTCCGCGGCCTCGGGGTCCGGGTAGGCGGCCACCTCGGCCAGGGCGCGGCCCACCTCGCGGGCCAGCCAGGAGGGCGGGCCCAGGGGGTTGAGGCAGACCGAGAAGTCGAGCAGCTCCGAGGGCGCGCACCCGGCCTTCTCGGCCAGACGCCGCAGGTCTCCGCCGTGGGCGTAGCGCCGCTCTTCCTGCAGGCGCTCGGACAGGCCGCTCAGAAATGACTGCTGCATGGAATCTCCTTCCCTGGAGAATGCCTAGCCGGAAACAGCGCGGGCATGGAACCCGCAGGTCATGTCCTGCCACCAGATGAACCCAGTTTCGGCGTCAACATACCAGGCCGCCACAAAGGACTTGGTGTCCCGGCTCCAGAGGCGGCGTTTCGTGGGGTCGAACACGGGTTCAAGACAGAAATGCCCCGGGGCCGGGGCCCCGGCAAAGAGCGAACCCAGCTCGTCCAGGGTGGGCAGACGCCAGTCCGCGCGGCCGCCCAGCCTGCGGGCGTTGCACCAGGCCGGATGCTCCAGGGCCTGGTCCCAGGCCAGGGGATAATCCGAGCCCCCGCGCTCCCAGGTGAGCCCGGTGGAGCGGTCCAGCACCGTGCCGTCGCCCTGGTCCAGGAGGTCGCCGGACGAGGTCTGCACCGGCCGCCAGAGGGCGTCCAGGCCGAAGACCTGACGGGCCTGGCGCACCCCGGCCTTGAGCGGCGCGGAGCGCGGCCTGCCGCGCGCGGACCGGCTCCCCGGCTCCTCCGGCTCCAGGAGCGAGCAGGCGGCGTCCTTGGCCGACTCCCAATGAACGCAGAGCCGGTCCAAGGCGGCCAGCATGTCCCCGGCCGAGGCGAAACGCTCCTCCAGGGACGGACTCATGGCCTGGACCAGGAATGCGTCGAACTCTGAATCCAGTTCAGGGTTCAATTCCGAGGCATTCTTCCGCAACTTGATGTTTTCGTCCGGCAGGAAGCCGGTGATCATGCGGTACAGGCTCACGCCGATGGAAAAGAGGTCGGCCCGGCCGTCGGCCCCGTCCGGATCCCGCTCCTGCTCCGGGGCCGTATAGAAGGGCGAGCCCACCACCATGCCCTTGTGCCCGCCGCCCACCTCGCCGCGCAGTCGCGAGAGGCCGAAGTCGATGAGCTTCACCTCGTCCACGCCCTCGCCCCAGTCCGCCAGCATGACGTTGAAGGGCTTCAGGTCGCGGTGCACGACCCCCTCGTGGTGCAGCCGCCGCAGGGCCGCCAGCATCTGGCGGGCGTAGCGCAGGCCCGCGTCCACGGGCAGCCTGCGGCAGGGCTTGTCCATCTCGTAGTCCTCGCCCAGGACCACGCCCAGGTTGTTGCAGAAGTACTCCATGACGAAAAACGGCCCGGCCTCGCACTCGTCCACGTCCAGGATCTGGGCGATGTGCGGGTGGCGGACCCGGGCCATGGTCACGGCTTCGCGCAGGAACAGGCGGCGGCACTCCTCCAGGCCCACCACGTCGGCCATGATCTCTGCCGGCCGGCAAAGCTTCACGGCCACCATGCGGCCGGTGAGCGGGGCCGCGGCCTTGTACACCGCGCCCATGCCGCCCCGGCCCAGCAGTCCCAATATCTCGTAGCGTCCGATGCGTCGCATGCGTGTCCTTTACCAGAGCCTGTCCGCATAGACCTGGGGCAAGCCCAGCTCCTGCATGCGGTCCACGGTCTTCTGAATGTCGTAGGCCACCCGCCGCACCGTGAGGGTCCCGGCCACGGGCTCCCAGAGCACGTACTTGGCCCGGTTGTCCCCGTCCCGGGGCTGGCCCACCGCGCCCACGTTGACGATGTAGCGCAGGCCCGGCGTCAGCCGCAGACTCTCGGGCAGGTCGCCGCGCCGGGCCGTGGTCCCGTCGAAGCTCACCAGGGCCAGCTCGTGGGTGTGGCCCACGAAGCAGATGCGCTCCGGGAAGCGCTCGAAGAGCGCGGGCAGGGCCACGTCCTTCACGCCGAAGAGATAGGTGTTCACGCGGTCCGGCGGGCAGCCGTGCACGAAGCGCGCGCCGAAGCGCGAGAGGAAATGCGGCAGGCCCGCGAGAAAGGTCACGGTGTCGGGCAGGAGCAGGCAGGCCGTGCGCTCCAGGGCCTGGCGGGCCTGGGGGTTGAAGCGGCAGAGCTGGGCCGTGTCCGCGATGCCGTGCTCGTGGTTGCCCATGACCAGGGGGATGTTCCGCGCGCGCAAGAGCGCCACCACGGCCTCGGGCTCCGGGCCGTAGCCGATGGCGTCGCCCAGGCACACGGCCGCGTCCGCGGCCTGGGCGTCCATGTCCGCCAGCACGCTCGTGAGGGCCTCCAGGTTGCCGTGGGGGTCCGAGAGCACGGCCAGGCGTCGGGGCAGGGGGAGCGTCATGGACCAGGAATAACCCAGCGGACGGGGAGTGGGCAACCAAGGACCGGAGTGGGCGCTTGCGATCGGATCAGGTTTCGGGATAGGACAGGGAGAACGAGACGAATCAACCGGTTGCGCCATGGCCAAACTGAAGACCCTGCTCCTGCACCCCGATTCCGCCACCCGGGCGGAACTGCGCAAGCGCCTGGACGCCGTGCCCTGGGTCCAGGTCCTGGGCGAGGCGGTGAGCGCCTTCGAGGCCCTGGAGCTCCTGGAGTCCATCCCCTACGGCGTGTTCTTCCTGGGCCTGGACCTGCCCGGCGGGGTCTCGGGCCTGGAGCTGGCCCAGATGCTCAGCGGCCGCAAGCGCAAACCCGGCCTGGTCTTCATCGCCGCCAGCGAGACCAAGGCCTACCAGGCCTTCGAGATGGGGGCCACGGACTACCTGCTCTGGCCCGCCACGGAGGACCGTTTCCGCAAGACCCTGGACCGCCTGGCCAGCTTCAAGTCCCGCTTCCGCGAGGTGCCCGCGCCCGCCGAGGCCTGGCCCGAGGCCGTGGCCGTGGAGGAGCTGGACGAGGAGACCGTGCAGGTGAACATGGGCGACGAGGAGCAGGAATACTTCCTGAACGCCCTCAAGGACGCCTGGGACCAGAACCGGCCGCGCACCCCGGAGATCGAGAAGCTGGCCGTGACCCTGGACGGCCGCATGATCCTCATCCCCTACGGCCAGATCGTCTTTGTGGAGGCCTACGAGGACTATTCCTACGTGCACACGGCCTCGCAGAAGTTCCTCACCTCCTACCGGCTCAAGAACCTGGAGGAGCGCCTGGAACCCCACGGATTTTTCCGGGTCCACCGCAAGTATCTGGTGAACCTGGACATGGTCACGGAGATCGCCAGCCTGCCGGGCAGCAACTTCATGCTGCGCACCGCGGGCAAGACCCGCATCGAGCTGCCCATCGGCCGCAGGCGCATCGCCCGGCTCAAGCAGATCCTCGGCTTCTAGGCCGGGCGCGACAGTTTCACAGGGAGCGGGCCAGCGCCCCTCCCCGGAGGCCAGACATGGACCAGAACGGAGCCTTGGACAGCCTGTTCCAGGAAGAGCGGGTCTTCCGCCCCCTGCCGCAACTCGTCATCGAGGCCAACGTCAATCCCCAGGAGCTGGAGGCCTTCCGCCGCCAAGCCTCCCAGGACCCCCAGGGCTACTGGGAGGAGGCCGCCGACGAGCTGGACTGGTTCAAGAAATGGGACCAGGTCCTGGACGAATCCAACGCGCCCTTCTATCGCTGGTTCCCGGGCGGCCGCTGCAACATCGTGTACAACGCCCTGGACCGCCACATCGAAACCGCCAACAAGAACAAGCTGGCGCTCATCTGGGAAGGCGAGCCCGGCGACAACCGCAAGTACACCTACTACGAGCTCTACCGGGCCGTGAACCGCTTCGCCAACGCCCTGCGCTCCCTGGGCCTTTCCAAGGGCGACCGGGTGGTGATCTACATGCCGCCCCTGCCCGAGACGGTCATCGCCATGCTGGCCGCGGCCAAGATCGGCGCGGTGCACAGCCTGGTCTTCGCCGGATTCTCGGCCAAGGCCCTGCGCGAGCGCATCCGCGACGCCAAGGCCAGGCTGCTCGTCACGGCCGACGGCTTCTACCGCAACGGCCAGGTCATCAAACTGAAGCCCATGGTGGACGAGGCCCTGGTAGGCGCGGGCACGGACTGCGTGGACTCCGTGGTCGTGGTGCAGCGCACCAAGCTGGACACGGACATGCTCGAGGGCCGCGACGTCTGGTACGAGGACCTGGTGCGCAACGAGCGCAACGAGTCGCCCACCGAGGTCATGGAGGCGGGCGACCCCCTCTTCCTCCTGCACACCTCCGGGACCACGGGACGGCCCAAGGGCATCCTGCACTGCCACGGCGGCTACATGGTGGGCGTGCACCGCACCCTGACCCACGTCTTCGACGTGAAGCCCACGGACATCTTCTGGTGCACGGCCGACCCGGGCTGGATCACGGGCCACACCGCCGTGGTCTATGGCCCGCTGCTGGCCGGGACCACCACCGTGCTCTACGAGGGCCACCCCAACTACCCCCAGGCCGACCGGCTCTGGCACATCGTGGACAAGTACGGGGTGACCATCTTCTATACCGTGCCCACCATGATCCGCATGCTCATGCGCTTCGGCCCCCAGTACCCGCGCCAGCACGACCTCTCCACCCTGCGCCTGCTGGGCAGCGTGGGCGAGCCCATCGGCCCCGAGCCCTGGATGTGGTTCTACAAGCACATCGGCCGCAGCGAGTGCCCCATCCTGGACACATGGTGGCAAACCGAAACCGGTATGTTCATGCTCTCGCCCCTGCCCATCTCGCTGCTCAAGCCCGGCAGCGTGACCAAGCCCCTGCCCGGGGTGGAGGCCGACGTGGTGGACCGGGAAGGGCATCCGGTGCCGCCCGGAAAGGGCGGCTTCCTGGTGATAAAACGGCCCTGGCCGTCCATGGCCTCGGGCGTGCTGGGCGACGCCGAGCGCTTCCGGCGCGAGTACTTCGAGAGCATCCCGGGCGGGGTCTATTTCGCGGGCGACGTGGCCAAGAAGGACGAGGACGGCTTCTTCTGGATCCAGGGCCGGGCCGACGACGTGCTGAACATCGCAGGCCACCGCGTGGGCACGGCCGAGCTGGAGGCCGCCTTCGGCACGCATCCGGCCGTGTGCGAGGCCGCGGTGGTGGGCGTGCCGGACAAGATCAAGGGCGAGGCGGCCAAGTCCTTCATCGTGCTCAACCCGGGCTTCACGGGTTCGGACGAACTGGTCAAGGACCTCAAGCGCCACATGCGAGGCGAACTCGGCCCCGTGGCCGTGATCAAGAGCGTGGAGTTCTGCGACACCCTGCCGCGCACCCGCTCGGGCAAGATCATGCGCCGGGTGCTCAAGGCCCGGGAGCTGGGCGTGGACCCCGGCGACCTGACCATGCTGGCCGAGGACTAGACTCCGGCGAACGGCATCCGTCCTTGTCTTTCACTGCGCACGGGGGTACAAGCCCGCACTGTTGGGGGAACTCTCCCGCGCCCAAAATCATCCTTCCGCCCAGGCGGCCCGGACCATGACGACGGAACATACACCTCCCTACGTGGACCGCTCGGGCGGCACCGCCATGCACCGGGAGCGGGACGCCCGGCAGGAGTCCCGCCACCTCATCCCGCCCGGAACCCGGACCCTCGGCTTCGACGAGGAGTTCCTCGTCCCCCGCGCCCTGCTGCGGCTCCTGGACCTGGACCGGCTCAAGGCCATGGGCTGGCTGCCCCTGTCCATGGAGGACGGCCTGGCCCGCGTGGCCGCCGTAAACCCCGGCGACCCGGCCGTGGCCGCGGACATCCGCGCCGCCCTGGGCGCGGAGCGCATCGAGTTCCTGCACATCTCGGCCCGGGACCTGGCCTGGACCATCGCCAACAACGAGGACGTGAACCCCGGCTTCCCGGGCTTGGCCAACCGCACCTCTCTGGCCAAGGTCCGCACCTACCTGGCCGGGCGGCGTTCGTTCCTGGCCAGCCGCCGCACCACCTTCGCCAAGGGCCGCACCGGCCTGGCCATGTTCCGCACCGGCCTGGCCTTCGCCACGGCGCTCCTGCTCCTGCTGCGCATCGTGAGCCTGGGCTGGGCCTCGCTCCTGGAGCTGGCCCTGCTGACGGCCGGGCTCTTCCTCATGATCGACGGCCTGCGCTGGTACCTCCCGGCCCGCAGGCTCTCGCGCCGCCCCATGGGGAGCGGCCTGCCCCAGGCCCCGGAGGGGGTCAGCGCGCTCTACGTGACCCTCCGAGGCTTTTTGCCGGTCTTCGGCCGCACCGATCCCGTGCCCGGGGCCAAGGAGCTGCGCGACGGCTGGGACCAACTTTCGCCGGTCATGCGGCGGCGCTTCCTGGCCCTGGACCGCACCGACCTGGCCGAGGAGCGCACCCTGCTGGCCTTTTTCCGCACCCTCATGGCCAAGTCCCGCACGGGCATGGCCCTGGGCCGCACCGGCGTGGCCCTGGCGGGCATCGGCATCGCCCTCATCCGCCAGTTCTCCGCAGGCCACGGGGACCTGCTGGGCTGGGCGCTCATCGCCGCGGGCCTGGCCATGACCCTGGAGGGCCTGTCCTGGTACCTGCCGGGCCGCAAGGCGGGCCGGGAGAGCCTGGACTCCTCCCGCCGGGCCGAGGCCGGCGGCACGGCCTGGGATCTGGTCCTGCCGCCCAAGACCATTGATCCCCACGCCCCGTGGCGCTGGCCCGCGCCCCGGCTTCAGGGCGGCGTGGTCCCCGGCATCTGGGGCGCCACGGGCCTGGCCCTGGAGCGCACGCTCCTGGCCGAACGGCGCAACGTCATGGCCCGGCTGCGCACCCACATGGCCCGTGCCCGCACCGGCCTGGCCTTCATCCGCACGGGCATGAACTTCACGGCCGTGGGCCTGGGCCTGCTCGTCTCCTTCGGCCTGCGCAACGCGGCCTGGTCCGGCCTGGAGCTGGGCATCCTCGGCCTGGGCCTGCTGATCGTGGCGGACGGGGCCTACTGGTACCTGCCCTCGGAGCGCATCCGCCGCAGCCTGCCCTACTGCTTCCACGACATGGAGATCGCCCTGCCGGACTACACCCGGCCAGTGGAGGACTGGCCCCGCGCGGAGTTCGGCAATGGCTGAGGCCAACGCCGCCCTGGCGGCCCGTCCCCTGCAAGGCGCCCCGGAGCCTGCGTTTTTCGACGAGCGCCTGTCCGTTCCGCCGGAGCTGGTGGCCCACATCGACCTGGCCCTGCTGGCCGACGGCACCTGGTTCCCCCTGGGCATCGCGGATTCCGGCGCGATCATCGTGGCCTCCTGCGCGCCGGACGATCCCGCGGAGCAGGCCGCCGTGGCCGCGCACTACCCGGGCCGCGAAATCCTCTGGCGCACGGCCTCGCGCCGGGACATCCGCTGGTTCGTGGAGGATTTCCTGAAGCGGGCCTCGGGCGCGCAGATCGGCGTGGAGCGCACCAAGCTGGCCTTCTGGCGCAACACCATGGCCCACTGGCGCACCAAGCTGGCCTGCTACCGCACGGACATGGCCCGGGCGCGCACCAGCCTGAACATCCTGCGCTGGGGCCTGGGCCTGGTCACCCTGTCCAATTCCCTGCTGCGGGCCCAGCGCCTGGAGGCCCATCCGGCCCTTTACTGGGCGCTCATCGCCCTGGGCCTGGGCATCTCGGCGGCCTGCCTGGCGGTTTATCTCGGCGCGCGCAGACGCGGCGTGGCCCCCCCGCCGGTGCAGACCCTGGTGGAGGTCACGGCCGCCACCGTGGAGTTCCTGGAGGACTACCACTACCTGGACAGCTGCCGGATGGAGCCCGGAAAGACCATGAAGCCCACCATGCTCGGCCGCCTGGGCGACCTGCTCTGCCCCCACTCCACCATCCTGGAGACCGGCTCCGGCGCGCGGGAGCGCATCCACCTGGCCCGGGAGCGCAACGTCCTGGCGGCCCAGCGCACGGTCTGCGCCTGCTACCGCACCGTGGCCGCGCGGGCCCGCACCGGCCTGGCCCTGCTGCGCACCGGCGTGACCCTGGCCTGCCTGGGCCTGGGCCTGCTCCACTATTTTCCCTGGAACGGCCTGAGCCTGTTCGACGCGGCCCTCATCCTCCTGGGCCTGCTCATGATCGGCGAGGGCGCGCTCTGGTACTGGCCGGTGCGCCGGGAACCCGCGCAGACGCCGCGCTGCATCGAATGGAGCGCCGATGAAGATTAGGCACCTGCTCGTGCTCAGCGGCATCCTGACCACCGGGCTCATCCTGCTCATCCTGTTCTTCGCCTCCCGCGACATGAACGCCGTGGTGGCCCGGCTGCGCTTCGTGGAGGTGGCCGACGACCTGAACGCCTCGCTCCTGGAGATGCGCCTGGCCGAGAAGAACTATTTCCTGTTCAACGAGGACCAGGCCCTGCAGACCATCATCACCGGAGCGCTCCAGGCCGACCAGACCCTGGAGCAGCTGCGGCCCGAGATCCTGCGGGCCACGGGACCGGGCAACGTGAGCACCCTGCGCGCATACCTGCGCGACTATTCCCGCATCGCCGCGGAGACCACGGCCAGCGGCCTGCGCACCCCGGCGGTGAGCGTGCCCAGGGAGGCCAGCTTCTTGGCCTGGAGCAGCTCGCTTTCCCGCGATTTGAGCTCGTCGGACATGCTGTTCATGGCCCGCATGACCGTGCCCATCTCGTCGTTGGGCACCGGGCCTTCGAT
>JAWRKD010000053.1:0-10247 GCA_040307135.1 Desulfovibrionaceae bacterium
GGGGGGGGGGGGGGCCCTTCTCCTGCGCGGCGCTGGCAGGGCGGGGGGGCCTGTGCTAAAAAAGCCCTGTTTTCGATCCGCAACCCCCTGAAAAGGGACCTGCCCCATGAGCGAAGCGCCCAAAACACGCCCCGTCGCCGCGGACGGCCCCGGCAGTCCGGTTGAGGCCGCGCTCCTGGAGCGGGTCAAGGAGCTCCGCTGCCTCTACGGCATCACCCGCCTGGCCCAGATGGGCGGCCTGTCCCTGGACGAGCTCCTGCAGGAGAGCGCCCGGCTGGTCCGCGACTCCTGGCAGTATCCCGAGATCACCTGCGCGTCGGTGAGCGTGGACGGCCTCAGCCGGACCACGCCGGGCTTCGCGCGCACGGCCTGGCGGCAGTCCAGCCCCATCCTGGTGCAGGGCGAGCCGGCCGGGGAGGTGGAGGTCTGCTACCAGGAAGGCCGCCCCGACCGCGACGAAGGCCCGTTCCTCAAGGAGGAGCGCCACCTCATCAACGCGGTGGCCGACCTGCTCGGGCACATCGTGAGCCGCCGCCGGGCGGAGGAGCAGATGCGCGCCTTGTCCCGCGAGCTCATCAAGGCTCAGGAAAACGAGCGCCAGCGCATCGCCCGCGAACTCCACGACCACCTGGCCCAGGACCTCTCCATGGTCAAGGTCGATCTCGAACGGCTCTGGACCGCCCATCCGCCCGCCGAGGCCGCGGCCGGGCAAGCAGCGGAGATCAGCGGGCGCCTGGGCGCGGCCATCGCCTCCATCCGGGACCTGGCCTACGGCCTGCTGCCCCCCGGCCTCACGGAACTGGGCCTGGTGGACACGGTGCTGCGCCATTGCGACGAATTCTCCCTGCGCCACGGCATCGCCGTGGAGGTCTTCGCCGACGGCATGGAGGGGGTGAGCCTGGACTTCGACACCCAGATCAACGTCTACCGGCTCATCCAGGAGGCCCTGACCAACACGCGCAAGCACGCCGCCGCCAGCAGGGTGAGCCTGCGGCTCATCGCCTCCTACCCGGACCTCATCCTGCGCATCGAGGACGACGGCCGGGGCGCGGACCTGGACAAGTGCCTGGCCAGGGCGGGCCGGGAAAAGCGCATGGGCCTCTGGAGCATGCGCGAACGCGCCCGGCTGCTGGGCGGCAAGATCAGCTTCCGCTCCAGGCCCGGCGCGGGCATGCGCATCCTGGCGGAAATACCCTGCCTGAGGAGGGCCCGTGGCGGCCAAAAAACGCATCCTGATCGTTGACGATCATCCCCTCTACCGCGACGGGCTCAAGTCCCTGCTCTCCCGGCATCCGTCCTTCGAGACCGCCGGCGAGGCGGGCGGCTTCCTGGAGGGCCTGCGTCTGGCCCGGAAGCTCAAGCCCGACCTGGCCCTGCTGGACATCTCCCTGCCCGACGGCAGCGGCATCGAACTGGCCCGCGAGCTGCGCAAGATCCTGCCCCAGGTCGGCATGATCATCGTCAGCATGCACTCCAAGATCGACTTCATCGCCGCGGCCTTCCAGGCCGGGGCCGCGGGTTACGTGGCCAAGGAATCCGGGGCCGACCGCATTCTCCAGGCCATCGAGAGCGTGGCCGCCGGCGGCCAGTACCTGGACAGCGCCCTCTCGCCCAAGGTCCTGCGCAAGCTGGAGGATTTCTCCGCCCGCAAGGCCAGGACCCAGGACGCCTCCTACGGCACGCTCTCCTTCCGGGAGCAGCAGGTCATGCGCCTGCTGGCCGAGGGGCTCTCGCCCCAGGAAATCGCGGAGAAGCTCTTCATCACGCGCAAGACCGTGGAGAACCACCGCTACGCCATCATGAACAAGCTCGGCATCAAGAGCCCCCTGGCCTTCGTGCGCCACGCGGCGCGCCTGGGCCTCATCGAACTGGACGAGGCCGCGGACTGATCCCCGTCGCCACGCCAACGTCACCTGTCCGTCGCCGCGTCTTCACCGCGCTCCGGTACAAGGGAGTCCCCCATCCCTTTACCTGGAGGTCCTTCCATGAAGTTTTCCGCTGACCGCCGCCGCGTTCTCGGCCTCATGGCCGCCGCCGGGGCCGTGGCCGCCGCCGCGACCGCGCTGCCCGGCAACGCCCTGGCCGCCGCTTCCCGCCCCGTGAGTCTAGACGAGTGCCTGGCCATGACGCCCCGGGACATGGCCGCCAGGTCGCCCCACGTGACCAGGGCCTGGGCCTACCTCGGCAAGACCGCGTCCACCATCAAG
Source organism: Desulfovibrionaceae bacterium (assembly GCA_040307135.1). Lineage (GTDB taxonomy): Bacteria > Desulfobacterota > Desulfovibrionia > Desulfovibrionales > Desulfovibrionaceae > Aminidesulfovibrio. The sequence continues at coordinate 2,208 of JAWRKD010000053.1, forward strand.
GACCCGGACCTGCGGGCCAAGGCCCTGGCCGTGCTGGACACCCCGGCCCCCACCCTGCTGGCGCGCATGGACGGCCCCGCGCGCACCGAGGTCTGCCAGGAGCTTACGGCCAAGGGCTACATCAAGGACGCCCAGGCCGACTCCTTCCTGCCCCCGGCCGCCAGCCCCAAGGCCGCTCCCCAGCCCTTTCTCTCGGCCCCGGGCAGCGGCTACCAGAGCCACCACTCCTACCCCGGCGGCCTGGTCACGCACACCGCGGCCAACCTCATGATCTCGCTGGCCATCTTCGAGGCCTACCAGAACGTCTCGGGCTTCGCCCCGGACCGCGACACGGTGCTCGTGTCCCAGCTCCTGCACGACCTGCACAAGCCCTGGGTCTTCCAGTGGGGACCGTCCGGCGAGAGCCGCACCGAGAAACCCCTGGCCGGCACCGGCGAACACCACGTGCTCGGCGTGGCCGAGAGCCTCGTGCGCGGGCTGCCCGCGCCGGTGGTGGTGGCCCAGGCCTGCGCCCACACCCACCCCGGCACCGAGAAGGACGAGGCCGAGGTGGCGGGCTGGCTCACGGCCGCGGCCGTGCTGGCGGGCAAGGACCCGGTGAAGGCCGGGCTGCTGGCCGCGGACGGCAAGACCCTGCCCCTGCCCCGGCGCGTGGAGGGCTTCATCACGCACCTGGGCGACCACGACTTCGTGTTCACCGTGCCTGCGGCCAAGTGGACCATCGCGGCCATGCGCGAGGTGGCCGAGACGCAGTACAGGCTGACCGGCGAGGACCTGGCCGGGGCCAAGTTCAACGCCCTGCGCAACTACGCCTTTTCCCAGGTCACGGTGGAGGCGCTCTACCGCGAATACTCGCTCAAGGGCCAGGAGGGCCTGGCCGCGGCCGTGGCCCGGGTCGTGCGGCCGGCCTGAGTTCCGCGCAGCCGCGCTGAAGACAAAAAAAGCCGGGGAGCCTCGCGGGTCCCCGGCCGATTTTTTTGCGCAGCGGCCTACAGGTTCTTCAGCAGGATCTCGCCGAACTCCTTGCAGCCCACGGCCGTGGCGCCGGGGATCTGGGAGGCAAGGTCCACGGTCACGCGCTTGGCCGCAATGGCCTTCTCCACGCTCTTGTGGATGAGCGCCGCGGCCTCGAACCAGCCCACGTGCTCCAGGAGCATGGCGCCCGAGAGGAGCAGGCTGCCGGGGTTGGCCTTGTCCTGGCCCGCGATGCCCGGGGCCGTGCCGTGGGTGGCCTCAAAGAAGGCCAGCTTCTCGCTCATGTTCACGCCCGGGGCCAGGCCGAGCCCGCCCACCTGGGCGGCCAACGCGTCGGAGATGTAGTCGCCGTTCAGGTTGGTGGTGGCGATGACGCTGTACTGCTCGGGCCGGATGAGCACTTCCTGGAACATGGCGTCCGCGATGCGGTCCTTGACCACGATGGGCTTTTTCGCGCCCGCCGAGGCCTCGGCCTCGGTCATGGTCAGGTCCCCGAACTTCTCCTTGGCCACGTCGTAGCCCCAGGCCCGGAACGCGCCCTCGGTGAACTTCATGATGTTGCCCTTGTGCACCAGGGTCACGCTGGGCTTCTTCTGCTCCACGGCGAAGCGCAGGGCCTTCTCCGCCAGGCGCTTGGAGCCCTTCTCGGTCATGGGCTTGATGCCCACGCCCGCGGCCTCGTCCACGTTGGCGCCCATCTCGTCGCGCAGAAAGGCGATGAGCTTCCTGGCCTCGGGCGTGCCCGCGGCCCACTCGATGCCCGCATAGACGTCCTCGGTGTTCTCGCGGAAGACCACCATGTCCACCAGGTCGGGCCGCTTCACCGGGGACTCGATGCCCGGGAAGTAGCGGATGGGCCGGATGCAGGCGTAGAGGTCGAAGACCTGGCGCAGGGTCACGTTCAGGCTGCGGAAGCCCTTGCCCACGGGCGTGCCCAGGGGACCCTTCATGGCCAGTTCGGCGGTCTTGAGGGCCTCCATGGTGGCCTCGGGCAGATACTGGCCGGTCTCCTTGAAGGCCTTTTCGCCGGCCAGGAGCTCGGTCCAGGTGAGCTTGTTGGCGCCGCCGTAGGCCTTGGCCACGGCCGTGTCGAGCACGGGCCGGGCCGCGGCCCAGACCTCCGCGCCGATGCCGTCGCCCTCGATGAAAAACACGGTTTTCTCAACCACGCTCGCCTCCTCAGGGGAAAATTTGTGAAGCGATACCTGGATGAATCCGGGTTGGCAAGAGGGGCAAGCGCGGCCCCGGCTTGACCAAAGCGGACCGCCGGGGTATGAGCGGCCCATGATGGACCATGTTTTTTCCCTGACGCACGGGTATTGGTGGCGTGGGCGGCAGCATTCCTGAAGCCGTCTGAGCCGTCTTGCACACAACAAGGGCCGCGGGCTTCAACCCCGCGGCCCTTTCGTTTCCCCGAGCGCACCGGCCGCGCGCCCCGGCCGAACACGAGGAGGACCACGTGACCACAAGCATCATCCTGCCTGCCGACGAGATGCCCCGGGCCTGGTACAACGCCCTGCCCGACCTGCCCACGCCCCTGGCCCCGCCCCTGGATCCCCAGACCAGGCAGCCGGTGAACCCGGAGCAGTTGGCCGTCATCTTTCCCAACGCCCTCATCGAGCAGGAACTGAGCCCCAAGCGGCAGATCGCCATCCCCGAGCCCGTGCTCGACGTCTATCGCCTCTACCGGCCCACCCCGCTCAAGCGCGCCGCGCGCCTGGAAAAGGCCATCGGCGCCAAATGCCGCATCTACTACAAGGACGAGTCCGTGTCCCCGGCGGGCTCGCACAAGCCCAACACCGCCATCCCCCAGACCTACTTCAACAAGATCGAGGGCGTGCGGCGGCTCTCCACCGAAACCGGCGCGGGCCAGTGGGGCACGGCCCTGTCATTTGCCTGCAAGATGTTCGGCATGACCTGCACCGTGTACATGGTGAAGGTGAGCTACGAGCAGAAGCCGTACCGCCAGATCCTCATGCGCATGTACGGCGGCGAGGTCCACGCCTCGCCCTCGGAGCTGACCAACACGGGCCGGGCCATGCTGGCCAAGGACCCCGGCTGCAAGGGCAGCCTGGGCCTGGCCATCTCCGAGGCCGTGGAGGCCGCGGCCACCCACGATGACACCAAGTACACCCTGGGCAGCGTGCTGAACCACGTGCTCCTGCACCAGACCATCGTGGGCCTGGAGACGGCCAAGCAGCTGGAAATGGCCGGGGAGAAACCGGACTATCTGGTGGGCTGCGTGGGCGGGGGCAGCAACTTCGGCGGTCTGGTCCTGCCGTTCTTGCCGCGCAAACTGGCGGGCGAGAAGATCACCTTCGTGGCCGCCGAGCCCCGGGCCTGCCCCACGCTCACCCGCGGGGCCTTCCGCTACGACTACGGCGACGTGGCCCGGCTCACGCCGCTGCTCAAGATGCACACCCTGGGCCACGGCTTCATGCCCGCGCCCATTCACGCGGGCGGCCTGCGCTACCACGGCGACGCGCCCATCGTCTGCAACCTGGCCGCCGCAGGTCTGGTGGACGCCCGGGCCTACTACCAGAACGAGTGCTTCGAGGCGGCCCGGCTCTTCCTGTCCACCGAGGGCTTCCTGCCCGCGCCGGAGACCTCGCACGCCATCAAGGCGGTCATCGAACTGGCCAAGGAGGCCGAGCCCGGCTCGGCCATCACCTTCCTCTACTCCGGCCACGGCCTGCTGGACCTGGCCTCCTACGACGCCTTCCTCAAGGGCGGGCTCACCAACTTCGACCTGCCCCAGGCGGACATCGACTCGGCCCTCAAGGACTGCCCGGATATCTAGACGAAGCGCGGGCGGGGGGGGACGACCCTCCCGCCCTTTTTCGCCTATTGTTGCAGATTCAACTTTTTCTTGAGCGCCATGATCCGGCCATACGATTCCTCGACCCTGGCCCGGGGCACAGCGCCGTCGCGCACCAGGGCCACCAGGATGCCCTGGACCTTGGCGGGCAGGTCCGGATCATAGGCCAGGTTGTTGCCGAAGAGCAGGATGTCGGCCCCGGCGGCCAGGGCCAGGCGCACGGTCTGGTCCAGGGAATACTTGTCCGCGACCGCGCGCATCTGGAGGTCGTCGGTGACGACCACGCCGTTGAAGCCCAGGTCCCTGCGCAACAGTCCGCTGGTGATGCGCGCGGACAGGCTGGCCGGGTATTCCGGGTCCAGGCCCGCGTTGAACACATGCGCGGTCATGACCATGTCCGCAGCGCCCTGGCCGATGAGCGCGCGGTACGGTTCCAGTTCCTTGGCGCTCCAGGTGGCGCTGACGTCGGTGAAGCCCAGGTGGCTGTCGCTGGCCGCGCTGCCGTGGCCCGGGAAGTGCTTGAGGCAGGAGAGCACCCCGGCCGAGGCCAGGCCCTGGGCAAAGGCCCGGGCGTCCGCAACAACGCGGTCCGGGTCGGCCGAAAAGCTGCGGCCCAGGGCGCCGATGGCCGGGCTCTGGGGGTTCACGTTCAGGTCCACGCAGGGCGCGAAGTCCAGGTTGAAGCCCGCCCCGGCCAGCACGCGGCCCAGGTCCGCGCCCGCGGCCCGCACCCGGCCGGGGTCGTTCCAGCCGCCCATGTCCGCGGCCGAGGGAAAGTCGCGAAAGCCGTTGCGGGCCTTGAGCCGCTGCACCCGGCCGCCCTCCTGGTCCACGGCCACGAAAAGCGGCGTGCGCGCGTGGGCGGCCAGAAAGGCCGTGAGCCGCCGCACCTGCTCCGGACTCTGCACGTTGCGCTCCGGCTTCTTGAGCAGCACGTCGTAGTCGAAGAGCACCACCCCGCCCACGCGGCCCGCGGCCACGTCGCGCACAATGGGCGCATCCTCGCCCACTTCCAGTCCGCGGAAACCCACCAGGATCATCTGCCCGGCCATTTCCTCAAGACTGGCGGCCAAGGCCCAGCCTGGGTCCCAGCAGAAAAAGAGGCAGCACGCTGCGAAAATTGTCATTCGCAACCCTGCGAACCGCATCGGGGCTTTTTCACGGGGGGCCATGCTTTACTCCGTCATTCTTATTTTCTCAAAATTTCGTGGGGGTCTATTCTGCTTTTTTTCTACAAATTTCTTTATCTTACGGGGCATGTCCGGGTTTTTCCGCTCCATTTCAGCAAAAACCGGCATCCGCACTCGAAAAATCGCTTCAAGACGGGCCGAATAAACCGTTTTGTCTAAAACTGTTGCAAACTACCAACAATTACTTGATTTTTTTGTTTGAGATTGTCACCATGCGTGGAGATGTTGTGGGCTATCATGGACATTTTTGCAGAAAAGTGAAGATCACTACCAAGTTGACCGTCGGCAGCCTCGCTTTTGCCCTTCCCATCGCTGTCTTGCTCTATTTCATGGTCGCCGGAGTGAACGCAAGCATCCGGTTCTCGGCCATGGAGTTCTACGGCGACGCCTACCAACGGCCCCTGGAGAAGCTCCTGGAGGCCCTGCCCGCGCACCAACGGCTGCTCGCCCGCATGAGCCAGGGCGCAAGCGTCCTGGACGGCCAGCTGGCCGATGTCCGCCGCCGCGTGGACCAGGCCTTCGTCGAACTCGCGGAGGTCAACCGCCGCTACGGCGAGGACCTCCAGTTCACCGACGCGGGTCTGGCCCTGCGCAAACGCTCGCACCTCAAGGTCCCGCTCCTGGAGGCGAAGTGGCGCGCTGAAATCCGACGCCGCGCCCATGGCCGAGGAGCACGCCTCCCTGGTCCAGGACGTGCGCGACATGATCACCCATGCCGGCGACACCTCCAACATCATCCTGGATCCGGACCTGGACAGCTACTACATGATGGACATCACGCTCCTGGCCCTGCCTCAGACCCAGGCCAGGCCGCGCTGGATTCGAGCTTCGGCCTCTGGAACGCCGCCACGGACGAGCTGGACGTGCTCCTGAACAAGCGCATCGACGACTACAAGGGCACCCGGCTGGCGTCCCTGGTCTCCACGGCCGTGGCCCTGGTCATCGCCCTGCTCCTGGTCTATCTCATCGGCCGCAGCGTGCCCCGGCCCCTGCGCCAAATCCAGGCCTTCACCCAGCAGGTGGCCGGCGGCGACCTCAAGGCCCGCATCGAGGGCCGCTTCGGCGGCGAGCTGGCCGCGCTCTCGGCCAACATCCTGGCCATGGTCGGCGAGCTCAAGGTGCGCCTCGGCTTCGCCCAGGGCATCCTGCACGCCATCAGCACCCCCTGCCTGGTCACGGACACGGCCAACCGCGTCACCTTCATCAACAACCAGATGGTCCGGCTCATGGAGTGCGAGGGCCGGGCCGACACGCTCATCGGCAAGAGCGTGGGCGAGATCAGCCGGGTCCCGGCCCAGACCGCCGATGGCATGACCCGCTCGCGCCAGGCCCTGGACCGGCTCTCACGCCAGGCCCTGGACCTCCAGTCCCTGATCCTCAAGATGCGCGCCTCATCGCGGCGGGCGGCGGCGCCTCCGGCGAGACGCCGCCGTCCGCAAACTGTTTCCGTCCCGCCACGTTTCTGTTACCGAAATCGCGGATACTTCCGGTCGGTTTCCCGGCACCCCATCAACCTGGAGGACAGACCGTCATGCGCACTCTTCTTTCCCTTCGCGCGACCGCTTTCCTGCTGGCCGCGCTGCTCATCCTGCCCATGGCCCAGGCCGCGGCGGGCGATTCCCCCGCCAGGCCCCGCTACGTGTTCCTGTTCATCGGCGACGGCATGGGCCTGCCCCAGATCAGCGCGGCCCAGTTCTACTACGCGGCCAAGGAGGGCAAGATCGGCGAAAGCCGGCTGGTCATGACCGGCATGCCCTACCAGGGCATCACCACCACCTATTCCTCGGAGTCGCCCATCACGGATTCCGCGGCCGCGGGCACGGCCATGGCCTGCGGGGTGAAGACCTACAACGCCGCCCTGGGCATGGACGCGAACAAGAAGCCCTTCCAGAGCATCGCGGAGCTGGCCAAGGCCCGCGGCCAGAAGGTGGGCATCGTCACCAGCGTGTCCCTGGACCACGCCACTCCGGCGGCCTTCTACGCCCACCAGGAATCGCGGCGCTCCTACTACGAGATCGGCCTGGAGCTCCCCAAGAGCAACTTCGACTTCTTCGGCGGCGGCGGCTTCCTGGACCCGGACGGCAAGAAGTCCAAGAATCCCCAGGGCAACGTGCTGGACGCCGCGAAAAAGGCCGGCTACGCCGTGGCCGCGGACCGCGCCGCCTTCGAAAAGCTCAGCCCCAAGTCCGGCAAGGCCATCGCCATGAACACGCGCCTGCCTGACGAGGAGGCCCTGCCCTACGCCATCGACACCAGAAATCCGGACATCACCCTGGCCGAGTTCACCGCCAAGGCCATCGAGATGCTCGACAACCCCAAAGGCTTCTTCCTCATGGTGGAGGGCGGCAAGATCGACTGGGCCTGCCACGCCAACGACGCCATGACCGTGCTGGGCGACCTGACGGCCTTCAACGCGGCCATCGCCGAGGCCCAGAAGTTCCTGGCCAAACACCCCAAGGAGACCCTCATCGTGGTCACCGGCGACCACGAGACCGGCGGCCTCACCGTGGGCTTCGCGGGCACCAAGTACGACAACTTCTTCACCGTGCTGGACGGCCAGAAGACCTCGTTCCAGGCCTTCAAGGACGACATCCTGGCCAAGTACAAGGCCTCCTGCGGGACCAACTGCCGCTTCGAAGACGTGGCCCCGCTCATCACCGAGCACTTCGGGCTCAAGTTCGCGGGCGACGCCAAGACCGACCGGCTCGTGCTCAAGGACTACGAGGCGGCCCAGCTGCGCGAGGCCTTCCAGCGCACCCTGGCGGGCGAGAAGGATGCCTCCAAGGACGAGCAGGGCTACCTGCTCTACGGCGGCTACGACCCGCTCACCGTCACTGCCACCCACCTGCTGAACCAGAAGGCCGGCCTGGGCTGGACCACCTACTCCCACACCGGCGTGCCCGTGGCCACCGCGGCCCAGGGCGTGGGCGGCCAGCTCTTCGCGGGCTACTACGACAACACGGACATCTTCAAGAAACTGGCCCAGGCCATGGGGATCAATCCCAATCCCGCGGTCCTGACCCAGCGCTGAACCCCGACCCGGGGGGGGGGGGGGGG
>JAWRKD010000054.1:0-10195 GCA_040307135.1 Desulfovibrionaceae bacterium
CCCCCCCCCCCCCCCCCCCCGGCCCCACAGGAGCATCCATGTCCAACAGCGTGGTGGCGATCTGCAACGCGGCCCTCATCGACCTGGGGGAGAGCGCGATCATGAGCCTGACGGACAACTGCAAGGCCGCCCGGCTCTGCAACGCGCGCTGGCCCATGGTGCGCGACGCGGTGCTGCGGGCGCATCCCTGGAACTCCTGCATGTCCATGACGCTCCTGGCGGCGGCCACCGCCACCCCGGCATGGAGATGGGCCTACAGCTATCCCCTGCCCAACGACTGCCTGCGCGTGGTGGCCGTGGCGGACAGCTCGGGCGGCGAGGTGACGCGATGGGAGGTCCAGACCCGCTTCCTGCTCTGCGACGCGGACGCGCCCCTGGCCATCGCCTACGTGTCCCAGCAGACCGATCCCGGGCAGTATGACGCGACGCTCTGCGAAGTGTTCAGCGCCCGCATGGCCGCGGTGCTGGCCTACCCGCTGACCGCCTCCACGTCGCTGGCCCAGGCCAAGTGGATGGAGTACGAGGCCAAGCTCTCCGAGGCCCGCGGACTCAACGCCCGCGAGGGCGGACGCGCGCAGCAGGCCCAGGCCACGGGGTCCTGGCTCAAGGCCAAGCTGGGGGGATGACGTGAGCGTCTCCACCCCGGCCATCACCAGCTTCACCGCAGGCGAGCTTTCCCCGCGCCTGGCCGGTCGCGTGGACCTGGCCAAGTATTTCTCGGGCTGCCGGACCCTGGAGAACTTCCAGGTGTTCCCGCACGGCGGAGCCACCTTCCGTCCCGGGTGGCGTTTCACCGCCCAGGCCAAGGATCACGGCAAGAAATCCCGACTCGTTCCGTTCGAGTTCAACACCCAGCAGACCTACGTCCTGGAGTTCGGGGACCAGTTCATGCGAGTTTTCAAGGGGTCGGGCATCGTGCTCAACGACGCCGGGACACCGTACGAGATCGAAACCCCTTACGCCGAAGCGGACCTGCCCGGGCTCGCCTACGCGCAGAGCGCCGACACCATGTATTTGGTGCACAGGGGTTATGCGCCCAGGACCCTGACACGCACCGGACACACCGCCTGGATCCTGGCCAGCATTCCGTTCGTGCCGCGGACCGCCACTCCCACCGGACTCACGGCCACGCCCTCCATCCCCGGCGACAAGGAGTACCGGTTCCGTGTCACGGCCCAGGGCGAGATGGACGAGTCCCTGGGATCGGCCGAGGTTTCCTGCCTGTCGCGGGAGGACCTGGACAGCTCCAGCACCTACTATATCGACCTCGACTGGTCCGAGCAGTCCGATGCCGGCGTTTTCAACGTGTGGCAATACATCCATGGCGTGTGGGCGTTTCTGGCGCGCGCCTCGGGCAACACCTACCGGGTGGACGGCAAGGTGGAGCCGGACGAGTCCTCGGTGCTCCTGGAGGCCCGTAATCCCTTCGCCGAGGCCGGGGACTGGCCCGGGTGCATCGCGTTTTGGCGCGAACGGCTGTTCCTGGGCGGCACGGACAACGATCCGGACCGGATACTGTTCTCGGCCGTGGGCAGCTATACGGATTTCCGGGTCTCGCCCGAAGGCATCGAACCCACCGCCGACGAGTCCGGCGAGGTGCGGCTGTCGGCCCGGCAGCTCAACGCCATCGAATGGATGGTGCCGCGCGAACGGCTCTACGTGGGCACGCGCGGGGGCACCTGGACCGTGGCCGGCGCCGCGGGCGAGGTGCTGACCCCGGACAATGCCCAGGCGGACCAGATGTCGGCCTGGGGCAGCGCCCAGGCCCGGCCCCTGCTGGTGGAGGAGAGCGTGCTATACATGCAGCGGGCCCGCAAGAAGATCATGGAGATGGCCTACTCCTACGAGAGCGACTCCTATCCGTCCCTGGACATGACGCTGTTGGCCGAGCACATCACCGGGTCCGGCGCGGCCGAGTTGGCCTATGCCCAGGCCCCGGACTCCATAGTCTATGCCCGGCGCGACGACGGCGTGCTCCTGGCCTGCACGTTCATGCGGCAACAGGAGGTGGTGGCCTGGAGCCGCATGGTCACGGACGGCGTGGTGGAATCCATCGCCGTGGCCCATGACGACGACGAGGGCCGGGACGTGCTCTGGGCCGTGATCCGGCGCACCGTGGGCGGCCAGGACCGCCGCTTCATCGAACGTCTGGACCCCAATTTCAACGGCGAGATCCGCGACGCCTTTTTCGTGGATTGCGGCGTGACCTTCGTCCTGGAAGAGCCAGCCACGGAACTTTCCGGTTTGGAGCACCTGGCCGGCCGCACGGTGGCCATCCTGGCGGACGGATCCGTGGCGCCGCGGCGGGAGGTCTCGGCCACCGGGACCCTGACCCTGGACAGGGCGGCCAGCAAAATCCACGTGGGCCTGCCCTACGCGGGCACCCTGGAGCCCATGCCCCTGGAGGCCGGAAGCCCCCGCGGCACCTCGCAATCCAAGCGCAAACTGGTGACCGAGGTGAACGTGCGGTTCTACCAGACCGTGGGCGGGCTGGTGGGGCCGGATGAAGATCACCTGGAGGTGGTGCTCTCCCGCACTCCGGATGATCCCATGGACCAGCCGGTTCCGGCCCGCAGCGGGGACAAGCGTGTGCAGTTCTCGGGCGGGTGGGACTCCGGGGGCACGATCCTGATCCGCCAACCCGACCCTCTGCCCATGACCGTGCTCATGATCGTGCCGACCGTGGTGGTGAACGAATGAGCTATTCTCAAGTAAGCTGCAAACTCAGGGAGTTCCTGCCCACGGACGCCGTGACCATACGGCTGCGCCGTTGGGACGCCCTGGACCTGGCCGGGGCCGATCTGGCGCATCTGGGCCGGTATTTCGCCTGGGCGCAGGATGGCTCCTGGCGCATCGCCCGCACCCTGGAGTGCGAGGACGGGATCGTGGCGTGCGCAGGCGTGGTTCCGTTGCCCGGCACGGCCACGGGCGAGGCTTGGATGCTCACCTCGGACCTCATCCGGTCGTACCCTCTGGCCCTGGTGCGGGCCGTGCGCATGGCCCTGGCCGAGGCCACAGCCAGGGGCCTGACGCGGGTGCACACCCTGATCCTGCCGGGGCACATCATCGGCTGCCGCTTTCTGGAGGCCCTGGGATTCCAGCGCGAGGGCCTGCTGCGCCGCTGCGGACACAACGGCCTGGATCGCTACATCTACGCGAGGATCACGGAATGAGCGCTGTGCTGCCTTTCCTTTTTGGCCAGGCGGGCACTGCGGCCACGGCTACTTCAGCAGCCACGGCCGCGACCAGTGGAGCCTTCGGGACGGCCGGAGCATTCGGCTGGGCACAGACCATGAGCACGCTGGGCCTGGGGGCCACGGCGCTCTCCGCCGTGGGCGGCGGCCTGGCCGCCTCGGACGCCTACAAGGCCAACGCCAAGGCCCAGGAACAGCAGGCCCTGTACGCCGAGGACCAGGCCCTGCGCAACGAGGCCGCGGAGAAACGCGAAACCGCGGACCAGCTCTCCGAACTGCGCCGGGAGCAGCGCCAGGAGCGCGGCCGGCGCATGGCCGCCTGGGGCGCGTCGGGCGTGCAGATGGCGGGCAGTCCGCTCAAGGTCATGGAATCCCTGGACTACCAGGACAGTGAGGACGCGGCCACGCTGCTCACCGGCTCCCTGGCCCGGCGGCAGAACATCCTCTACGCCGGACGCTCCTCGGCCCTGTCCGCCCGCCAGCAGGGCTCCATCTACAGGATGCAGGCCTCCAGCTCGGCCGCCGGAGGCTACTGGAAGGGTTTGAGCACCCTGGCCTTGGGGGGCAGGTACTATGGCTAGAAACTCCGGCTATTCCGGGTACGGCCGCCAGGGGGGCGCGCGGCGGGTGCCGTTGGACCTGGGCCGCGTGGCCCAGGCCGCGCCCCCGCCCTTGGTGGACCCCTCTGCCGCGGCCGCGCCCTTCGAGACCCTGGGCAGTGTCGGGGCATCCCTGTTCCAGTCCGCCCAGGACCAGATCCAGGACCAGGCCAGGACGCAGATCCGGGAGATCTTCACCAGCCTGGGCAACGACGAGCTGGCCTTCGAGGACACCTGGGCCGGGCGCACCGGCGATGATCGGTTCACCGTGGCCGACGAGGCCCGGAAATTCTACGCCGACAAGCGCGCGGCCATTGAGCAGGATCTGAGCTGGTCCGCGGACGCGCGCCAGGCGGCCCTGGACCAGCTGGCCGCCCGGGAACAGCGCGGCGTGGGCCGGGCCCTGGATTTCGTGACCAAGGCCCGGGCCGTGCAGAAGGCGGACAGTTTCAAAGCGGCCGGGCTCCAACTAGCGGACTTCGCCGCGGCCAACTGGGGCGACATGCCCACGGTCCTGGAGCGTGTGCGTGAGCATCTGGACGACATCAACGCCAGTTTCGCGCCCGAGCAGGCCGCGCTCCTCTCACGCCAGGTGCAGGACGCTGCCTTGTCCTCGGCGCTCCTGGCCGCCAAGGAAAAGGATCCCCGCGCGGCCCTGCGTATGATGGAATCCTTGACGGACCCCAAGACCGGGCTTCCTCTCCTGGGGTCCGAGACCGGCCGGACCGTGCGGGACCGTATCGACACCGAAATCCGCGTGCGCGACGCCCAGGCCCGGGCCGAACGCGCCGAGGCCGAGCGCATCCAGGCCAAGCGCGCCGCTCACCAGGCCCTGACGCTGGCGGCCAAAATCGATGACGCCCAGGCTTTCGCCGCGGCCACGGGCCAGGAACCCGAGGGCCTGCCCGATCTGCTGGCGCAGTATGCCGGGCTGGGTGAGGACTACGCGCCCAAGGCGGCCAAGGCGGCCAAGGCCGTGGACATGGCCCGCGAGGTGCACGCCTTCCTCCGGGAGGGGGAGCGCCGGGATGATGGGAGCTTCGTGCCGCTGGCCGAGCAGGCCGCGCGGCTGGAGGAACTCAAACCCAAGGCGCAGGAGGGGGCCGCCGAGGCCATGGAGCGTTACGACCTGGCCCGCAAGGGACTGGCGGCCAGGGTCAAGGAGTTCGAGAGCGACCCCGCGACCTGGGGCCTGCGCCAGGCCGCCAAGGAGATCGCGCCCGCGCCGGGCAAGACGGCCGGCGCCGACATGGCCGCAGGAGACGGCGGGGAGCGGACCAGGCAACTCCTGCACCGGTCCCTGCAAATCCAGGAAGAGCTGCTGGGGCGGCCCGGCGTGGTTCTGCCCAAGGATCGGCAGGAGGAACTGGCCGGGCGCTGGCAGGCTGCGGACGCCGACGGCAGACTCAAGATCCTGGCCGAGCTGGACGCCTTCGGGCCGCTCAAGACCCGCGTGCTGTCCGAGATCAAAGCCCCGGCCGCGGCGCAGATCGCCCAGACCGTGCTGGACTCCGGCCCGGCGGCGGGCAATGACGCCCGCCTGATCCTGGCCGCTTCCACGGCCAAGCCTGCGGACATTCCCCAGACGGACCTCAAGCCCGCGGAGATCGCCTCGGCCGTGTCCGGAAGCAAACTGCTCTCGGCCGTGTCCCAGGTGGCCAGGAGCCAGCCCTACAACGCGGCCTACCAGGAGTTCCTGCGGGATCTGCAAAACAGCATGGAGAACGCGGTCAAGATGACCGGGACAAAGGACGGCGTGCAGGCCTTTGACCGGCACCTGGGCGTGATCGCGTCCGGTGATGCCGCGGTGTTCTGGCCCAAGGCCCAGCTGCGCGATGCCCCCAAGCTGGAACGCGCCTTGCGCTTCAAGCGCCGGGATGTCGGGACGTTCCTGGAGTGGCAGCGCGAGGCCGGGATGCCGGAAACGGAGTGGCGCGAGCGTGTGCGGACCATCGCGGAGCGCGGCATGTGGGTCAACGCTCCGGACGGGAACGGTTTCGTGCTGCTCAACCCCACCACGGGCCGGGCCGTGACGGACCGCGACGGCGGCTATTTCCGGCTGACCATTGGGGAGGCCGCGACCATGGACACCTCGGCCCCGGAAGATCCTCATGGCCTGGAGGCGAGCGACTGATGATCATCACCCCGGAGATCGAACGCGAGACCCCGCGCGACGTGGCCAGCGATTTTGCGCTGCGCGAGACGCCCCTGGGTGAGTACCTGGGGGCCAAGACGGCGCGCGGCTTTGACTTCACGACGACCCGGCTGGCTTACGACGCCGTGCGCATCGGCATGGCCGAGCGCAACGCCTACGGCCTGGGCGACGACAGGCCAGAGTACAACCTGCACCGGCCCGAGCTGTGGGGGCCGGACGGGTATGACCCCCTGCGGCCCTACCGCATGGACGAGGAGACCTGGAAGCGCTCTGAATACTACCGGGAGGGCATCGCCTACACGCCCAAGATGACCCGGGTGCGGGCGCGGATCATGGCCGAGGATTTCGACAAGCGCCGCTACCGGGATTCCCTCATCGAGCGCTCGCCGTCCGGGGCGCGCTCCATCCTCGGCTTTGGTGCGGAGCTTCTCGGCAACCTGCCGGACCCGGTGAACCTGCTGCCCCTGGGCCTGGCGGGCAAGGGCGGAAGCACCCTGGCCAGGATGGGCTACGCCGCTGCCGAAGGCGCGGCCGGGGCGGGGTTGGCCGACGCGCTGATCCTGCCCGACCTGGCCGAGCGCGGCGAGGACGTGGGCTGGCAGGACGCGGCCAACGACATCCTCTTCGGCGCGCTCATCGGCGGCCTGGCGGGCGGCATCGGGAAAAAGCTGGAAGACCGCCGGGCGGCGGTGCGCGAGGCCAGGCTCAAGACCGTCATGGAGGACCGGGCCACGGCCGGGCGGGCCATGGAGAAGGCCCTGGACGACTTTTCAGCCGACCGGCCCGTGGACGTGCGGCCCGTGCTGGACACGCCCGAGGGCCAGCGCCTGGCCGACGAGGTGGCCGGGCTTGGACGCCTGTACAACGAGGCGCTGTTCGACCCCCTGAACATCGCCGGAAACGGCGAGGTGGTCCTTCGGTCCATCGTGGACGAGGCCCTGGCCCCGGCCTGGGGCGAGATCGTGGTGGACAAGGGGGCCGGGCGCATCGACGGGAAGAGGATCACCCGGGAATTGAACTACGGCCTGGTCAAGATCATCTACGACCACGGGGAACTCTCTCCCAAGAAGGCGGGCAAGCAGGTCACGCGCCAGGACATGCTCGACTTCCCGCGCGTGGTGCGGGACTACGCGCCCAGCGCCGTCAAGATGGAGAGGGGGACGCAAACCCGCGTCTGGGTGGTGCCCGGGGGGCGTGGTGGGCAGGTCATCCATGTGGCCAAGCTTTTCAGCGACCAGGATGGCCGTCCGCATCTGGTGACCTCGCACACGGCCAATCAGAGCACGCCCTATGCTCCATCCAGGCTGTACACGGACAAAGAAAAAGCCGCTCTGCTTGCGTCTCGCGGGACCAGCCTTCCAGGTCCCGCGGATACCGGCCTGGGTCCCTCCACCCGGACGACCCAAGGGGCAAGCATGGCGGCTGAAGGGAATATAGAACAGGCGAAGCGCGGCGTCAACTGGGCCACCGAACAGGCGGACCAGGTGGAGCGCGCTCCGGCCCTGGTGGACGACGAGACCTTGGGCCTGGACCCCAAGACCCTGGACGACCCGGAAGCGCGGGCTGTGGCCGAATTGGAAAGCAAGGGGGAACTGCTGGCCGAGGAGGCCGACGCCTTGCGTTCGGCCCAGGACGCCTTTGACCGCTCGGCCAAGTTCGAGGAGGCCGGGCTGTCCATCGTGGAGTGCATCCTCCAGGAGGCGGAGTAGATGGCCAGGAAGCTGGAAGCCTGCATCGTCAAGGCCCAGGCCGCCGGCATGAGCCGCCAGGACGCCGAGGAGCTGGTGGACATGATGGCGGGCGAGAAGCGCCGACTGGCCGCCCTGGCCGCCCAGGGCAAGCTGGACCGGGCCGAGGTTGCGCTGGCCGATTTCGCCAGGCGCACGGCCAAAGAGGCCCAGATCAACGCCGCCTTGCAGCGGAAGCACGCGGCCCTGAACGTGCTGCGCCGCCGCGACGTGGAGGGGCGGCTTTCCGCCCTGCGCGAGCAGGGCGTGAGCGAGGCCGAGGCCGTCATGGCCATCCTGGGCGGCTCGCACAAGCGCGTGGAGGGCGCGCGGGCCTCGGTCTCCCGTGCCCTGTCCGGCATCCGAGACCGCTGGCTGGGCGGCCTGTCCAACGAGCTGGCCCAGCGGCCGCACGTCCTGGAGCTGCTTTCCCTGGACCAGGAGTTCATGGACGACGTGGTGCGGGAGATGCACGAGATCAAGCCCAAGGGTCGGCCCGGCGTCACGGGCAACGCGGACGCGGCCTTTGTGGCCGACATTTTCTCCCGCTATGCGGAACAGGCCCGGGTCCGGCTCAACGAGGCCGGGGCCTTCATCGGCAAGCTCCAGGGCTGGGTGCCGCAGACCCACGACGTGGGCAAGATGATGGCCAAGACCACGGGCGGTTCCGAGCGCTGGGTGGATTTCGTGCTGGAGCGCCTGGACCTGGAACGGAGCTTCCCGGACCTGGATCCGGCCAAGGCGCGCGAGGCCCTGGCCGAGGTCTATCAGACCATTGTCACGGGCCGGGACCGCAGCGTCACCGCGGCCCAGCGCGGGCAGTTCCTGGGCCCGCGCAACCTGGCCAAGTCCCAGGGCAAGAGCCGTGTGCTCCACTTCAAGGACGCCGAGGGGTTCATCCAGTATCAGAACACCTTCGGCCGGGGCAACGTGCTGACCAACGTCCTGGACCACCTGGACCTCTCGGCCCGCAAGCTGGCCCTCATGGAGTCCCTGGGGCCGAACCCCGAGGCCGTGCTGGTGAGCGTCATCGAGGACCGCAAGAGGAGCATCCGCACGGACAAGGCCCTGGCTCCGAAGGAAAAGACCAAGCGCATCGAGCAGCTCAACCGGGCCTGGAACGGCGGCCTGGGCCGGGGCAGGATCCGCAACCTGTTCGCGGAACTGACCGGCGAGACGTTCATCCCTGAGAACATGACGGCGGCCAAGATCGGCGCAGGCATCCGGGCCGTGCAGAGCCTGGCCAAGCAGGGCGGCGTGCTGCTCAGCCAGTTCAACGATCTGGCCACCTATGCCATGAGCGCCCGGGTCAACGGCAAGAACCTGGGTGAGGCCTATCTGGACGGGCTGCGCGCCCTGCTGGACGGCCGCACGGAGCCGGACCGGCGCGCCCTGGCCCATAGCCTGGGGACCATGCTCGACGGCATGATTCAGGACATGACCCTGCGCTGGAACGCCCAGGACAGCATCCCGGGGACCATACAGCGGTGGATGAATTTCTACTTCAAGGCCAGCGGCATGACCGGCTGGACCGAGAGGCTCAAGGCCGGATACGCGCACATGTTCTCCAACAACTTGGCCGAGCACAGAGGCAAGGCCTGGGCCGAGCTGGGCGAGGATCTGCGCGGCGTGCTCCAGCATCATGGATTCGACGAGACCCACTGGGACCTCATGCGCAAGCTCGCCCGGCAGGAGACCGGCGGGCGCTGGTACGTGCTGCCCGAGAACGTGCGTCTGCTCCAGGACGCGGACATCGACCGGCTGCTGCCCCATGACGTGCGCGCCGACGTGGCGCCGATCTACCGCAAAAAGGCCCGGGAACGCTTTGAGACGGACCTCCAGGGCATGATCGCCGACGAGGTGCGCTACGCGGTCCTGGAGCCGGACGAGCGGACCAGGTCGTTCCTGGTGCAGGGGACCAGGCCGGGCAGCGTGCTCGGCGAGGTTGTCCGTTTTGTCGCCCAGTTCAAGAGCTTCCCGGTGGCCTACACTCAGCGCATCCTGGGTGGCCGGCGCTGGGCCCGCACTGGCCGGGGCTTTGACATGCCCGGCTTCACGCATTTCATCGCCGCCGGGTTGGCCCTGGGGTACGCCTCCATGGCCGCCAAGGACATCACCAAGGGCCGCACGCCCAAGGACCCCGCCAAGGTGGAGACCTGGCTGGCCGCGGCGGCTCAGAGCGGCGGGGCCGGTATTTACGGGGACTTTCTCTTCTCCCAGTACAATCGTTTTGGCCGAGGCATGTTGGAATCCCTGGCCGGGCCATCTCTCTCCGCAGCCGGGGAGATGGCGGAGATGGGGTCGCGATTCCTTCACGGAGACTTGGACCAGCGCGGCGACGCCTTCCGGCTGGCCCTGAATAACACGCCGTTCATCAACCTGTTCTACACCCGCGCAGCCCTGGATTGGGCCGTGCTCAACCATGTGCGCGAGATGCTCTCGCCCGGAACCCTGCGCCGCGCGGATCGCAGGATGGAACAGGAATTCGGACAAAAACCGTTGTGGCCGGCAGATGCTTGG
>JAWRKD010000055.1:0-13705 GCA_040307135.1 Desulfovibrionaceae bacterium
CGGCCGCGCCGGAACGCTCGGCCAGCTTGCGCACCTCGGCGGCCACCACGGCGAAGCCCTTGCCGTGCTCTCCCGCCCGGGCCGCCTCGATGGCCGCGTTGAGGGCCAGGAGGTTGGTCTGCCGGGCGATCTCCTCGATGATGCCGATTTTTTCCGCGATGTTCTTCATGGCCGCCACGGTCTGGTTCACGGCCGCGCCGCCTTCCTCGGCGTCCTTGGCCGCCTGCTGGGCGATGGATTCGGTCTGCCGCGCGTTGTCCGCGTTCTGGCGGATGTTGGCGGTCATCTGCTCCATGCTGGAGGAGACCTCCTCAACGGCCGCGGCCTGCTCCGTGGCGCCCTGGGACAGGGACTGGGAGCTGGAGGAGAGCTCCTCGGAGCCCGAGGCCACGTTCACCGTGGCGGATTGGACCTCGGCCACGATGCCGCGCAGCCTGTGGACCATGTCGTTGAGGGCCTTGGCCAGGGCGCCGATCTCGTCCTTCTGGTCGATGTCCAGGGTATGGGTGAAGTCGCCCCGGGCCATGGCCTTGGCGAACTCCACGCCCTTGGCCACGGGCCGGGTGATGGCCCGGGTCAGGAACAGGCCCAGGACAATGGCCAGGAGCACGCCGGACAGGACCACGGCCAGGGCCACGGCCTGGCTCCGGGCCGCGGCGGTCCGGGCCTGGGCCACCTCGGCGTCGGCGGCCTTGGCCGTAAGGTCCACGGCCTTGTCCAGGATGGCCACGGCCTCGTTCATGCGGTCGCGGCCCTCGCCCAGGAGCAGGGTGGTCATCTCGGCGAAGGTCTGGCGGGCGGCCGCAACCTCCTGGCCCATCTCGTCGAACACGGCCAGGGTCTTGCGCGCGCTGGGCAGGACCTGCCCGGTGAGCAGGCGCGTGGCTTCCTGGCGGTCGCCCGCGGCCGCCAGACGCTTGATTTCGGCCACGCCCTGGTGGAAGGCGGCGTGGTCCTGGCGCACCTGCTCCATGAGCCCGGAGAGGCGCGGGTTCCTGGTCTGGAACGCGGCCTGGAAGTGGCCGAAGCCGCAGGCCGTGGCATCGCCGCCGCCCTCGAAGGAGCGGCCCGTGAGCAGCAGTTCGGCCACGTCCGTGGCCAGCTTGTAGTGGTCGCCGCGGAAGCGCAGGAGCTGGGCCTCCAGGGCGTCGGGGTTGGCGATGTCCAGCTCCTGGATCCTGCGCGAGAGCGCCACGGCCTTGTTGTTCACGGCCGCGGCCCGCTCCATGGCCGCCAGGAAATCCTTCCAGAGCGCGGCCTGCTCCCGGGGCAGGTCCAGGGCCTCGTAGGCCCGGGCCTGGGCCTTGTAGCGCTCGCGCGCGGCCTGGATGTTGGCGTACTGGCTGTCGCGGCCCTTGCTGTCCAGGTTGGGCGAGAGCAGGGTGCGCAGGCTCTGGTTGATGGTCCGGAATTCGGCCTTGACCGCGCCCAGGCAGGCCACGGCGGGCAGCTGTTCCTGGCCCACGTTGCGCAGCCGGTCGCCCAGGCCGCGGATCTCCACGATGCCCAGGGCGCCCACGGCCAGGGTGAGCAGGGCCACGAGCAGAAAACCGCCGAGCAGCTTGATGCCGAGCTTCACATCTTTCATCGCGGAACTCCTTCAGTGGCCAGGGCATTTCCGGCTGTGAGGGAGCGGAAATTGTTGCATGCCGCGGCCCGCAACAATTACATACACGAGAATCGAGGATTGGGTAATGATAAAATGGGCGTTTCGCAGGAAACGCCGGGCGCCGGAGGCGGAGGGAGGAGGGAGGCGGGAAGGCTAGGCGGAACGGTCTCCGCCGCCGCTGCGCCGCCGGGGCCTGCGCCGCCTGCGGCCCGAGCCCTCGGGCCGGGGCTGGTCCCCGTTCTCCCGTTCCGGGCGGCCGCCCTCTCCGGGCAGCACCGGGGCCGCGTGCAGGCTGCCCTGGTACACCTCGTCCAGGAGCATGGCCAGGAGCCGGGCCCCGTCCTCCTCCTCGGCCAGCTTGCGGACCAGGGGCAGGTAGCGGGACAGGCGCTCGCGCTCCAGGGGGGTCTTGGTGCGGAAGCGGGTTTCCAGGAGCCCGGCCAGGCGCTCGGCGGCCACCTCGGCCACGTCCTCGTCCGTGGGCAGGGGGCGGTGGATGAGCTGGATGCTGTAGAGCCGCGCGATGCGCATGAGCTCGAGCTTCTGGATCACGTCCACCAGGGAGATGACCTCGCCCGAGGCCCCGGCCCGGCCCGTGCGGCCGGAGCGGTGGATGTAGGCCTCGCGGTCCTCGGGCGGGCCGTAGAGAATGACGTGGGACAGGTCCGGGATGTCGATGCCCCGGCCGGCCACGTCCGTGGCCACCAGGAAGCGCAGGCTCTTGGCCCGCAGCCGGGCCAGGACCTCCTCGCGCTTGTTCTGGGAGAGGTCGGCGGAGAGCTCGTCCGCATCGTAGCCGAACTGCTGGAGCACGGCGGTGACGAAGTGCACGTCGCTCTTCTTGTTGCAGAAGATGATGGCCTGGGCGGGCTGCTCCACCTCGATGATGCGCATGAGGCAGCGCTCCCGGCCCATGGCCGGGACTTCGTAGTAGGTGTGGGCGATCTCGGCCACGTGGACCTGGGTCCCGGAGAGCGAGAGCATCTCGGGCTTGTCCAGGAATTCCTCGGCCAGCCGGAGCACGTGGCCCGGGAAGGTGGCCGAGAACATGGAGGAGTGCACCCGGCGCTTGGGCAGGTAGCGCTGGAGCTCCTTCATGTCCGGGTAGAAGCCGATGGAGAGCATGCGGTCGGCCTCGTCGAACACGAGCATGCGCAGGTGGTCCAGGGTCAGGGAGCGTTTGAGCAGGTGGTCCAGGATGCGGCCCGGGGTGCCGACCACCAGGTGGGCGCCCTGCTTGAAGGCCTCGATCTGCGGGCCGTAGCCCACCCCGCCGTAGACCGCGATGACCCGCAGGCCCGTGCCGGCCAGCAGGGTCTCGGCCTCGCGGGCCACCTGGTTGGCCAGTTCGCGGGTGGGCACCAGGACCAGGGCCTGGCACTCGGCGCGGGAGGGGTCCAGGAGCTGGAGCATGGGCAGGACAAAGGCCCCGGTCTTGCCGCTGCCGGTGCGGGCCTGGACCATCATGTCCCGGCCTTCCAGGAGCGGGGTCAGGCCCTTGGCCTGGACCGGGGTGAGCGCGGTCCAGCCGGCCCGGCCGCAGGCCAGGCGCAGGGCCTCGGGCAGGGTTTCCAGGGTGATTTCGGGCAGGGAGGTCCCGGGCTCGGGTGCGGGGACGGCGTCGGGTGAGTGCTGTTCGTTTTCCATGCCGGAGTCCCTACCTTACAACCCCGGACAAAACAAGGAGAGGTGCGGGCAGGCTGCCGAACCTGCTAGAGGCCGCCCTTGCGCGGCTCCACCACCAGGATCTCGGGATGGTCGGGCATCTGCTCCAGCACGGCCACCTTGTCCCCGGGCCGCACGTTGTGGTCCGAGAAGGCCTTGTAGGTCAGGCCGTCCAGCTCCACCTGGCCCGCGCTGAACGGGCCGATGGCGGTCAGGGCCGTGGCCGTCCGGCCCACGGGGTTGCGCGGCCTGGCCTGGCCGCCGCCGTCCAGGGACAGGTTCATGTCCAGGTCCGCGAGGGGCTTCTGGGGCCGGGGCGCGTCCTCCACGGTGTCGGTGAGCAAAAGCGGCGAACCGGCCTCCTCGTCGATGGACAGGCGCAGGCTGTCGTCCAGCACCGGCTCCAGGAGGTCGAAGCCCGAGCGCTCGTCGTCCTCCTCGAACATGTCGAGCACGGCGCTGGGCCGCTTGGGCGCGGGCGGCGGAGTCAGGGCCGCGAAGGGGTCGCCGGACTTGCGCGGCGGCTTGGGCGCAAAGGGGTCCCGCGGCTTGTCCGGCCCGGGTTCAGGCGCGGGCCGGGCCTTGGGCCTGGGGGCCGGGGCCGGTTTTTCCGCGAAGAAGTCCACGGGCTCGGGTTCCCGGGGCGGCCGCCTGCGGGCCTCGCGGGCCTCGGCCTTGCGTTCCTTGCGGCGCTGCTGGGCCCGGCGCAGGGGCGGCCGGAGGACCAGGAAGGCGAAGAGGGTCCCGGCCAGGGCCGCGCCCGCCTGCACCGCCAGGGCCGCGGCCGGGGCCGCGTAATCCACGGCCGCCGCGGCCAGGCAGCCCAGGCCCAGGCAGGACAGGATCAGGCCCGGTGCGGCCAGGTCGGCCACCAGGAAGGCCAGGCCCACCAGGACCCAGACCTGGTACGGTATGCTCAGGTCCGCGAACATGGAGCCCCATTACGCCAGAGCAAGGCGGCTGACAAGGGCGGAGAGGGTTTGCACCGGCCTTCCGCCATGGTACAGGGAACCCAAAAAGGGGTCGGCCATGGCCTTGAACCGCGCCGAGATCTTCCGTATCTGGCTGGCCGGGCATCCCCGGCAGCGCCGCCGGGCCCGTTCCATGACCCTGCCCGAGCTGCTGGACCTGGCCCGGAGCCAGGGCTTCGAGCTGCGCTCCGACGAGCTGCGAGCGGCCATGGACGCGGCCGAGGAGGACTTCTTCGGCCCGGCGGAGACGCCCCTGTTCCTGGAGCGGTTCGTGTCCTGGCCCGCGCTGGCGGCCCTGGTCCTGGCCCTGGGCCTGGGCTTCCTGGTCCTGGACCACGGCCGCTGCCTGCGCCAGAACCAGGAGCACATCAACCCCGAGGCCGTGCAGGCCATGCTCCTGGCCCAGGAGGAGCTGCGCCGCGACCCGGCCCGGGCCGAACTGGCGGTCCGCAGCGCCCAGGCCGCGGCCGACGGCGCCTGCCGGATCTTCGGCGAGGAGATCGCCTGCGTGCTGACCCGGCGCTACGCCCTGCTGGCGGCCGCCGGAATCCCCCTGCCGCCCCTCTACGAACCCGGCTACCAGGAGCGCGTGCCCTATTGGAGGCGGCTTCTCGGCCTGTAGCATTGATCCCCCACTCTTTTGATCCAATATGTGACTGCTCACACATCTGCGTCACGCACGCGCAGCTCCTGTATTTTTTCCTGTCCAACATCGAGGCAATCGTCTTTATTGCCTCGATGTAATGTTGTTGAGATACACATTGACAGCACTAGTTCTCGGCATTAGATTTGATTTGAAAATCAATTTTCTTTGTCATATGAGACGCAGGCCGCCTCCCTGGATTCTCCCTCTCCTCCGAGACGGTGCCGAACATGTTGCGCGGGCGGTTCGGAGATCGCCTGGATCATAGCTGTGCCGTGTTGCAACCTGTGCCGGAGGATTGGGGTATGAATGCCTTGACGCTTGTGTTCGTATCGCTCTGCGTCTTTGCCATCGCCTACCGCTTCTACGGATTGTTCATCGCCCGGAAGGTCCTGGTCCTCAAGCACGAACGCGCCACGCCCGCCGTGACCATGGCCGACGGCGTGGACTACGTGAAGACCAACAAGTTCGTGCTCTTCGGGCACCACTTCGCGGCCATCGCCGCGGCCGGGCCGCTGCTGGGGCCGGTGCTGGCCGCCCAGTTCGGCTACATGCCCGGCGCGCTCTGGATCATCGTCGGCTGCGTCCTGGCCGGGGCCGTGCACGACATGGTGGTGCTCTTCGCCTCGGTGCGCCACAAGGGCCGCAGCCTGGCCCGCATCGCCGAGACCGAGATCGGCAAGGCCGTGGGCCACGTGGCCAGCGTGGCCGTGCTCTTCATCCTGATACTGACCCTGGCGGGCCTGTCCATCGCCGTGGTGAACGCCATGGCCGAGAGCACCTGGGGCACCTTCACGGTCTTCGCCACCATGCCCATCGCCATCATCATGGGCGTGTACCTGCACGTCTGGCGCGAGGGCGACGTGAAGGGCGCGAGCATCATCGGCGTGGTCCTGCTTTTCCTGGCCGTGCTGGCCGGTCCCTACGTGGTGGAGAGCCCGGCCCTGTCGGCCATCTTCCACCTCTCCAAGAAGCAGATCGCGCTCATCATCCCGTCCTACGGGCTCATCGCCTCCATCCTGCCGGTCTGGCTCCTGCTCTGCCCGCGGGACTACCTCTCCACCTACCTCAAGATCGGCACCATCGCCATGCTGGCGGGCGGCATCCTCTTCGTGCGGCCCGAGCTGCTCATGCCCGCGGTGACGCCCTTCGTGGCGGGCGGCGGCCCGGTGATCCCCGGCCCGGTGTTCCCGTTCATCTTCATCACCATCGCCTGCGGCGCCATCTCGGGCTTCCACGCCATCATCGGCACGGGCACCACGCCCAAGATGATCGGCGACGAGAAGGACGTGCTTTTCGTGGGTTACGGCGCCATGCTCATGGAGGGCTTCGTGGCCATCATGGCGCTCATCGCGGCCTGCGTGCTGGTGCCCGCGGACTACTTCGCCATCAATGCGGCCCCGGCGGTCTTCGCCAAGCTGGGGATGAACGTGGAGAACCTGCCCGCCCTGGCCGCGGCCGTGCAGGAGAACATCCAGGGCCGTCCCGGCGGCGCGGTCTCCCTGGCCGTGGGCATGGCCTACGTGTTCTCCTCCATCCCGTTCATGAGCCATCTCATGAGCTACTGGTACCACTTCGCCATCATGTTCGAGGCCGTGTTCATCCTCACGGCCGTGGACACCGGCACCCGTGTGGGCCGCTTCTTCCTGCAGGAGATGATCGGCGCCGTGGCGCCCAAGTTCATGGACAAGAAGTGGTGGCCGGGCATCATCAGCACCAGCGCCATCTTCACCTTCGCCTGGGGCTACCTGGTCTATACCGGCGACATCACGAGCATCTGGCCGCTCTTCGGCATGAGCAACCAGCTCCTGGCGGCCAGCGGGCTGATCATCGCCACCACCATGATCATCCGCATGAACAAGGCCCGCTACGCGGCCATCACCGCGGTGCCGGGCATCATCATGGCGGTCATCACCATGTGGGCCGGATACCTGAACATCGCCAACAACTACCTGCCCAAGGAGAACTATCTCCTGGCCTTCCTGGGCGGGTTCGTCATGGTCCTCATGGTCATCGTGTTCGTGGGCGCCATCCTGCGCTGGACCGAGCTGCTCAAGATCCACACCCCCACCAAGGACAACTACGGGGAGGAGGTTCTGGCCACGGTCGAGGAATAATCGCGGCGTGCGGGCCTTGCCCTCGCCCCGGGCTTGGGGCATGAGGGAGGCAAGCAGAGGAGGGGACCCATGCGCGGGCTCAAGAAGCTGTACGAGGCCGACGACCTGGAGAACGTGGCCGAGGATCTGGTCTTCGAGCAGATCCACGACCTGGTCCAGGATCCGGACAAGAAGTTCTGCCGCTGCAGGGTCTGCCTCCAGGACATGGCGGCCATCGTGCTGAACCGGGTCCCGGCCCTGTACAGCTGCAGCATCCTGGAGAAGAACTCGCCCGGCGAGGACTTCAGCGAGCGCATCGAGGCGGTGCGCAAGCGTATCGCCCAGGAGCTGCCCGAGGCCATGGAGCTGGTCCGGCGCAACAACAACCACTAGCCCGGCAACAACACCTGGGCCGCGCTCCGGAAACACCGGGGCGCGGCCTTTTTTGCCGGGCGTCCGCCGCTAGTCCTCGAAGCGCTCGCCCTGGGCCAGCCGCTCCAGGCCCGCGCGGTCCAGCAGGGCCACGTCCCGGCCCTTGACCCGCAGCAGCCCGCGCTCGGCGAAGCGCTTGAGCGTGCGCGAGAGCGTCTCCTGGCTGGCGCCCAGGGACAGGGCGATCTGGCCCTTGGGGATGTCCAGGCGGATCTGCTCGCGCTCCTGCTCCCGGGCCAGGCCCAGGAGATAGGCCGCCAGCCGGGAGGGCACCTCCTTGAGTCCGATCTCCTCCACCTTGCGCACCAGCTGGCGCAGCCGGGTGGCCAGGAGCGCCATCATGTTCATGGCCAGCTCCGGGTCCTTGCGGATGGCCTCGCTGAAGGCCTTGCGCGGGAAGAACAGGAGCTGGGAGTCGGCCAGGGCCTGGGCCCCGGCCGGGAACACGCCGCGCTCGAAGACCGCGATCTCGCCGAAGGACTCGCCCGGGCCGAAGACGTGCAGGATCTGCTCCTTGCCCAGGGGGCTGGCCCGGAAGACCTTCACCTTGCCCTCGGCCACGGCGTAGAAGCCCTCGGCCGGGTCGCCGTGCCGGAAGATCTCTTGGCCGCGGGGGGCGCGTTTGAGCTGGGCGATGCGGGCCACGGCCTCCAGCTGGGGCCTGGGCAGGCCGTGGAACAGGATCACCTTGCCGGCGGCCTCGGTCAGGTCCATGGGCGTCCTCCGGGATGGAATTCCGCGCAGGGGCGGGCAGTGCCCTCTTGTGGCCCATTTCCACCGGGTTGTCACGCCCCGGAGCCCGGAAAAGCGAACAGGCCGGTCCTGGATTCAGCACCGCGGAAACAGGATCTTTCAACCGCACCCTTTCATGGGCAGCGAAAATGCGCTATGACGGCGGCGTCACTCACGCAAACCCAAGAGGGGCGCGGCCATGAACGTTTCCGAACGACTGTTCCGGGAGCTCATGGGCCGGGCCGGGATCGCGCTGAACGGTCCCGACCCCTGGGACATCCGCATCCATGATTCCCGGCTCTACGGCAGGGCGCTGGCCTGGAAGAACCTGGGCCTGGGCGAGGCCTATATGGACGGCTGGTGGGACTGCCCGCGGCTGGACGAGTTCTTCCGCCGGGTGCTCTCGGCCGGGCTGGAGGACCAGGTGCGCGGCAGCCTGCGCCTGGCCCTGGCCCTGGCCCCGGCGGTGCTCATGAACCGCCAGACCAGGCGGCTCTCCCGCCGGGTGGCCCGGCGGCACTACGACCTGGACACCGGGCTCTTCGCCGCCTTCCTGGACCCCAGCATGCAGTACAGCTGCGCCTATTTCACGGACGGCGCGGACCTGGCGCAGGCCCAGGAGGCCAAGATGGAGCTCATCTGCGCCAAGCTGGGCCTCGGGCCCCAGGACCATCTCCTGGACATCGGCTGCGGCTTCGGCGGCCTGGCCCGCTACGCGGCCAGGACCCGGCGCTGCCGGGTCACGGGCGTGAACATCTCGCGCGAGCAGCTGCGCTTCGCCCGGGACTTCTGCGCGGGCCTGCCCGTGGAGTTCCTGGAGCAGGACTACCGCGAGATTTCCGGCTCCTGCTCCAAGGCCGTGTCCGTGGGCATGTTCGAGCACGTGGGCCCGAAAAACCACCGGCTCTTCCTGGAGACCGTGCGGCGCGTGCTGGAGCCCGGCGGCGTGTTCCTGCTCCACACCATCGGCTCCAACCGCTCCTCCGCAGCCTGCGACCCCTGGATCAGCCGCTACATCTTCCCCGGCGGCCAGCTGCCGAGCATGGCCCAGATCGGCCGGGCGGCCGAGGGCCTCTTCGTGATCGAGGACTGGCACAACCTGGGGCCGCACTACGCCCGCACCCTGCGCTGCTGGCACGAGAACTTCGAGGCGGCCTGGCCCGGGCTGGCCGGGCGCTTCGACGAACGCTTCCACAGGATGTGGCGCTACTACCTGCTCTCCAGCGCCGGGGCCTTTGCGGCCCGGGACATCCAGGTCTGGCAGGTGGTCATGACGCCCATCGGCACGGAGCAGCCAGCCTGCCGGCTGGGCCGGTGAAGAATCCGCGCTGGCCGCGCTGCCTCGAAAAGTCCCTGCGGCTCAGGCCGGGGCGGCCATGGGCGCCCGCAGGCTGACGCCGGGCTTGTTCAGCCGGTCCAGCCACTGGCGGGCCTCGCCGAACTGCGGGTTCATGGCCAGGGCCTTTTCCAGGTGTTCGCGGGCCGCGGACAGGTTGTTGGCCTCCAGGTGGGCGCGGGCGATGTTGAACACGAGGTGCTCGTCGTCGCGGCCGAACTCCAGGGCCCGGGCGTAGTATTCCAGGGCCTGGTCGAACATGCCGGACTTGCGCAACTGGATGCCGAACTCGTTGAAGAGGTGCTTGTGGCGGGCTTCGAAGGCCGCCTCCAGGCTCACCAGGCGCTTGAGCACCAGGCCGGCCTTCTCGGTCTCCCCGCGCTGGAGATAGACCATGCCGATGCCGAAGTTGGCCCGGATGTTCTGCTCGTCCAGGTTGAGGGCCTTCTGGAAGCTCAGCTCCGCGGTGTAGGGCTGGCCGAGCTTGAGGTGGCGCTCGCCGCTGGCCAGGTGCTTGTTCAGCTCCAGGAGCCGGGGATAGAGTTTCTTGTGGTAGTATTCGGGCTCGGGCAGGTAGTCGGCCAGCAATTCGTCGCGGGAAATCTCGCTCACCGGGCCGAAGGGAACGTGGTTCTCGTTCACGGCCTGGATCTCGATGCGGCCCTCGGGGTTTTCCACCGCGAAGACGTAGATGTTGGCCGTGACCTTTTTGGCCGTGGTGCCTGTGCCGACCTTGGAGGTCTTCTGGGTGGAGAAGGCCCCCTGGATGCGCTCTTCGGAAAGACAACAGGCCATGACGACTCCCCTTGAGCTTTGCGGCCGGAACCTGGGTGAGCGGGGGACGGAAGCAAGGCGCGGGCGAGGCGGTGCCTGCGAGCGGCCCGGCAGTCTCGGTGCGGTTCCGAGATCCGCGGCTTTCCGTCCCTGCCTCGCGGCAGGTTTGGCGTGGATCGCACGACAACAGTTACGAGCGCCGGAGCTCCCTGTCAAGCCTTGTCGCGCAGCGCTTTTGTCGAGGCATTCCGGCGCGTTGACGCGCCGTCACAGGATCGCCGCAGGATCGTGGCGAAAAAACACAGACAGGCTGGGGCATTGCCCCCTGCGCGTTAGAAACGGAATTCCTGTTCCCGGTTGCCTGGCCCAAGGCCCTGGCATACAAGAAACGGATGAGAGAGACGCGCCCGTGAGGGCCCTGGTGTTCGAGAACGGCCGCCCGCGTCTGGAGGAGCGGCCCAGGCCCGCGCCCGGCCCGGACGAGGCCCTGGTGCGCGTGCTCCTGGCCGGGATCTGCAACACGGATCTGGAGCTGCTCCGGGGCTACTACGGCTTTTCCGGGGTCGCCGGGCACGAGTTCGTGGGCCTGGTGGAGGAGTGCCCGGCCGCGCCCCAGTGGGTGGGCCGCCGGGTCACGGCGGACATCTGCTGCGGCTGCGGGACCTGCGCGCGCTGCCGCGGCGGCGACCCCCGCCACTGCCCGGACCGCAGCGTGCTCGGCATCGTGAACCGGCCCGGCTGCTTCGCGGACCATCTCACCGTGCCCGCCGTGAACCTGGTGGAGGTCCCCGAGGACCTGCCCCTGGAGACGGCGGTGTTCTGCGAGCCCCTGGCCGCGGCCCTGGAGCCCGGCCGCCAGCTGGACCTGGGCGGGAAAAGCGTGCTCGTGCTGGGCGACGGCAAGCTCGGCCTGCTCACGGCCCTGGGCCTGGCCCAGGACTGCCCGGGCCTGGTCCTGGCCGGACGCCACGCCGAGAAGCTGGCCCTGGCCCGGGGCGCGCGGACCGAGCTGCTGCCCGCCGGGACCTCCCCGCCCCAGGCCCGCGAACGGCTGGGCCGCTTCGACGTGGTCATCGAGGTCACGGGCAACGAGCACGGCCTGGACATGGCCATGGAGCTGGTGCGGCCCGAGGGCGTCATCGTGGCCAAGACCACCTCGCGCAACCCCTCGCGCCTGGACCTGGCCCGGCTGGTGGTGGACGAGATCACGCTCCTGGGCTCGCGCTGCGGCGACCAGCGCCTGGCCATGGAGCGCCTGGCCCGGGGCCTGGACCCCCGGCCCCTGATCACCGCCCGCCTGCCCCTGGAGGAGCACGCCCGGGCCCTGGCCCTGACCGGACCCCCGGGGCTCAAGGTGCTGCTCACCTTCTAGACGGAGGACCCCATGCCGGAACAGGATCCTGTGCAACCCGGGGCCCCCGGGACCCAGACCGCCCCGTCGCCGGAAACGGCCGAGGCCGTCTTCCCCTGCCTGGAGATCGAGGTGGGCGGCAGCGCGCTCGTGGAGATCGAGGGCCTGCGCCGCAGCTTCAAGGCCCGCTGCGTGGGCTGGGACCGCGGCCGCTTCGTGCTGGTGACCTTCCCTTCCCGGCCCGAGATCCGCGACCATCTCTACCAGGACCGCGGCCTCATCCTGCGCTACCTGCACAAGGACGGCGTGCTCCGCGGCTTCCACTCCGTGGTGGACGCGGTGCTCTACAAGCCCGAGCGCCTGCTTTTCGCCCGCTACCCCCAGAGCGTGGAGAGCCTGAGCCTGCGCAAGGAGGACCGGGTGAACTGCTTCGTGCGGGCGCGGGTGGCCCCGGCCAAGGGCGGGGCCGAGGCCGCCGGGCTGCTCCTGAACATCTCGCGCAGCGGCTGCCGCCTGACCCTGGCCCAGGCCCCCGATCCCCTGCCCGTGGTGGGCCAGGCCCTGGTCCTGACCAGCCGGTTCTTCGGCCTGCCCGGGGACCGGCAGGTGCCGGTGACCGTGCGCGCCCTGCACCTGGACCCCGGCCGCGTGTCCCTGGGGCTTCTGTTCGACGGCCTGCCCGAGGACGTGGTGCAGGAGATCGACGCCTACACCGAGGACATCCGCACCACCCTGGGCCTGCCCGGCGAGGTCTGACCGGATTTGCGGACGGTTGCGGAAGGTTGCGGAAAAAGGACGTAAAAAAGGCGGGGAGCGAGTCCCCGCCTTGCTTCATAGGCAGCGCGCCCCGGGTTAGTAGCGGCCCAGGTTCGTCTTGGTCTTGTCCAGCTCCTCGTATTTCCCCGATCCGTCCGGGTCGAGCTTCACGGCCCGCACCGTGACGAAGTAGAGGTGCCCCTCGCCGCCGGAGCAGGGCGGCAGGTAGGCTCCGGGCTTGCTCCAGCCCTTGTGCTCCCGGATCAGGGTGAACCCGGCGGGCAGTTCCGAGGTCTCGCCGGGCAGGGCCGGGACCGTCACCGCGCCCGCGCCCGGGGTCACGGCGTAGCGCACCATGCCGTGGCCGCCGTTGGCCAGGGGGCTGTAGTCCTTGTCGCTGAACTCCAGGACCAGGGCGTCGGCCTGGGCCGGGATGCCGGTCACCTGCAGGGCGGGGGCGGCGCCGTTGCCGCCGAACTTGGTGCATTGCTGGCCGCCGGGCACGGTGCGGCCGTTCCAGGCAGGATCGGCCAGGGTCGCCTCCAGGCCCCCGGCCAGGGCGGCGGCGGGCAGGAGCAGGAGGGTCAGCAGGGTCAGGGCGGCGAGTCTCATGGTTCCTCCTCACGGGTGGGGGGTTGCTGCATGTCCTGGACATCTGCCGCATACACTGGTCCGGCCGGCGGTTCAAGCCCGGAGCGCAAGAAAAGGCGGGGAGCGGCTCCCCGCCTTCCTTCGTAGCCTTGGCGGCCTACTCCTGCATGTTGTTGATGATGGTCTTCAGCTCCTGGGCCAGCCGGGCCAGGTCGCTCACGGCCTGGGCCGACTGGGTCATGGCCTCGGCGGTTTCGCTGGCGATGCGGTTGATGTCCTCGGTGGTGCGGCTGATCTCCTCGCTGGCCGCGGACTGTTCCTCGCTGGCCGTGGCGATGCCGCGCACCTGGTCCGCGGTCCGCTCCACCATCTCCACGATCTCGTGCAGGGCCGCGCCCGAGCGTCCGGCGGTCTCGGTGCTGGCCAGGATGGCCTTGGTGGTGGCCTCGGTGCCCTGGATGTTCTTGCGCGCGGAGGCCTGCACGGCCTTGATGTAGTTCTCCACCTCGTTGGTGGCGTTCATGGTCTTTTCCGCCAGCTTGCGCACCTCGTCGGCCACCACGGCGAAGCCCCGGCCCGCGTCGCCCGCGCGGGCGGCCTCGATGGCGGCGTTCAGGGCCAGGAGGTTGGTCTGGTCCGCGATGTCCGCGATGACGTTCATGATCTGGCCGATGCCCTCGGCCTGCCGGCCCAGCTCGGTCATGTCGGCCTTGAGTTCCTCGGCCTTGGCGTTCACCTGGTTGATGGTG
>JAWRKD010000056.1:0-33094 GCA_040307135.1 Desulfovibrionaceae bacterium
ACCCGATCCCTTTCCGAACTCGGCAGTTAAGCCCTCCATCGCCAATGATACTGCGGTCCTAAACCGTGGGAAAGTAGGTCGCTGCCAGGACAATATCACCAAGGCCCCTCCAAAAGAGGGGCCTTGTTCGTTTCGGAGGGGGCCGCTTTTCAGCGGCCCTCATCTTTTCTATACTCGGGCCGTGAAACGCCTGTCCGTCCTCCTCGTCCTGCTGGCTGTCCTGGCTTGGCCCGGGTCGGCCCTGGCCTTGCGCCTGGGCCTGCCCATCGACTGCTCCGGCGCCGAGACCTGTTTCATCCAGAACTACTTCGACCGCGACCCCGGGCCTGCTGCCTGCGACTATACCTGCGGGTCTCTCACCTATCCCGGGCACGAGGGCACGGATTTCCGCATCTCCTACGCCGACCTGGCCCGCGGCGTGCCCGTGCTGGCCGCGGCCGACGGCGTGGTGCGCGCCATCCGCGACGGCGAGCCCGAGGGAGACATCTCCTTGCGCGGCAAGGACTCGGTGCGCGGCCGTGAGGCAGGCAACAGCGTGGCCGTAGTCCACGAGGACGGCTACGAGACCCAGTACAGCCACCTGCGCCGGGGCAGCCTGCGGGTGCGGCCCGGCGACCACGTGCGCGCCGGGCAGGTCCTGGCCCTGGCCGGGGAGTCCGGCATGGCCGATTTTCCGCACCTGGAAATGGTGGTGCGCCACAATGGCAAGGCCTTTTGCCCCTTTGCCGGGGAGCAGGCCGCGCCCGGCTGCGGCGCGCCGTCCTCGCCGGCCTGGAGCCCCGAGGCCCTGGCCGCGCCGGTCCTGGCCTACCGGGCCACCGGGCTCTTGCGCGCCGGGTTCGTGACCGCGCCCGCGCGTTCGGTGAACGAGTTCCTGCGCAAGGACCTGCCCGGCCGCCAGGGCGGCGATCCCCCGGCACTGATCTTTGCCGTGGCCCTGTTCGGGGTCCGGGCCGGGGACCGTTTCGAGATGCGGCTGACGGGTCCTGACGGCACCGTGCTGGCCAAGGCCGCCCGCGAACTGGACCGCACCTTGGCCCAGGCCATGGAATATCTGGGCAAGCGCCGCAACGGCCCCTGGCCTGCGGGGCTCTACCGCGGCGAATACGTGCTGCGCCGCGCCACGGCCTCGGGCCAGGCCGAGGTGCTCCGGACCGAGGCCGTGATCCAGCTGCCCTGAGGAGGAGTTATGGCCTTCCTGCCATTCTTTTTTCCCCCCCGCTGGGATTGGCTCCAACTGGAGGTGACCAGCCGCTGCAACGCGTCCTGCGGCTATTGCCCGCGCACCGCCTATCGCGGGGCCTGGCAATCGCGGGACATGGACTGGGAGATTTTCCGGCGTCTGGTTCCGGAGTTCCGGCGGACCGGCATGGTCCACCTCCAGGGCTGGGGCGAGCCCCTGCTCCATCCGCGCTTTTTCGACATGCTGGCCGAGGTGAAGCGGGCCGGGGTCTGGGCCGGGACCACCAGCAACGGGCTGCTCGTGGACGAGGCCACGGCCGAACGGCTGGTCTCCTCGGGTCTGGACATGCTGGCCATATCCCTGGCCGGAACCGGCGAGGACCACGACCGGGCCCGGGCCGGAGCCCCGTTGGCGGCCGCCCTGGCCGCCCTGCGCCGCGTGGACCAGGCCAAAAAGCGGCTTGGCTCCGCCACCCCGGCCCTGCACGTGGCCTTCCTGCTTCTGCGCTCCGGGCTCCCCGGCCTGCATCGGCTGCCCGAACTTCTGGCCGGAACCGGCGCGGCGCATGTGGTGGTGAGCAGTCTGGACTATGTCTGCTCAAGGGAATGGGCCGGAGAGGTCCTTGCCCCGGAGGACATCCCCGATGCCGAGAGGGCGCTGGAGGACACGGCGCAGCAGGCCGCGTCCCGGGGCTTGGCCCTGAGCTGGATGTTGCCGCGCGGGAGCGTGCGGGCGGACGGGTTTTGCAGCGAGAATGTGGAGCGCGCCCTGGTGGTGGGTGCGGACGGGGACGTGCACCCCTGCGTCGGCGGCAACCTGTCCGTGGACCCGGCCGCGCCCCTGCCGCCCGGCGCGCTGCCGCCCCTGCCCCGGCTGACCTTCGGTTCGGTCCGCGAGGCCACGCTGTCCTCCCTGTGGGTCGGCGCGGCATACAAGGCCTTCCGCAAATCCTTCCGCGCGAACGCGCTGGACCCGGCCTGCCGCGCCTGTCCCAAACTGCACGCCCGTTGAGCTTGTGGTTTCTCAGGAGGCCGGCCGCTTGCGGAGGAGGAATTTTACGGCCTCCATGGACAGGAACACGAAGAAGCTGAAGGCAAGGATCAGACCCAGGTCCGGGAGGCTCGGCAGGAGGATGCCGA
Source organism: Desulfovibrionaceae bacterium (assembly GCA_040307135.1). Classification (GTDB taxonomy): domain Bacteria; phylum Desulfobacterota; class Desulfovibrionia; order Desulfovibrionales; family Desulfovibrionaceae; genus Aminidesulfovibrio. Next base: position 2,323 of record JAWRKD010000056.1, read on the forward strand.
AGGCCTCGCGCACCACCTCGAACTGTATGAGGCCCACCAGCAGCAGGGCTTCCCAGGCGATGGCCGCCAGCAGCCATTTGTGCGGCGGGGCCGCGAAGACGCTGTAGCGCATGGAGCGGAAGTTCAGGGCGATGACCAACTCCACGATGGTGAACAGGAAGAACATCTCGGTGCGCGCGTGGGCGATGTCGAACAGGTCGTGGAAGAACAGGAACAGGAAGAAGGGGATTTCGATGCAGATGGCCAGGGCCACGAAGGCCTTCACGTCCCGGGAGAAGACACTCTCCCTGGGATCGCGGGGCGGCCGCTGCATGATGTCCGGGTCCGGCGGAGCCACGCCCAGGGCCAGGGCGGGCAAGCCGTCCGTGGCCAGGTTGATGTAGAGGATGGCCGCGGGCAGAAGCGGCAGGTATTCCGGCCCCAGGATCAGCACCGCGCCGCCGATGACGGCCACCTCGGTGATGTTGCAGCGCAGGAGATAGGTCAGGTATTTTTTGATGTTGTCGTATATCCAACGGCCCAGTTCAATGGCCGTGACGATGGAGGCGAAGTTGTCGTCGATGAGCACCATGTCGGCGGCCTCCTTGGCCACCTCGGTGCCGGAGATGCCCATGGCCACGCCGATGTCCGCATGCTTTAGGGCCGGGGCGTCGTTGACCCCGTCGCCGGTCATGGCAACCACCTCGCCCAGGGACTTCCAGGCTTTGACGATCTTGAGCTTGTCGAGGGGCGAGATGCGGGCGTACACCGTGATCTGGCGGACAACGGCGGCCAGCTCCTCGTCGCTCATCCGCTCCAGGACGTCCCCGGGCAGGGCCTGGTCGCCCTCCCGGAAGATGCCGATCTCCCGCGCCACGGCCACGGCCGTGAGCTGGTGGTCGCCGGTGATCATCACCGGCTTGATGCCCACCCGGCGGCAGACGGCCACGGCCTCCACGGCTTCGGGCCGCGGCGGGTCCATCATGCCGGCGAGGCCCAGGAAAACCATGTCCCGCTCGGTGTCCTCCTCGCTGCACGCGCCGCCCCGGGTCTCCCGGCAGGCCACGCCCAGCACCCGCAGGGCGTCCTGGGCCATGGACTCGTTGGTTGCGATGATTTCGGCCCGCAGCGCGGCGTCCAGGGGCACGGCCCGGCCGTTCCGGAGCACGGCGGCGCAGCGTGCCAGGACCACCTCGGGCGCGCCCTTCATGAATGCCATGGTGCGGCCGTTCGCCATGGAGTGGAGCGTGGTCATGCGCTTGCGCTCGGAGCTGAAGGGCAGCTCCTCGATGCGCGGGTTCTCCATGCGGGTGCGGGCCTTGGGCAGGCCGGACTTGACCGCGGCCACCACCAGGGCGGCCTCGGTGGGGTCGCCCTTGATGCGCCAGGCGCCGCCCTGTTCCTCCAGGTCCGCGTCGTTGCAGAGCATCCCGGCCAGGAGCAGCAGGCGCAGGGCCTCGGAATCCGTGGTCCCGGCGAGGCCTCCCTCCGGGGCGTAGCCCGCGCCGGTCACCTCCGCCGGGCCGTCGGCAGTGACGATGCGGCGCACGGTCATCTCCCCGCGGGTCAGGGTGCCGGTCTTGTCCGAGCAGATGACCGTGGTGCAGCCCAGGGTTTCCACCGTGGGCATCTTGCGCACCAGGGCGTTCTTGCGGGCCATCTGGCGCATGCCGATGGCCAGGGCCCCGGCGACGATGGCGGCCAGGGCCTCGGGCACGGCGGCCACGGCCAGGGAAATGGCGAACATGATCACGGTGACGAGGAACTTGAGTTCGATCTTGCCGCCCATGGCTTCGCGCAGGATGCTGAATCCGGCCACCAGGACGCAGATGCCCAGGGCGGTGAGGCCCAGCCATTTGCCGATCTCCTCGGTGCGTTTCTCCAGGGGAGTCTTTTCGGCCTCCACGGAGGCCACTTCCCGGGCGATGGCGCCGAAGGCCGTGTTCATGCCCGTTTCCACCACCAGGGCGCGGCCGCGGCCGTAAGTCACGGTGGTGCCGGCGAAGACCATGTTCTTGCGGCTGGCTAGGCGCGTGTCTTCGGCCAGAGGCGAGGGATTCTTGCCCACGGGCGCGGATTCGCCGGTGAGCGCGGCCTCGTCGCAGCGCAGGGAGTGGGACTCCAGGACCCGGGCGTCGGCCGGGACCTTGTCCCCGGCCTCCAGAAGCAGGATGTCCCCGGGAACCAGATCCCTGGAGAGGACCTCGGCCTCCGCGCCGCCGCGCAGGGCCGTGGTCGTGGGGGAAAGCATGCCCTTGAGGGCCTCCAGGGCCTTTTCCGCGCGGTATTCCTGGATGAAGCCCAGCACTGCGCAGAACAGCACGATGAGGCCGATGATGGCCGCGTCCACCGCCCCGCCCACCAGGGCCGAGAGCGCAATGGCCACGACGAGGATGAGGATGAGGATGTTCTTGAACTGGCCGAGGAACATGGCCAGGGCCGAGGGGCGCGCCTCTCTGGCCAGTTCGTTGAACCCGAAGCGCTGCTGGCGGTTGGATGCCTCCCGGCTGGACAGTCCGTGGTGCGGGTCCGCTTCCAGGATATGGAGAGCGGTTTCGCAGTCCAGGGAATGCCAGGAGGATTGGGTCATGTCCGGAAAATAGCCTGGAACGGGAGGGCCCGTCCAGGGCTGTCGGCTGGAGCAAAGAAACGGGGGCGCCGTTTTCCGGCGCCCCCTCTTTGTCTCGTGCGGGTCTTGCCGTCTTACTCCTCTCTCGGACCGTGCCGATCAATGCACCCCAGGGAAGAAGGTGAAACTGATCCAGACGAACAGGAACAACAGAACCACGCCCAGGCCGATGCTCCAGGAAATGAGCTTCTTCTCCACGGGGAGCAGCGGTTCGTACTCCATCTGGTGCATCTCCTGCTTGAGCCGCTGTTCCTCCTCAGCCGTCATCTTGTGCTGTTCAGCCATGATGTCCTCCTTGTCGTCAGCCCACGACCAGGGGCGGCTTGATGTCGTGGAAGAAGATGTAGGAGATGAGCAGTCCCACCCAGACGATGAACCCGAACAGGCAGAGCAGGTACACCGCCGCCAGCTTGCCGATGCCTTCCTCCCAGAGCTTCCGGAAGTTGGAGACCACGCCGATGGTGAAGAAGGTCATGACGAAGAACAGGACCCGGAAGGCGTCCATCTGGCCGGTGGCTCCCTTGGCCGCCTTGAGGGCCTCGGGCGAGCTCATGCTGAAGGCCAGCAGCAGGGCGAAGGTGAGCATGTAGCCGAGAACGAACTTGGGAAAGCGTTCCCATATTTCCACGGCCTTGACCTGGCCGCGGCACTCGATCTTGGAACACCAGATGATGGCCAGCACAAAGGCCCAGATGCCGATGAAGAAGTCGATGAAGATCTTGCTCGTGGTGGCCGGCATCATGATCCAGCCTTCCTGGTAGCGGGTGCCCTCCATGGCCAGGGCCTTGGCCCGCACCAGGGCGTCCACGATGGCGCCGCTGGCGATGGCCGCGCCGTCGGTCTTCACCGCCAGGCCCATCCAGTCGCCCGCCACCATGGGCTGGGTCCAGAGCAGGGCCTGGGAGATGAACGGCAGGAGCAGCAGCTCCACCACGGCGAAGATGACCACCAGCGACGAAACCATGATGGGCACCACGGGCCTGGCGCGGATTGCCGCGCCCGTGGCGATGGCCGCGGACACGCCGCAGATGGAGATGCCCGAGGCCAGGGGCACGGCCCACTCCCTGTTGAACTTGAAGATGGTCCGGGCCACCAGATAGACCACGGCCCAGTCGATGAGATAGACCTCCACGCTGGCGCAGAGGCCCCGGAACAGGATGGCCGAGGCCAGGCTCATGGATTCGGCGGCCTTGGCTCCCAGCCCAGCGCCCAGGATGACGATGGCGGTCTTGATGTAGAGTTCGGGCCGCGTGGCCTCGCCCATGAAGGCTGCCAGCTTCGGGAAGAAGTTGCCGATCACCAGGCCCACCAGCAGGGCCACGATGAAGCCCGCCTCGCCGGTGAGGTTGAGCGACCAGCCGATGCCGTACTTGTTGAGCACGTCCGGGGTGGCCGCGATGTAGGCGAAATGTCCCGTGAACCAGCAGGCGTAGCTGATCCAGAAGATGAGCGTGAATCCGGCCGCGAACTTCTTGAGGTCCGCGTTCAGGCAGCGCCCCGCGATGAGCATGAGCGCGAGCATGAAGAGATAGGTGAGAACGAGCGAGGTGAAGCTGGACATCTCCTTGAAGGAGGCGGCCACCGGCGTGATGGCCTTGGCCGAGTCGATCCAGACGTTCACCTTGGCGCCCCAGCCCAGGACGTTCACCCCTCCGAAGGCGCCCAGGCCCAAGACAAAGATCCCCAGTCCGATCCAGAGTGCCAACCAGTCCTCGCCAATTGGTCTTCTCTGTTCCTCCATCCCTGCGACCTCCTTGACGTTTGTAGAAACGCACGGTGGTATGCAAGAACCGCTTGAGACCATGTTCGGGCGATGTAGGCGCGACGCTCCTTTGACGGCGGGAGGCCGGGGGCCGCACCCCTTGCGGGCGCAAGGGGACAACGGCTCGTGCACGGCGAGCCGCAGTGGCATTTCAGGACCAAACTTCCGGAGGGCCGGAAGATACTTTTTTCAATATATGGATTATAGACCCCTGGATGCACCAGGTCAAGGGCCTCCGGCGAGGGGCGCGGGCCAACGATCGCAGGGTTTCTTTCCGGGAGAGCCCTCAGGGCCGGGGAGCGCCCTCGCGGAGGGCCAGGTCCTCGACGCGCTGCTTGAGGGCTGCGTTCATGGCCCGGTAGGCGCCCATGACCTCGCCCTGGAGCATGCGGATGAAGACCGGCACGAGCATGCCGCCGAAGGTCTCGCCGTGGACGAAGCGGGTGCGGTGCGGGGAGAGGGGCTCCATGATGAAGAAGTGCTCCACGTCCATGAGGATCGGGGCCAGCAGGCTGCCCACCCAGCGCAGCTCGTAGTCCTGCTCCACCTGGACCAGGGTGGCCGAGGCCTTCATGCCGATGCCCGAGGGCGTGGAGAAGGAGAGCCGGAGGCGGCCGCCCACGCGCAGCTCGCCCTCGGCCTCGCGGATGAACGGGTTCCACTCCGGGTAGAAGGCGAAGTCCGTGAGCACGCGCCAGACCTGGGAGGGGGAGGCCAGGATTTCGTTCTCGCTGATGAGCGCGCGGGGCATGGCGTGGGTCCCTTGGGCCGCTTCAGGCCACGAGAATGAGGGTTTGGCTGGTGAGGCCGCGCAGCACCGCGGCCGAGACGCTGCCCAGCAGCAGCCGCCGCAGGCCGCTCTGGCCCCGGCGGCCCATGATCACGGCGCCGTAGCCGCCGCGCTCCGCCTCCTCCAGCAGGTCCGCGGCCGGACCCCGGCGGCGCTCCACCAGGGTGAGCGGGGTGTCCTCGTCCAGCCCGGCCAGGTCCTTGGCCTCGCGCCACTGCTCCTCGGCCTGCCGCGCCCCGTTCTCCAGCACATGCAGGAAGGTGAGCCGGTCGGGCCGCACCCGGCTCACGTAGCGCAGGACCAGAAGCGAGGCCGGCGAGAAGTCGAAGGGCACGAGCACGCGGTCCTGGGCCGGGCTGGGGCCGATGAGCCCGCAGATGCGGTCGCGGCGGGAAAGCACGCGCTCGCGCCAGACCTCGCCCGGGCTGCGGCAGAGCAGGACCACGCCGAATCCCCCGGCCTCGGCCTCGCGGATCACCAGGTCGTCGGGAGCCCCGCGCAGGGTGCGGTCCTCGAAGCGCAGGCGCTCGGGGTCCAGGCCGTGGCTGCGCCAGTGTTCCCGGCACCAGCGGCGCAGCTCGTCGCGGCTCCTGGCCAGGGCCACGTCTCCGCCCTCGGGGTGGAGGAAGAGGACCAGGGCGGCCTCGCCGTCCCGGGCAGGGGCCCGGACGCTCCAGAACTTCCGGAACAGCTCGGCGTCCCGGGCCGAGGCCAGGGCCACCAGGGTTTTATAGGCCTGGCGGTCCAGCAAGGCGTATTCCAGGTCCACGCGCTTGCGCTCCATGGGGGGGCGGCGCACGCAGTTCAGGCCCTGGTCCAGGACGATGCGGCGCAGGCAGGCGTAGCAGTCGATGCAGGCATTCACTTTCTGTCCGCTTTTGGCCTTGCGCAGCCAGTCGGGGTCGGCCAGCAGGGGGCGGCCCAGGCCGACGAGGTCGGCCTCCCCGGCCTGGAGGATGCGCTCGGCCAGGGCCGGGGTCAGGATCTTGCCGGAGGTGATCACGGGGATGCGGATCCGGGCCTTGAGAGCCGCGCATTCCTGGCGCAGATAACCGGGCCGCGCCGTGCGTCTGCGCACCTCGGGGATGAACAGGGAGTTGTAGGTCCCGGCCGAGGCCGAGACATAGGCCGCGCCCTCCTTCTCCAGCAGGGCGGCGAACTCCAGGGCTTCGGGCAGGTCCACGCCGTCCGGGGTCCACTCCCGCACCAGGAGCCGGAAACCCACGGGATAGCCCGGCGGCACGGCCGCCTTCACGGCCCGGAAGACCTCCAAGGGAAAGGAGGCCCGTTTGGCCAGGGGCAGGGCGCCGCCGTCCGGCGGGCGGTTGGTGTAGGCCGAGAGGAACTGGGCCAGGAGGTAGCCGGTGGCGCCGTGCAGCTCCACCATGTCGAAGCCCGCGGCCACGGCCCGGCCCGCCGCCTCGGAGAAGCGCCGGATCACCTCCTGGCGCTGCTCGCGGCCCATGCCCGCCTGCCAGGAGGCGGCCTTGCGCATGACCATCCAGGTCAGGCCGAAGCGTTCCTCCAGGGGGAAGCTCTCCATGAAGGCCTTGAGCGAGGCCATGTCGAAGGCCAGGTGGGTGGCGTCCATGGGCGCGGGCATGAGCGGGGCGTCGGTGCGGGCGAAGCGGCCGGCGTGGTTCAGCTGGGCGCAGGACACGGCCCCGGACTCGCGGATGACCCGGGCCAGCCGGGTCAGGCCGGGCACAAAGGCGTCCTGGTCCATGCGCAGGTTGTGCCGCGCCGTGACCCCGCCCGGGTCAACGGCCAGGTTGCCCACCACCACCAGCCCCGCTCCGCTGCCCGCCAGCCGCCAGTAGTGCTCCAGGAGCAGGGGGCTCACGTGCCCGTCGGTGTAGGCGTAGCCCGTGAACAGGGGCAGGGCCGTGAGGCGGTTCGGTAGGGTTTTCCCGGCCAGGGAAAAGGGCTGAAAAAGGAGCGCCTGCTGGTCCAAGCCCTGTGTTTTGTCCGCCATGGGCCCTCCCCGGGATGCAGGTCCTGTGTACCAGGGCGGCGGCGGCCGGGTCCAGCCCCCCCTGCCGGGCGCCGCGATTGCGCCCCATAGCGGCCGGTGCTAGGTTCCCCCTGCCGATAATAATGGTCCGTGTCCCGGGATGCGTGCATGTTCGCAACGGGAAGGCAGGAGTCAGGAGAGAATGAAGCAGGACAGACCCGGCACCTTGTACGCCTCGGCCGAACGTTCCAATGCCGACATCATCCGCCGCCAAGCCCAGGCCTTTTTGGACACCCACTGCGCCAGCCTCATGCACGCGGTGCCCATCATGCTGCTGGTGCTCAACGGCCACCGCCAGGCCATCTTCGCCAACAAGGCCTGCCAGGACTTCTTCGTAGCGAGCGGCTCGGGCCAGGCCGAAGGCATCCTGGGGCTGCGGCCCGGCGAGATCTTCGCCTGTGTCCACGCCCGAGAGACCGATGGCGGCTGCGGCACCACGGAATACTGCGTGAACTGCGGCACGGTGCGGGCCGTGCTCCTGGGCCTGTCCGGCAGCAGCGCCGAGATGCACTGCCGCATGCTGCGCAATTTCGAGAACGGCACCCAGGCCCTGGATCTGGCCGTGGCCGTGGACCCTTACGAGCTGGAGGGCGAGCAGTTCGCGGTGCTCTCCATCAAGGACGAGAGCCACGAGATCCGGCGCAACGTGCTGGAGCGCATCTTCTTCCACGACCTGCTCAACGTGGCCGGTGGGGTGCGCGGACTCACCGAGGTCTTGCGGAGCCGGGTGCCGGACACCCTGCGGTCCGAGGTGGACCTGCTCTACACCTCCATGGACTACCTGGTGGACGAGATCATGGCCCAGAAGGACCTCATGGCCGCGGAGAACAACGAGCTCCAGCCGCGGCCCGTGGACCGCGGCTCCCTGGACTTTCTGCGCGACGTCATGGAGGCCTACGGCCGGGGACCGGCCTCCCGCGGGGTCCAGGTGGTCCTGGCCGGGGATGCCGAGGACTTTCGCCTGCACGTGGACCCCATGATCCTGCGCCGGGTGATCGGGAACATGATCAAGAACGCGGTGGAGGCCTCGCGCGCGGGCCAGGCCGTGACCCTGGACTGCCGGAAGGCGGACGGCTGGGGGGTGATCACGGTGCACAACGAGGCGGTCATGCCGCGCAAGGTCCAGCTCCAGGTCTTCAACCGCTCGTTCTCCACCAAGGGGCCGGGCCGCGGGCTGGGCACCTACAGCATCCTGCTCCTCACGGAGCGCTACCTGGGCGGCCGGGTCAGCTTCACCTCGACCCCGGAGGGCGGCACCGTGTTCCGGGTCCAGCTGCCCCTGGCCTGAGGCCGGAGAATCCGCCATGACGCCCGGCTTCAAAAAAAAGGGATCCTGGCGTATGAAATGCCATCGGGACGGAGTCCTGCCGCGCCGGACGTGGCGTGAACGGCCCGCGGCAGGGACGCCTGCGACAGTCTGAGCCGGTTCGGCAACAACCAAGAATCACGGAGGAAAGCCTCACATGCTCGACCCCAAGGAATGCATCCTTTACAGCGGCGCCGCCAGCGGGGCCGAGGCGGAATTCGGCGCGCTCGCCGAGCGCTACGGCCTGCAGGAGGTGAACTTCAGCTTCGAGGGCCACCAGCCCGCCCGCACCCGCGGCCTGCGCGTGCTGACCACCGAGGAACTAGCCCTCAAGGACGTGAGCCTGGCCTACGTCTCCAAGATCATGAACCGCGGCTACAGCACCGCGCCCAAGTTCCGGGCCGTGCTCCAGAGCATCTGCTGGCAGGTGACCAGCGGCCACGAGGTCTTTGTGGTGGGCTCCATCCTGCCCGACGGCACGGTCAAGGGCGGCACGGGCTGGGGCGCTGAATACTCCAAGATCTGCAACAAGCCCCTCTACGTCTTCGACCAGGAGCGCAAGAGCTGGTTCCAGTGGAAGGACACCGAGTGGCAGGCCGCGGTGAGCCCGATCATCACCCACCACCACTTCTGCGGCACGGGCACCCGCTTCCTGACCGACGACGGCCGCGCGGCCATCGCCGCCCTGTTCGCCCGCAGCTTCAAGAAGCCGTAAACCGCATTCCGGCACAGGAAAAAAGACCCGGGAAGCCGACGCTCCCCGGGTCTTTTGCGTTTGCGGCGTCTAGTCCGCCAGGCCGCGCAACTGCAGGCCGCGGAGCAGGCCGAAGCAGCCCGCCAGCATCATGTCCCCGCCCGGGGCCGGGAAGGTCACGGCATAGGGTTTGAGCATCTCGCGCCGCGGGCCCAGCACGAAGGTGGGCGAGAAATCCCCGGCCGCGGCCGGCAGGTCCAGGCAGAGGCAGCCGTGGCCGCCGGTGTCGAAGACCTCCTCGTAGGCCAGGGTCCTTTGCCGGAAGCGTTCCAGCTGGTCCCAGAGGGCCGGGGCCTCCAAGAGGCCGGTGTGGTGCTCGTACACGGCCAGGATGCGGTCCTGGAACAGGAGGAAGGCCACGGTGTGTCCGTTGCCCACGTTGACCACGCGGATGCCCTGCCGGCGGGCCAGATCGCGGATGTCCGCCTCGAACAGTGCCCCGAGCACGGCCGCGGCCCCGGTGTCGGCCACGAAGCCCCCGCCGATGCTGGCCTGGAGATCGATGAGCCGGGTCATCTCCGGCGGCGGCGCGGCGAAGACCAGGTCCTCGGGCCTGCCGTGGGATTCCAGGAGCAGCCGTTCCCAGAAACGGAAGCGGCCGCGGCGGTTGCTGCCCGGGCCGCCGGGGTGGAAGCCGTGGTCCTGGGCCGCGGCCACGATGCGCTCCGGCCAGGCCAGCCCGGCCGCGTCCAGGAGCCGCCGCCAGAACGCGGGGTCGAAATCCGTGAGCTCCAAGGGCTCGTGGTCCGGCGGGCAGGTCTCGGTGAGGACCACGCCCATCTTCTCGATGCGGGTCAGGTCGTCGCCCAGGGAAAAGGCCGCGCTGCGCGTGGCCGCGGCCCGCAGGCCGGACCTGAGGTGGGCGTCCAGGGCGCGGCCGAAGCCGCCGCCCATGTTGCGGCCGTGGAGCCAGACGTGGCGGCCCGCGGCGGTGAGCGCCTTGAGCCTGGCGGCCACGACCTTGGCCGGGGTGGGCAGCACGAACTTGGGGCAGTTCTCCAGGGCCGTCTCGGGCCGGTGCAGGAGCACGTCCTGCGTGCCGCTGCCGATGTCCAGGAAAAGGGTGGTCTGCATGGTGTGCCGTACTCGCTAGGCGATCTCTCTCCAGAGCATCTCCAGGATGCCCTTCTTGATGTCCGTGAAGCGCGGGGAGAGGGTCACGGTGTGGTCCCTGGGCCGCGGGATGTCCACGCAGAGCTCGGCCAGGATGCGGCCCGGCCGCCGGGACATGATGAAGATGCGGTCGGCCAGGAGGATGGCTTCGTCGATGTCGTGGGTGATGAACAGGATGGTGGTCTTGTGCTTCTGCCAGACCGTGAGGAGCAGGTCCTGGAGGATGAGCCTGGTCTGGGCGTCCAGGGCGCCGAAGGGCTCGTCCATGAGGAGCATCTCGGGCCGGTTGGCCAGGACGCGGGCGATGGCCACGCGCTGCTTCATGCCGCCGGAAAGCTGGCCCGGCAGGGCGTTCTCGAAGCCGCCCAGGCCTACCAGGTCCAGATAACGGCGGGAGCGCTCCTCCCGCTCGGCCGGGGGCATGCCCTTCATGCGCAGGCCGAACTCCACGTTCTTGCGCACCGTGAGCCAGGGGAACAGGGTGTAGGACTGGAAGACCATGCCCCGCTCCGCGCCGGGGCCGGTGATGGCCCGGCCGTTCAGCAGGGCCTGGCCCGTGCTGGCGTGCTCCAGTCCGGCCACGATGTTCAGGAGTGTGGACTTGCCGCAGCCGCTGGGACCCACCACCACGGCGAACTCGCCCGGGGCCACGCTGAGGCTCACGCTCTCCAGGGCGGTCACGCGCTCCCGGCCCAGGCTGAAGGACTTGCCGATGCCGCGGATTTCCAGGCTCATCGGCCGCCCGCCTTTTCGCTCCAGGGCACGGCCAGGCGCGTGAATTTCTTGAAGAGGTAGTCCGTGGCGAGCCCCAGCAGCCCGATGGCCATGAGCCCGGCGAAGATCCGGTCGATGGCCAGAAAGCGCTGGGACTTGAGGATCATGTAGCCCAGGCCCGAGTTGGCGGCCACCAGCTCGGCCACCACGAGGTAGGTCCAGGCCCAGCCCACGGTGATGCGCAGGTCGTCCAGGATGCCGGGCAGGGCCCCGGGCAGGAGCACCAGGGCGTAGGTCTGCATGCGGCTGGCCCCCAGGGTGGCCGCGGCCCGGCAGAGGTCGCGCGGCACGGCGGCTACGGAGTCGGCCACCATGAGCACGAGCTGGAAGAAGGTGCCCAGGAAGATGACCGCGAACTTCTGGCCGTCGCCGATGCCGAAGTAGAGGAGCGTCAGGGGCACCAGGGCCACCACCGGCAGGTAGCGGGCGAACTCCATGAGCGGGCCCAGGACCAGTCCGGCCCGGCGCGAGGTGGCCACCAGCACGCCCAGAGGGATGGAGACCGCCGCGGCCAGGGCCCAGCCCACCATGACCCGGTAGGTGCTGTCCCAGGCGTACTGCCAGAGGATGCCCTCCCGCTGCATCTCCACGAAGGCCCAGAGCACCTTGTGGGGCTGGGGCAGGAAGAGTTCCTTCACCGCCCCGGAATAGGCCGCGGCGCACCAGGCGGCGGCCAGGACCGCGAAGGTCCCGGCCACCAGCCCGCTGCGTCCGGCAAGGCCCATGCGGGTCGGGCGGCCGTCGTGGCCCATGCTACTTGGCGGCCTTGGTCACGAAACGGTCGGAGACGAGGCCGTCCACGTCCAGGGCCTTGGTGATGATGCCCTTGGCCTGCCAGAAGGAGCCGGCCCGGGCCGCCACCTCGAAGATGTTGCCGGGCTTCTTGCGATCGAAGAACTCCAGGTTGCCCTCCTTGCCGAAGAAGCGCACGCCCTTGGCCATGTCGGCCATCTCCGCGGTCTCCAGGCCCATGGCCTTGGCCATGAGGGCGTCGCCCGCATCCCTGTTGGCCTCGTACCAGGCCACGGCCTCGTACCAGGACTTGGCCAGGGCCGCCGGGGCCTCGGGGTGCTTTTCGGCGTAGTCCTTGCGCAGCACGAGCACGTCCACGATGGTGCGGGGGAAGTCCTTGCTGGTCACCAGCACGTGCCCGCCCTTGCGCTCCGAGGCCTTGGACAGCCAGGGCTCCCAGGTCACGGCGGCGTCCAGCTTCTCGGCCACGAAGGCCGCGCCCGCGTCGCTGGCGGCCATTTCGCTGATGGTCAGGGCGTTCTCGGCCACCCCGGCCTTCTGCAGGGCGGTGAGGAAGAAGAAGTAGGAGGTGGTGGACTTGTCCAGGCCCACGTTCTTGCCCTTGAGGTCGGCCAGGCTCTTCACGGCGGCGGTGGCCACGATGCCGTCGCCGCCCGCGGACTCGTCCATGGCGCAGACCACCAGCTCGGGCGTGCCCTTGGCGAAGTGGATGACCTCGCGGTCCAGTACGTTGCCCAGGCCGTCGATGTTGCCGGAGGCCAGGGCCGCGGCGTACTGGGACTCGTCCTCGATGACCGTGAGCTGGACGTCCAGGCCGTTCTTGTCGAAGAAGCCCTTTTCCTTGGCGATGTAGAGCGGGCCGTAGCCCACCCAGGTGGCGTGGGCCAGCTTCATGACGGTCTTGGCCGCCAGGGCCGGGACGGCGGCGAAGCAGAGCAGGGCCAGGACGAGCAGGGCACAGGTCGCGCGTTTCATGAGCACCTCCGGATTGTTGCAGGATGGAAAAAACTTCTAGCGGGAAGCGGCCCGTGGGGCAAGGGTCAGTGCAGGCGGCTGCCCAGGGGCGCGTCGCGCTCCGGCTCCAGCAGGACCACCCGGCCCTGGGCGTCGTCCACCCCGAGCACCAGCACCTCGCTCATGAAGTCCGCGATCTGGCGGGGCGGAAAGTTGACCACGGCCAGCACGAGCCGGCCGGCCAGGTCCTCGGGCCGGTAGAGGGCGGTGATCTGGGCGCTGGATTTCTTCACGCCCAGCTCCGGCCCGAAGTCGATCCAGAGCTTGTAGGCGGGTTTGCGGGCCTTGGCAAAGGGCTCGGCGCGCAGCACCAGGCCCACGCGGATGTCCACGCGCAGGAAATCGTCCATGCTGATCTGGTCCATAGCTTCTCCCCGGCCCGGGAATCTATCGTTGACAAGGCCCGGAGGCAACCCGCCGCGGTCCTTGACCGCGCGGGCCTCTTGCAGCACACAGGGGCATGGTCGGCGTGCTCCTGGCGATCCTTTTGGCCGTGGCCCTGGTTCCGGGCCTGAGCTACGCTCTCTTCCTCCTGGAGAGCAGCCGCAGCGGGCACCTGGACGCCCTGCGCCGGGAGTTCGGCGGCGCGGCGCGGCCCGTGCTCCGGGGCCTCGGTTTCGGTCTGCTGGAGATGCCCCTGCTCCTGGCCACCTATCCCCTGGGCTGGCTGCCCTGCTGGCAGCGCCGCGGCCCGGCCCCGGCCGTGCTCCTGGTCCACGGCCTGTACCACAACCACGCGGCCTGGCTCCTCTTCCGCCGCCGCCTGCTGCGGGCCGGATTCCCGCACCTGCGTTCGTTCGCCTACAACTCCTTCGGCCCGGCCTTCCAGGATCTGGCGGAACGGCTGGTGCAGGCCGTGCTGGCCCTGCACGCGGAAGCGCCGGAACGCAAGGTGGCCCTCATCGGCCACAGCCTGGGCGGCCTGCTCTTGCGCGTTGCGGCGAGCGATCCCCGGCTGTCCGGCAAGATCGCCTGCCTGGTCACCCTGGGCAGCCCGCACCGCGGCAGCACCCTGGCCCGGCTGGCCCTGGGCGGGCTGGGCCGCAGCCTGCGGCCGGAGAGCGGACTGTTCGGGGAGCTGGAGGGGGTGTGCGGGCCGCGGGACCTGCCGCGGCTGGCCCTGGTCTCGCCCGTGGACAACATGGTCCTGCCCGCGGCCAACCTGGAGCCGCCATCAGGCTGGGAGCGCGCGGCCGTGCCGCCCATGGGCCACGTGGCCATGCTCTACCGCGCCGCGCCGGCCCGCCTGGCCGCGGCCTTCCTGCGGCAATATCCCGGCTGATCTAGAGTTCGATCATGGCGCCCAGCTCCACGGTGCGCGAGGGCGGGATGCCGAAGAAGGTGGTCGGCCGTCCCGCGTTGCGCGACATGAAGGAGAAGAGGCGCTTGCGCCACTCGGCCATGCGCGCCCGGCCCGAGGGCAGGATGGTCTCGCGGCCCAGGAAGAAGGTGGTGCTGGCCGGATCGGCGCGCACGCCCTGGGCCTCGGCCAGGCGCAGCACGTCCGGCACGTGCGGGGTCTCCATGAAGCCGTACTGGGCCACAACGCGGTAGAAGCCGTGGTCCAGGGCCGCGACCTGCACGCGCTGGGACTCCGGCACCGTGGGCGACTGGGCCGAGCGCACGGTGAGCAGAAGCACGGCCTCGTGCAGGACCTTGTTGTGCTTGAAGTGGTGGAGCAGGGTGACCGGGGTGCCCTGGTCGTTCAGGGTCATGAACACGGCCGTGCCCGGCACGCGGTGGGGCTTGAAGGTGCCCACGTCGCCGATGAAGATCTCGATGGGCAGGCGGGTGGCCAGGGACTGGGCCGCCAGCTCGGCGCGGCCGCGCTTCCAGGTGCTCATGAGCACGCTGATGGCCAGGGCGATGGCGATGGTGATCCAGCCGCCGTCGGCCAGCTTGAGCAGGTTGGCCCCCAGGTAGGAGGCGTCGAAGACCAGGAACAGGGCCAGGAGCAGGCCCGCCTTGAGTGGGGACCAGCGCCAAGTGCGGGTGATGACCAGAAAATAGGCGATGGAGGTGATGGTCATGGTGGCGGTCACGGCGATGCCGTACGCACCCGCCAGGCGCGAGGACTCCCGGAAGAAGAGCACCAGTCCCAGGCAGCCGAGCATCAGGGCCTGGTTCACCAGCGGGATATAGATCTGGCCGCGCTCCTGGCCCGAGGTGTGCACGATGTGCATGCGCGGGCAGTAGCCCAGCTGGATGGCCTGCTGGGTCAGGGAGAAGGCCCCTGATATCATGGCCTGGGAGGCGATGATGGTGGCCACGGTGGCCAGGGCCACCAGGGGGTAGAGGAGCAGGTCCGGCACCATCTGGAAGAACGGGTTCTGGGCCGCCGCAGGGTCGGCCAGGAGCAGCGCGCCCTGGCCGAAATAGTTGAGCAGGAGCGCGGGCAGCACCAGGCCGTTCCAGGAAAGCCGGATGGCCCGGCGGCCGAAGTGGCCCATGTCGGCGTAGAGCGCCTCGCCGCCGGTGATGCAGAGCACCACCGAGCCGAGCACCACCATGCCGTGCAGGCCGTTGTCCCGGAAAAAGCACAGGGCGTGCAGCGGATTCACGGCCAGGAGGATGTGCGGGGCGTCCCAGATGTGGGCCAGGCCCAGGGCCGCCAGGGCCAGGAACCAGAAGATCATGATCGGGCCGAAAAGCGCGCCGATGCGGCCGGTGCCGTGCTTCTGCATGAGGAAGAGGCCCACGAGGATGACGCAGGTCACGGGCAGCACCGCGGGTTCCAGGGCCGTGGTGGCCACGGAAAGGCCCTCCACGGCCGAGAGCACGGACACCGCCGGGGTGATGACGCCGTCGCCGTAGAGCAGGGCCGAGCCGAAGACCGCGGCCAGGATGATGGCCGTGCGCGCCTTGGCCCCCAGGTCGTCGCCCGGGGAGCCTCGCTGCGGCAGGAGCGCCAGCAGGGCGAAAATGCCGCCCTCGCCATGGTTGTCCGCGCGCAGGATGAAGGACACGTACTTGACCCCCACTACCATGAGCAGGGACCAGAAGATGAGCGAGAGCACGCCCAGGACGTTGTCCTGGGTCAGGGCCACTGCGTGCATGCCGTGGAAGCATTCGCGCACGGCGTAGAGCGGGCTCGTGCCGATGTCGCCGAAGACCACGCCCAGGGCGCCCAGGGCCAGCGAGGTGAGCCGGGAGTGGTGGGTTTCTTCAGCCATGGGTCTTGAAGGTGGTGGGCCAGGGCATGGTCTTCTGCGCGCCCAGGCTCTTGAGCACGGTTTCCGAGTGGGAGAGGATCTGCTGGGCCAGCCGGACCATGTAGCGGCACTCGGTGACCGTGAGGTTCTTGAAGCGCACCCCGGCCAGGGCGCCGCCGTTCTCGGGGTCCGGATCCGGCGCGGTCCAGCGCACCTCGCCCTCCAGGGCCATGCGGTCGCCCTCCGGGAAGATCAGGGCGAAGCGCAGGATCCTGCCCGGGGCCAGGGAGGGGCCGCCCTTGATGCAGAGCAGGGCCCCGCCGCCGGAGATGTCCAGGATGTTCGCCTGCTCCGCGCCCGTCACCTCCACGCCCAGGCCGTGCTCGGGCCGGACCTGGGCCCGTACGTGCATGCGGATGATGGCCGGGTGCCAGACCTTGCTGGGCGGGGTCAGGCCCAAGGCCGGGACGCTGCGGCCTTTTTCGCCGCCGGGATAGCCGGGAAAGAGCTTGAGGACACGCGCGTTGTAGCCCATGGGCAGGGTGCAGGCCGTGGCGCCCGGCGGAGCGGGCGGGAACATGGCCACCTCCAGGGTCTGGCCCACCATGCTCTTGGGCAGGGCCGGGTCGGGCTGGCCCACCACGAGCATGTCCGGCCGCTGTTCCAGGACCACGGACTTGCGGGCGTCCACCTTGTCGGTGCGCACGTCCAGGGAAACCACCAGGAAGACCCGGTCGCCGGATCGCAAGGTTTGGGGAGGCTGCGTGCCGGGTTTGGCCATGGGTCAGGGCTTGGCCGGAGCCGACTGGAGCGCTGGGGCCTGCGTCTCCGGGATGACCACGCTGGGCGGGGGCGGCGGTCCTGCCGGGGCCGTTCCGGCCGCCTTGTCGTCGCGGTAGATGAGGATGCTGATGCGCCGGTTGCGCGGATCGTCCGGGTTGCCTTTGACCAGGGGCTGGGTGGAGGCGTAGCCGGCCACGCGCACGAGCCGGTCCGTGGGCACGCCGAAATGTTCCAGGAGCAGGCGCGCCGAGGAGGCCCGCGCCGTGGAGAGCTCCCAGTTGGTGTAGCGGGAGTCGGAATAGCCCAGGGAGTCGGTGTGGCCCTCCACGGCGAACCTGTTGGGCAGCTCCTTGAGCTTGTCGGCCACCGCGGCCAGGGCGCGCTGGCCCTCGGGGGTGAAGGAGAAGCTGCCCTTTTCGAAGATCGGGTGGCCTTCCTTGTGGATGATCTGGATGCGCACCCCGCCTTCGAAGTTGTCCACCAGGACCTGGTCCTTGATGTCCGCGAGTTTTTCCTCGATGTCCTTGCGCAAGCCGGCGACCATGGCCTCCTGGGCCCGCTCCACGTCCGTGGCCTCCACGGGCGCCATGGGCTTGTTGTCCGCGCCCCGCTCGACCTTCATCGGAATGGGCTGACCGGCCTCCTCCATGAAGATGGGCCGCTTGCCGCCCTTGTCGAACAGGCTGAACTCCTTGAAGTAGCCGGCCAGCTGTTCCTTCTTCTCCTGGGGCGTCATGTTGATGAGCCACATGAGCAGGAAGAAGGCCATCATCGCGGTGACGAAGTCGGCGTAGGCCACCTTCCAGCTGCCGCCATGGGCGCCGCCGGCGACCTTGTTGATCTTCTTGATGATGATGGTCTTGTTTTCAGCCATGGCTCAAAGACTCACGGGTCCGGCCGGGCCGGAAGCTGGATGGGATCAGCCGCCCTGCTTGCGGGCGTTCTTGAGGATTTCCTCGACCTCCTCGAAGGTGGGGCGCTCGCCGCTGGGAATGGCCCGGCGGGCCGCTTCCAGCGCCATGGGCGGAGGCCAGCCCAGGGCGAAGGCGATCATGGCCGCGCGCACCACCCGCAGCTGGGCGTCCGCGATCTGGGCCTTGTTTTCCATGTTGGCGGCCATGGGTCCCAGGAAGCCGTAACAGGCCAGGATGCCCAGGAAGGTGCCGACCAGGGCCGCGCCGATGCTGTGGCCCAGCACCTCGGGCGGCTCGTTGATCTTGCCCATGGTCAGAACCACGCCGAGCACCGCGGCCACGATGCCCATGCCGGGCAGGGAGTCGGCGGTGCGGTTCAGGTAGTGCGGCGGGTGCATGGCGTGGGCGTGGTGGGATTCGATGTCGATGTCCATGAGCGCTTCCAGCTCATGGGGTTCCATGCCCGCGGCCATGAAGGTCTTGAAGTTGTCGCAGATGAAGTCGCGGACCTCGTGGTTTTTGACCACCTTGGGATAGCGGGTGAAGATGGCGCTCTTGTCCGGGGCGTTGACGTGGCTTTCAATGGCGATGACGCCCTCGCGCCGAGCCATGCCCAGAAGATCGTAGAGGACCATGAGGATCTCCACATAGTCCTTCTTCTCGGGGTCCTTGGCGGTGAGGACCTTGATGCAGCCCTTGAAGATCTCAAGGACGACCTTGAACGGGGCGGAGATGAGCAGGGAGCCGAAGGCGGCGCCGCCGATGATGACCACCTCGGCGGGCTGGAAGAGCACGCTCAGGTTGCCGTGCTCCATAAGGTAGCCGCCGATGACGCCGCCCAGAACCACGACTATGCCGATGATGGCGAACATTGCCCCGATGCACCCCTGTCTTTACCGGTCGCGGGAAAACGCCTGCGGGCAGCCGAGGCGCATTCCTCCCCCATCGGCCGCATCAGGCACAGTCTTTAATATTATGGATATGAGACCGGAAAGGCAATAAGAAAGAAAATAATAATGTCGCCTCGTTGTGAGCGCCGCCGGGCCGATCCAGCAGGCGAAGGCTAGGCCCCCAGGACCTCGAGAATCTTGGCCTTGAGCGCGTCCGGCTTGAAGGGCTTGGTGATGAACGCCGTGACGCCGGCCTTCTGGGCCAGATTGCGTTGGGAGGCCTCGGACTCCGTGGTGACCATGATCACCGGGACGTTCTCGTAGCCCTCGGTGGAGCGGAGTTTTTCCACCAGTTCCATGCCGTCCATGATGGGCATGTTCATGTCCGTGATGACCAGCTCCATGGGTTCCCCGGCCTCCACGAAGGCGAAGGCCTCCTGGCCGTTGGCCCCGGTGAGCGGCTCGAAGCCCAGGTCCGTGAGGATGCTGCGGTGCAGGGCGAGCATGGAGCGGGAGTCGTCCGCGGCCAGGGCCTTGCGCGCCGCGGCCACGTCCCTGGGCAGGCGGGCCAGATCCTCCTCGGCGCGGTCCCCGCCGATCTCCTCCAGCTTGTCGCGGAAGGCCTCCAGGATCTCCGGGTCCCGCGACTCGGCCAGGGCGTCGATGAGGGCCGCGGCCGCGCCCTCGAACTCGTAAAGCGCGTCGAAGAGCCGCACGGCCTTGGAGTTGATCACGGCCCGGGCCAGGCGGTCGCTCTGCTCGTTGGCCTTAGTCAGGAGCGCGGTGAGGGCCTTGATCACGCCCGGGCTCACGTGCAGTTCCAGGGCCGCGACCACGGCCATTAGGATGAGCTCGTCGGTCTCCTTGAGCCCGTCCATGAGGCAGATGAGTCCCTTCATGGTGCCGATGCGGCCCAGGGCCTCGTACACGGCGTAGCGGACGTTGGCGTCCCCGGCCAGGCCCTTGTCCAGTCCGGCCACCAGGGCGTCCGCGCCTTTCCTGTGGCCGATGAAGCCGAGCAGGTTGGCGGCCAGGATCTTCTCGTCCGTGTCGCCCTGCTCGAACACGCGAGAGAGCAGCGGCAGGGAGGGCTCGCCGGTGTGCACCAGGGTGTCGGTGATGATCCGGCGCACCGTGGGGTTCTTGTGGTGGAGCTTCTCCACCAGGAAGCCCAGGGTCTCCTCGGTGCCCAGGGCGGCCAGGGCCTCCACGGCCTTCCAGGTGGTCAGCTCGCAACGCTCGTAGCTCTCGTCGGTCTCGTTGCCCTCCACCAGGGCCATGAGCGCGGGGGCCGAGGCCGTGTCGCCCATGCGGCCGAGCATTTCCACGCAGAGCGCCGAGGTGAAGGCGTCCGGGCTCTGGCTGTGTTTGCGGAACAGAGGCAGGGCGTCCGGGGCCTCGATGCGCGACAGGGCGGAGAGGATTTCCTGGAGCTGGTCCGGGTCGGTTTCGTTTTCGCCCAGGCTGGTGAGCATGGGCCCCGCCGAGCTGAAGCCGTATTCGCCGATGACCCGGATGCAGAGGGTGCGATAGCCCGCGTTGCCCGAGGCCAGGCCCTCCACGGTCTTGGCCTCGTTGCCCGAGAGCACCGCGGTCAGGGCGTTGACCACCATGAAATCGATGGAGGTGTCGCCCACGGGCCGCCGGAAGAGGTCCATGAGCCCGGGCAGGTTGGAGATATCCTTGGAGGCCGCGATCTCGTTGAGGATCGTGACCTGTTCCAGGAAGTCCTTGTCGCGGAAACCGTCAAGCATGGCCATGAGATATGCGCTCCGCCGGTTGTCTGTTCTTTTGCGCCGCCGCGGCTCACTCGAAGCAGAACTCGATGGTGAAACCCCCGTGGTCGGTCTCGAAGGGGATGGCCATGATCGGGGTCCTGGCCATGTGCGAGATGGTGTGGCCGTCGCCCATGATCACCGAGGGGGTGGAGCCCTGGAACACGAGGCCCTTTTCGGCCAGTCCGGCGCGGGCCTGGCCCGAGACCATGTTGGTGATTTCGCCCACGGCGTCCTTCACGTCGTTCATGATGTCGCTGATGTCGTCGCCGAGCATGTTCTTGACGATGGCCACGGCGCAGGCCTTGGAAAAGGAGAGGGAGACGCTGCCGTTCTTCTCCCCGGTAAGCCCCACCAGGCCGGTGACGTCGCCCTGGGCCACGCTGTTCTTCTTGACGAAGGGCTTGCCGGCCCTGGGCGTGATGAAGGCCATGGTGGAAATGACGCTGACGGCGGCCTTGATGAAAGGTTTGGCCAGTTCGACATCCATGTGGTGTTCCTCCGGGTCCGCGCGGGGAAAAACCCGCAGTCTGCGGACAATGTACGTGCCTCCGGTGTTTGCGGTCAAGGGCGGCCCGGAAAATATAATACTCCTGGCAAGGTGCCGCCGTTGCGAAGGCTGCGCAATGCGGATAACAGGGCCGCAGGGAGCAGCCCATGCAGCCGCAGCAGAACCAGCCATTCGCCGTCGCGCTTCCGGCCCTGCTTTTCGTGACCCTCCTGTTCCTGTTGAACTTCCTCTCGCGCACGAGCCTGGCCCCGCTCCTGCCCGCGGTGGAGGCCGACCTGGACCTGAGCCACGCCGGGGCTGGCCGCCTCTACCTCCTGGTGGGCGGGGGCAATGCCCTGGGCCTGCTCTGCAACAGCGCCGTGTCCAGCCTCCTGAACCACCGCCGCACCGTGGCCCTTTCGGCCCTGGCCGCGGGCCTGGCCCTGCTGGGGGCCTCCGCGGCCGCGAGCATGCCGCTGTTCCGCCTGGCCCTGTTCGGCGTGGGCCTGGCCACGGGCCTCTATCTGCCCTCGGGCATCGCCACGGTCACCTTTCTGGCCCGGCCCCAGGACTGGGGCAAGGCCCTGGCCGTGCACGAGATCGCGCCCAACCTGAGCTACACCCTGGCCCCGCTCCTGGCCGAGGCCGTGCTGCGCGCCTTTTCCTGGCGCGCCGCGCTGCTTTTCCTGGGCTTGGCCCAGCTCTGCGCGGGCCTGCTCTTCCTCCTGCGCCGTCTGGGTCCGGACCAGCACGGCCACCCGCCGTCCCGCCGGGCCTTGCGGACGCTCCTGACGCGTCCGGCGTTCTGGGCCACGGCCTGCGCCTTCGGCCTGGCCATCGGCGCCAGCTTCGGGGTCTTCACCATGTCCACGCTCTATCTGGTGGCGGGCGGCCTGGAGCGCTCCCGGGCCAACGAATTCCTGAGCCTGGCTCGGTTCGCGGCCTTGTTCGCCGCGCTTTTCGCGGGCTGGCTCACGGACCGGCTGGGGGCCTTCTTCACCCTGCGCGGCTATTTCCTGGGCACGGGCCTGGCCCTGCTCGGCCTGGGCCTGGCGCCGGCGGCGGCCCTGCCCGCGATCCTCGTGCTCCAGGCCGTGCTCTCGGTGCTCTTTTTCCCGGCCTGTTTCGCCTCCCTGGCCCAGGTCTTTCCCCGGGAGATGCGCAGCCTGGCCGTGTCCTTGGCCGTGCCCCTGGGCATGTTGTCGGGCCTGGGCGGCGTGCCCGTGGCTCTGGGGCTCTTCGGCGACGCCGGGCGCTTCAGCCTGGGCTTCTGCCTCCTGGGCCTCGCGCTCCTGGCCGGACTGGCCCTGCCGCCGGTGTTCCGGGCCGCAGCCGCCCTTGCTGGCGTGGACAAAAGCGCGTAGGCCATCCGGGGGGCGAACGTCATGCTGCAAAGCGTTCTGGGCCTGTTCGTGCTCGTGAGCCTGTGCTGGCTTCTGAGTGAAAACCGCAAGGCCGTGCGGCTGCGGCCCGTGCTCACGGGCCTGGCCCTGCAGTTCGGCGTGGCCCTGCTGCTTTTCAGGCTGCCCGCCAGCCGGGAGGCCTTTGTCTGGCTGAACCGGGCCGTGTCGGCCGTGGAGGCCGCCACCCGCCAGGGCACCTCCTTCGTCTTCGGCTACCTGGGCGGCGGGCCGCTGCCCTTCCAGGAAAGCTATCCCGGCTCCTCGTTCGTGCTGGCCTTCCAGGCCATTCCCCTGGTCCTGGTGGTGAGCGCCCTGTCCGCGCTGCTGTTCCACTGGCGCGTGTTGCCGGCGGTGGTGCGCTTCTTCTCCCTGATCCTGGAGAAGAGCATGGGCATCGGCGGGGCCCTGGGCCTGTCCGTGGCCGCCAACGTCTTCGTGGGCATGATCGAGGCCCCGCTCATCATCCGGCCCTATTTCGGCCGGCTCACCCGCAGCGAGCTGTTCACCTGCATGACCAGCGGCATGGCCACCATCGCGGGCACGGTCTTCATCCTTTATGCGAGCATCCTGCGCCAGGCCATTCCCGACGCCCTGGGCCACCTCCTGGTGGCCTCCATCATCAGCGCGCCGGCCGCCATCCTGGTCTCCCAGATCCTGGTCCCGGAGACCGGGGAGGTCACTCTGGGCCGCGTGGCCCCGCCGCGCACGGCCATGAGCAGCATGGACGCCGTGGCCCAGGGCACCACCGACGGCATCGGGCTGTACCTGAACATCCTGGCCATGCTCGTGGTGCTCATCGCCCTGGTGGCCCTGGCCAACTCCGTCCTGGGCCTGCTGCCGGACGTGGGCGGCGCGGCGTTCTCCCTGGAGCGGGCGGCGGGCTGGGTCCTGGCGCCCCTGGCCTGGCTCCTGGGCGTGCCCTGGGCCGAGGCCCAGACCGCCGGCTCGCTGCTGGGCGTGAAGGTGGTGCTCAACGAACTCCTGGCCTACCTGAACCTGGCGGCCCTGGAGCCGGGCGCGCTTTCGGAGCGCAGCCGCCTCATCCTGGTGTACGCCATGTGCGGCTTCGCCAACTTCGGCAGCCTGGGCATCATGATCGGCGGCCTGCGGGCCATGGCCCCGGAGCGCAGCCGCGAGGTGGCCGAACTGGGCCTGCGCAGCATCATTTCCGGATTCCTGAGCTCGTGCATGACCGGCGCGGTGGTCGGCGTACTCATCTAGGAGGGGGACATGGCCTTCGTCATCCATCCCATCGTCATGGGCAGCAAGGTCTTCGACAAGGGCATGATGACCTACCAGCAGGGCTACGGCACGCCTTACGTCATCCCCATCTACTGCTGGTACCTGGAGGGCGGGGACAAGAAAATCCTCGTGGACACGGGCGAGATGCGGCCCATTCAGTCCGAGGAGCGGGAGAAGGCCCTGGGCGGCCGCATCTACACCTTCGAGCAGGGGCTGGCCCTGTACGGCCTCAAGCCCGAGGACATCGACATCGTCATCCACACCCACCTGCACAACGATCACTGCGAGAACGACGCGCTCTGCGTGAACGCGAAGATCTACGTCCACGAGGCCGAGCTTGCGGCCATCCACAACCCGCATCCCCTGGATTACCGCTACCTGGAAGACTACATCCTGGAGCCGGAGGAGAACGGCCAGATCGTGCCCGTGACCGGCGACATGGAGATCGTTCCCGGCGTGCGCGTGGCGCACACCCCGGCCCACACCAGGGGCGGGCTCACCGTGCTTGTGGACACGGCCAAGGGCGTGGCGGCCATCACCGGCTTCTGCGTGATCATGGAAAACCTGGAGCCGCCCAAGGCCGTGCGGGCCATGGAGATGGAGGTCATCCCCCCGGGCACCTGCACCAGCCCCCAGGAGGCTTACGACACCATGCTGCGGGTCAAGGCCATGGCCGATATCCTCCTGCCCCTGCACGAGCCGCGCTTCGCGGCCATGCCCTCCATCCCGGAGTAGGCCGTGGCCCAGATACTGGCGGGCATCGCCCCGATCTTCGCCCTGATCCTGGCGGGATACGGACTCAAGCGCCTGGACTTTCCGGGCGAGGCCTTCTGGCCGGACATGGAGCGGCTCACCTACTACGTGCTTTTTCCGGCGCTCCTGGTGGACAGCCTCTCGGCCAAGGACCTGGGCGGCCTGCCCGTGGCCCTGCCGGCCCTGGCCCTGGTCCTGGCGGTCTGCGCCGCGGCCGGGCTGCTCTTCCTGGCGCGGCCCTGGCTGGGGCTCACGGGTCCGGCCTTCACCTCCGTGGTCCAGGGCGCCATCCGGCCCAACACCTACGTGGGGCTGTCCGCGGCCGCGGCCCTACTGGGCGTGGAGGGCCTGGCCCGCTCGGCCGTGGCCCTGGTGGTGCTCATCCCCCTGGTGAACACCCTGGCGGTGGTGGCCCTCAACCGCCACGGCGAGGGCGTCTCCCGGCCCGGCGTCCGGGGCGTGCTGCGCGAGCTGGTCAAGAACCCGCTCATCCTGGCCTGCCTGGCCGGGCTCCTGCTCAACGGCCTGGGCCTGCGCCTGCCCTTCGGGCTCTCCGAGGTGGCCGCCATCCTGGGCCGGGCGGCCCTGCCCCTGGGGCTTCTGGCCGTGGGTGCGGGCCTGCGCTTCCAACTGGCCCAGACCCGGCCCCTGGCCCTGGCCTCGTTCCTGCATCTGGTCTTCCTGCCGGTCCTGGCCGCCTGGACCTGCTCCCTGCTCGGCGTGGACCCTGTTTCCCGGCTGGTGGCGGTGCTCTTCACCGCGGTGCCGGCCTCGGCCTCGTCCTTCATCCTGGCGCGCCAGATGGGCGGGGACGCGGACCTCATGGCCGCCATCATCACCATCCAGACCGCGTTCTCGGCCCTGAGCCTGCCCCTGGCCGCGGCCTGGCTCGGCTGATCCCGGCCTTGCCTTTCTTGTCCACATCCGGCACAAGGCCTGACATCCGACGAAATCCCGCAAGGAGCGAGACATGGCTGAAGATTTCCGCACGCTGTTGAAGGAAGCCAACCGCAGCGAGGACTGGGGCCGGTTCTTCGAGGACATCGTGGTCCAGGGGCTCATCGCTTTCACGGTCCAGGCCAGCTCGGTGCACGCCAGCACCCCGGAGGAGACCCTGGACGACCTGAACGCCTACGAGGCCTGGGAGGTGCGCCTGAGCCAGCGCGGCAAGCGCTCCCTGACCCAGAAGGGCTACGGCGCCTGGGACGAACTCTGCAAGAAGCCCTGGGCCTCGCTCTTCAGGATGCACGAACTGGACGGCATCGTGGAGGCCGAGTACGTGCCCACGGCCACGGTCCAGCAGATCTACGAGGACCTGCTGGCCTGGAAGAAGGAGCCCTGGACCGGGGATTAGCCGAAAAACAGGGTCAGGACCACGACCACCAGGAGCGAAGGCAGGAGGTTGGAGAGCTTTACGCGCTTGATGTCCAAAAGCGTGAACCCGATGCCCAGAATGAGCATCCCGCCGGTGGAGGTGAGCTGGGCGATGAGCTGCGGCGTGAAGTGCTGCTGGAAGAACCCGGCGAAGAGCGTGAGTCCGCCCTGGTAGAGCAGCACGGGCAGGAAGGAGAAGAGCACGCCCAGGCCGTAGGTGGAGGCCAGGGCCACGGCGGCGAAGCCGTCCAGGATGGACTTGGTGTAGAGCACCGTGGCGTCGCCGCGGATGCCCTCGTCGAACGAGCCCACGATGGCCATGGCCCCGATGCAGAAGATGAGCGAGGCCGTGATGAGCCCGTCGGTGAAGCCCGTGTCCTTGGAGCGCATCATCTTTTTGAAGCGTCCGGCCAGCCGCTCGAAGAGCCCCTCCAGGTCGAGCAGTTCCCCGATGATCCCGCCCAGGAGCACGCTGAAGATCACAATGAGGATGTTCTCCACCTTGAGGGCCATCTGGATGCCGATGAGCAGGACGCAGAGGCCCAGGCCCTGGAACACGATGGTCCGGAACCGGTCCGGAAAGCGGCCGTGCAGGAGCACGCCGAGCAGGCTGCCGGCGATGATGGCCGCAGCGTTGACCAGGGAGCCGGTGGGGATCATGCGTGTTTCCTCGTTGTTGCGGGCGACGCGGCGGGGATAGCAGGTCCGGGGGGCGCTGGCAAGGCGCGGAAAGCGGGCCATTGACACCGCCCGCCGCGCTCCCCTATGAATGAAACCCCTGTGCCGGGGTGGCGGAATTGGTAGACGCAGCGGACTCAAAATCCGCCGGTCGCAAGGCCTTGAGGGTTCGAGTCCCTCCCCCGGTACCAAGGAAAAAAGAAGGCCCCGCCATGGCGGGGCCTTTTTCGTGGCCGGGCTCAGTGTTCCTTGCCCCGGAACTCCTCGGCGTCCATGCCCAGGCGGCGCAGGATCTTCTGGAGCGAGACGCGCTCCAGGCCCGAGAGCCGGGCGGCCTGGGACACGTTGCCGCCGGTTTCATCCAGGAGCCGCTGCATGTAGGAGCGGGTGAAGTCGTCCACCATGCGGTGCTTGGCGTCCTTGTAGCTTTCCAGGCCAGGGGCCGCGAAGGGCGAGGCCCCGCCCGGGGCGTCCATGAGCCGCACCTGGGCCTGGGTCACCATGGGGCCGCGGCAGAAGACCACCAGGCGGCGCACGAAGTTCAGGAGCTCGCGGACGTTGCCGGGCCAGGCCCGGGAGGAGAGGTAGGCCAGGGCGTCCGGGGTGAGCTCCTTGCCGCCCGTGCCGAGTTCGCGGCAGGTTTCGTGCAGGTAGTGCATGGCCAGGATCGGGATGTCGCCGGGACGCTCGCGCAGGGACGGCACGTGCACGGTGAGCACGTTGAGCCGGTAGTAGAGGTCCTCGCGGAAGGCTCCGGAGGCCACCTTGGGCTCCAGGCGCTGGTTGGTGGAGGCCAGGATGCGCACGTCCACCTTGACGTTCTCGCTGCCGCCCACGGGCCGCACCTCGCCTTCCTCCAGGGCGCGCAGGAGCTTGGGCTGGAGGTGCGGGGGCAGGTCGCCGATCTCGTCCAGGTGCAGGCTGGAGCCGTCCGCGGCCAGGAACAGGCCTCGCCGGGGCTGGTCCGCGCCGGTGAACGCGCCCTTCACGTGGCCGAAGAGCTCGCTCTCGAGGATCTGGTCCGGGATGGCCGTGCAGTTCACGCTGACCATCTGGTTGCCGCCGCGGCGGCTCAGGGCGTGGATGGTTCGGGCCACCAGCTCCTTGCCCGAGCCGGAGTCGCCCAGGATGAGCACGTTGTAGTCCGTGGCCGCCACGGCCTCCACCTGCCCGCGCAGCTGGCGAATGGCCGGGCTGTCGCCGATGAAGCCCAGGCGCGGGCCGCAGGAGAACACGGTCTCGCGCAGGCGGCGGTTCTCCTTGAGCAGGGCCGCGCGCTCCAGGCCCTTGGCCACCACCCGGTAGAGGCCGTCCTGGTCGATGGGTTTGGTCAAAAAGTCGTAGGCCCCGGCCTTGAGCGCGGTCACGGCCGTCTCGATGGTGCCGAAGCCCGTAAGCAGGACCACGGAGAGCTGGGGCGCCTGGGCCAGGGCCTGGTCCAGCAGGCCGAAGCCGTCCATGCCCGGCATGCGCAGGTCCGTGAGGAGCAGGGCGCAGGGCTGCTCGCGCAGGGCGGCCAGGGCCGCGGGGCCGTCGTGGCGCACGAGCACGGGGTTGTCCGGGAAGCCCTTGGCGATGAGCCGGGCCAGTCCCTTGGCGAAATCGGCCTCGTCGTCCACCACCAGGATGGCGTCAGGCGTGCGCGTCTGGGGCATGCGTCTCCTCTTCTTCAGCGGCTCCGGCCACCCGGAAGCGCACGGTGAACACCGTTTCCTCCCGGCTCTGGACCTCGATGCGGCCGCCCATGTCGCGGATCAGGCCGTAGGCCACGGACAGGCCCAGGCCCGAGTTCTTGCCTTCCTCCTTGGTGGAGAAGAAGGGGTCGAAGACCCGCGCCAGGTTCTCCTCGGGAATGCCCGGCCCGTTGTCGCTCACGGTGAGCACCACCTCGCCGCTGCGGGCGTCGAGGCGGGCGGCCACGGTGATGCGGCCCGGCCGGGCGCCGCGCATCTCCTCCAGGGCGTCCATGGAGTTGATGAGGATGTTGGTCAGCACCTGCTCCACGGAGCCGTCGTCGCCCCGGATCAGGGGCAGGTCCGGCGGCAGGTCGGTGACGAGGTCCACCTTCTGGGCCGAGGCCCGCACCTGGAAGACGCGGGCCAGGAAGCTCACGGACTCGGCCAGGTTCATGGCCCGCAGGGTGGCGGGCTTGGGCTTGGCGAAGCGCATGAGGTCCAGGAGCACCTTGCGGGCCTGGAGGGTGTGGCGGATGATGATGTCCAGGTCCGCGGCGTTCTCGCTTTTGCCGTCGTTCCACAGCAGCCGGGCGTAGCAGAGGATCACGCCCAGGGGGTTGTTGATCTCGTGGGCCAGGCCCGCGGCCAGCTTGCCCACGGCCATGGCCTTCTCGCTCTGCTGGAGCCGGGCCAGCATGGTTTTTTCCATGGTGGTGTCGCGGGCATAGACGATGCTCCGGCCGCCCCGCTCCTGGGGGTTCAGGGGGTAGGCCGAGAGAGAGAGGGAGCGGCCGCCGGGCAGGATGATCTCGCGGTGCAGGGGGCCGTTCTCGTCCAGCCTGGCCTCGCGGGAAAGCTCGGGCAGGCCCAGGAGCCGCCCGGCGTCGCGGTTGTCGGCCGAAAGTTCGGCCAGGAGCCGGTGGGCCGAGGCGTTGGCGTGCACCAGCTCGCCCCCGTGCTCCAGGAGGAAGAGCGGGTCCGCGATGCCCTCGAAGATGGACTCCAGGAGCGTCTTCTGGCGCAGGAGGTTCTCCAGGGACTCCAGGTTCTCCAGCGCGATGCCCAGCTGGCTGCTCACGGCCGTGAGCACCTCGCGCTCCTGGAGCGGCAGCATGCGCGGGGCGTCCCAGGACAGGAGCAGGGCCCCCCGGATGGATTCCGCGGCGCGCACCGGCACGGCCACGCAGCCCTCTTCGAAGAGCCCGGCCCCGTTCAAGAGCAGGCCGCGTTCCTCCAGGTCCAGGTCCAGGGCCTGGGCCCCGGGCGGCCAGACGTAGCGGTTCAGGTTGGCGAAGCAGAGGAAGGTCACGGCCTTGGCCTCGAAGCGCCCGGCCACGGCCTGCATGGCCTGGTCCAGGAGGCGCTTGCGGTCCAGGCCCTCGGTGAAGAGGGTCAGCATGTCCACGAAGAGGCGCACGTCGGCCTGGCGGGCGGCGGCCTCCTGGGTCACCTTCTGGGTGCGCTCGCGGACCTTGTGCTCCAGGTTGGCGGCATAGTCCGCCAGCTGGGCGCGGGCGTCGTGGAGGTGGTCGGCGAAGCGCTCCATGTCCGTGACCATGCCGTCGATCTCGTCGCCGAAGCGCGGGGCGCGGCCCAGGGTCTTGTCGGCCTCGGCCGGGAAGCGGCTGCGCATGATGGCCGCCAGCCGGCCGATGTTGGCCAGCATCATGCGGTCGAAGAAGAAGTGGTTCAGGGTGAGGATGAGCAGAGTGCCGAAGCCGAAGACCAGGATGAAGATCATGGTCACCCGGTGGATGGCCGCGGCCTCATGGCTCACCGGCATGGTCACCATGTCCAGGCCGTCGATCTCGTTGACCTGGCGGCCGAAGCCGCGGCTGCTGCCGTAGCGGGCCAGGAGCACGGCCGGGGCGTCCTCGGGCCGCCCGTGGCAGACCATGCAGGAGGCCTCGAAAACCACGGGCTGGGCCGCCACGTAGTATTCCTCGCCCTGGATGGTCCGGAACTGGCTCAGGGCCTTCTGGCGCGGATTGGCCCGGAAGTGCCGGATGAGCTCCAGCTCCAGTTCGTTGGGCGCGAACTCGGGGTTGCGCGGGTTGAGCGCCACCCGGCGGTAGGTGAACTGGTCCCGGGCCATGTTCAGGTCGGACATCACCGTGCGGGTGATGAAGGACGAGGACATGGCCTCGATGATGAAGGACTCGTGGGGCAGGACCTCGTACATGGCCGGCCGCAGGGTGTCGCGCACGTAAGTCTGCACGGCCAGGAGGTTGGAGAAGACCAGCCGGGTCTTGTCCTCCACCTCGGTCTCCATGATGGCCCGCAGGTAGGCGTAGAGCGAAAAGCTGAAGAGCAGCCCGATGCCGAGCAGGATGAGGCATTGCCGGGCGATGAGCTTGCCCTGGAGGCGGGAGTGCTTCATGGCTGCCTGTGCGGTCTCCCCGGGCCGGAGGGATTTCGGCTGCGTCGCTGCAGGCCCGGACGCGCGGCCCCAGGCTAGTCGTCCGGCACGGGCGCGTCAAGGAGCCGGGAGGGGCCGGAGATCCTCAGCAGACCACGGCCTCCCAGGCTTCGATGTAATAGAGGCTGGTGCCGGGGTTCTTGGCCCAGGCGCAGTCGCCGTGGAAGCTCCGTTCCACGGGCCAGGGGCTCTTGACGGCCAGGGCCGAGTCCAGGCTGTCGGCTTCCACGATCTCCTGGGCCGTGGCCGAGAGGCGTCCCTGGGGGCCCCAGATGTAGCGGATCTTGTAGCGGTTCATAGTGCGTCTCCTTTCTTTGGAGGGGCGGGGGGGGGGG
>JAWRKD010000057.1:0-14473 GCA_040307135.1 Desulfovibrionaceae bacterium
TGGCCGCCGGGGACTCGTTGGCCGGGGTCTCGGGCTCGGCCTGGGCCGGGGCGGACGGCACGGGCCTGGGCGCGGGCTTGGCCGGGGCCGCGGGCTGAGCCTTGGCCTCGGCGGCCTTCTTCACCGCCGGAGTCCGGGCCAGGAGCGCGCGGGCCTTGGCCGCCTGGTCACCCTTGGGATAGAGCTTGAGTTGATCCTCCAGGTCCGCGCGACCCTGATCCACATCCCTGAAATGGTCGATACGAATGCTTGCCGAGCGGAACAGGCAGTCGTCGGCCCAGTCGTGACGCGGGTAGCGTTTGAGGAACTGGTCGTAGAAGTCCAGAGCCTTGTCGTAGTCCGCCTTGCGGCCCAGGCGGTCGCCCAGTTCCTCCTGGACCCGGCCCAGGTAGAACAGGCTCTTCGGGGCCACGCCGCTCTTGGGATATTTCTTGAGGACGGCGGCGAAGGCGTCCCCCAGCCTGTCCCATTCGGCGCGCTGCTTGGAACGCTTGGCGTCCTTGGCCAGGGCGTAGAAATCCTTGCAGGCCAGGGTGAACTGCTCGGCGGCCGTGGCCGCGGCGGAAACTCCGGGACAGAGAAACAGGAGGCAGGCCAGGAGCAGAACTCCTGCCGCGATGCGGTCGAATCTTGAAGCCAGATTGTGCATGTCCCGGTTCCGGGTTCTCTGCCCGCCGCAGGAGCGCGGCGAGGCCAAGCAGCGGGCCGGGGCGGGAACGCCGGCCGTTCCCCTTCCGACCTGATCATATTCAGTGAAAATCTAAAAAATGTCCAGATAAACAGCGCCGGACAAGGACACACGCTGAAAACGCGCAACAGGCCCCGCGAACACCTCCTCCGGGGGCAAAGGAGCGTGATAATTTTGCGGTTTGCATTGCCAGAGCCCGGAAAAACCCCCATACGGAGGAGACGGACAGGAGCATGGCCAATATCGTCGTCAGCATTTCGGATCTGAAAATCTCCCAGAAACCCGGGGACGTGCTTGTCACGTATTCCCTGGGTTCCTGCGTGGGCGTGGCCGCCTGGGATCCGCTGACCCGGGCCGGCGGCCTGATCCACTGCCTGCTGCCGCTGTCCACCACGGCCCCGGAGCGGGCCCAGCAGAACCCCTACATGTTCGTGAACACCGGCGTGGGCGCTCTGCTCAAGGCCCTGTTCCGCCTGGGAGCGAGCCGCGAGCGCCTGGTGCTCAAGGCCGCTGGCGGGGCCAACATGCGCGGCGAGGACCCCTACAGCATCGGCGCCCGCAACAGCGCCGTGCTGGAGGAACTTCTGGCCCGGCACGGATTCACCCTGGCCGCCTCGGAGTTCGGCGGCACCATCCCCCGCACCTTGACCCTGTTCCTTGATTCCGGCCGCGTCACCGTGAAAACCCTGGGCGAGGAGCACGAGCTATGAGCCGTCGCGACGAGATCCTGGCCAGCGTGAAATCGGTGGAGGCCATGCCCTCGGCCATCCAGCAGGCGCTCGCCCTGCTCCGCGACCCGGATGCGGACATGCACGAGCTGTCCCGGATCATCGAGTTCGACCCCGGGCTCACGGCCAACATCCTGCGCCTCGTGAACTCCGCCTATTTCGGCGGCCTGCGCACCATCACCTCGGTGCGCGAGGCCGTGCTCCGCCTGGGTTCCAGCCAGGTCTTCCACCTGCTCATCGCCGCCGGGGTCGCCCCGCGCCTGCGCAAGGAGATCAAGGGCTACGGGCTGTCCCCGGGCATGCTCCTGGAGAACTCCATGGTCACGGCCGTGGCCGCGGAATCCACGGCCCGCCAGCTGGGCTTCACGGCCCCGGAGCACACCTTCACCTCGGGCCTGCTCAGCAACGTGGGCAAGATCGTCCTGGGCACCTTCCTGGAGGTGGACGCCGGGCCCATCCTGGAACTGGCCGAGGCCGAGGGCTTGACCTTTGAGCGGGCCGAAGAGGCCGTGCTCGGGGTGAGCCACGACGAGGTGGGTGCGATCCTGCTGGAGCACTGGGGCCTGCCCGAGGCCATCGTCTATGTGGTGCGCTGGCGGCTCAAGCCCGACGAGGCCCCCCAGGAGGACCTGGCACTGGACCTGGTGCACGTGGGCACGGCCCTGGCCTCCATGACCGGCCTGGGCCTGGGTCTGGACGGGCTGAACTACCGGCCCTCGCGGACCGTGGCCCAGCGCCTGGGCCTGGACCTGCGCGGCCTGGAGCTGGCCCTGGCCCGGCTCATGGACGACCTGGGCGAGGTCCGCGAACTCTTTGCCTGAGCTGCGGCGCGGGAAAAGCCGGAAGGGGTTCTCAGCTCGCGGAAGCGCCCTCGCGGCGGCCGCTCGCGCGCAGGGCGTGGGGACGGGCCGCGCCGCGCGGCGCGCAGATCCCCACCAGCTCGAAGCCCAGGGCCTCGGCCATGGCCTGGAGCGGCGAAAAGTCCCTGGTCACGCGCATGATCTCCAGCAGCGTCTCGGCTCCGAGCTTGGCCTGACCGTCAAAGGGATTGAGTTCCCGCAGGAGCGTGGAATACGGCTTGCCGATGGCCCGGGCCACGTCTCGGGCCGGCTGGGTCCCTTCCAGCACCGCTCGCTGCGCCAGCTTGATGATGTCGCCTTTCATGAGATCCCCTCCCGTTGCATGCCCCTGCATCCGGCCGGCTCCCTCGCAACTCCCTCCGCGGCCGCGGAGTGCAGGATTCCACCCTGCCACACTACACCATCCCGGCAGTTGGCGGCAAGCGGCCCTGTAAAAAAACGGAATGTCCCATTTTAAGGTAGTAAAGTTCTTGACAGGGTGATCTATTTCTTGCTACCTATTGTCCCAACAGAGGGTAGCAAGAATGAACCTAGTTCAAATCTTTGAAAGATACCCAAATCAAGAGATATGCATCGCCCACCTTGAAGATGTGCGCTGGCGCGGAAAGCCCCGCTGCCCTTACTGCCAGTCGGTAAAAACCACGCCGATTACAGGGGAACAGCGCCACCACTGTAACACCTGCAACACCAGCTTTTCTGTCACTGTCGGCACCATTTTCCACCACACCCACTTGCAGCTTCAAAAGTGGTTCTTGGCGGTCACTCTCATATTGAACGCCAAGAAGGGAATCAGCGCCCGGCAACTCGCTCGTGACCTCCGCGTTAACAAAGATACGGCGTGGCGCATTGCCATGAAGATTCGTGAGGCTATGGCCGAGCAGGAGCAAAGAAATCTGCTCACTGGCCTTGTCGAATCAGACGAAACTTACATTGGGGGCAAGCCGCGTAAGGAATATCCTGGGCATCAACACCTGAGGGGGAGGGGGACTTCGAAGACTCCGGTTGTTGGAATGATTGAGCGTGGTGGTAAGGTGAAGTGCCAAGTGGTCAAGAAAGAAGACCTCAAGGCCAACCGTCTCAAGGCATTGGTCCGTCGGAATGTGGATATATCCAATTCAACCCTTATTACGGATGAATTCGGTGGATACCACTACATTAATGAAATGATGCCACACAAGATCGTTGTGCATAGCCGCTGGTATGTCGATGGAGACGTTCACACAAACAACATCGAATCCTTTTGGGCCATTCTTAAGCGCGGTATTATCGGACAATTCCACAAGGTAAGCCTGAAATATCTACCTCGTTATATTAGTGAATTTTGTTATCGCTTCAACAATCGCGGCTGTAGCGACTTGTTCTCTTTAACAATCCAGAACGGACTTGGGGTGTCACATGGCTGAAAAGATACTTAAGGCCACCCACCAGGGGAAATTGTCGCTCGGAGACCTCGCTATAGATTGCTATGTCCTTGAGGGGGAAAGAAGGGTCATCCACAAGCGCGGCATGGCTCGCGCGCTTGGGATGAAATCTGCCGGCGGCAACGTTTTTACGCGAACACTTCAAAGGAAGGGACTCGGATCCGAAATACCACAAATATTAGCGGAAAAGATAGAAAATCCAATTGTTTTCAAGCCGTTAAGTGGGGATCCGGGACACGGATATGAGGCTGACATATTAATCGACATATGTGATGCGATTATCGAAGCAAGAAACAAGGGCAAGCTTTCCCCGTCCCAAGAATTTTTGGCAATTCAGGCTGAATCTATTATTAGGTCTGTCGCTAAGGTTGGCATAGCCGCTTTAGTGGATGAGGCTACAGGATATCAGGCAGAACGCGAAAGAGATGCACTTCACAAACTGCTTTCTGTCTACCTTTCAGAGGAAAGGCTTAAGTGGGCCAAGATGTTCCCTGACGAGTTCTATAAACAGATTTATAGGCTGAGAGGGTGGCCATTTCCCACTGGATCGACAAAGCGCACACCGTATGTCGGAAAGATAACGAATAAAATCGTATATGAGAAGCTTCCGCCTGGAGTTTTAGAGAAACTAAAAAAACTCAACCCGAGGGTTCCAGAGACAAGGCGCAGGCGGTGGAAGTATACTCAATTTTTGTCGGAAGATATTGGTCAGCCAGACCTGCGCGACCACCTTCTACAGGTGATTGCCTTAATGCGCGCAGCTCCCAATTGGTCCACGTTCACACGCCTTCTCAACCGGGCCATACCGACTCCCGGAGAACAGTTAACATTGGATATTGATAAAGTTGCCGAAGACGAAGATGGGATGTAAGAAGAAATAAATTGGTCTTTGAATGTGGGAGCCTTTAGGCACACCGGGGATTCTTCGGTAGATGTGCAAGCGCGAGGGGCGACGCAGACCCGAGCATTTGCCGGGCCAATCTACAAAAAGGAGAATGCCTATGGTGCAAGAGTTGTTGCTGGCTGCTGCCATCTTCAAGCTTCTTGACTCGATCATTGGCCTGATCGGGCGCTGGAAGAAGTAGCAGTCAGTGGGACCCCGTGCCTAAAGGCTCCCTCCCTATTTAATTAGTATCCCCATAAAATCAAGGCCCAGAAGCCTTCTACCCTAAACTGGGACATTCCGTAAAAAAAAGCAGGGGGATCCTTTTCTGATTTCTTCAGAATTTGCTGTCTTTCCATCTGGAAACCTGCCATAGAAACCCCAGGCATCACAGAACGGAGAGGGATTCGTGGCGCGCATCCTCATCGCCAGCGGACTCGCCGGAGAGCGCAACACCCTGGCCGAGGCCGCCAGCCGGGCCGGGCATGAACCGGATCTGGCCGACAGCCTGGGCCGGGCCGAGGAACTGCTGCGCACCGGCGACTACGAGGCCGTGTGCCTGGACGCGGACCTGCCCGGCGGCCCGGCCCTGGGTCTGCTGGACCGGCTGCGCGCCCTGCCCCATCCGCCCGAGGCCGTGGTCCTGGCCGGGGGGGGGCCCGACACCCTGGAACAGGCCCTGCGCCTGGGGGCCTGGGAGTGTCTGAACCGCCCCTGCACCCCGGGGCAGGTCCTCTCGGCCCTGGCCCAGGCCCTGCACTCCCGCCGCCAGCGCGCCCTGCGCGAACCCCTCATCCTCCAACGCGAGGACATCGTGGGCGAAAGCCCCAAGGTCCGCCTCTGCCTGGACCGTCTGGCCAAGGCCGCCTCCAGCGAGGTGGACGTGCTCGTCACCGGCGAGACCGGCACGGGCAAAGAACTCTTCGCCCGGGCCATCCACGACAACAGCCCCCGGGCCAAGGGCCCCTTCGTGGTCCTGGACTGCACGGCCCTGCCCGCCACGCTGGCCGAGAGCACGCTCTTCGGCCATGTCCGGGGCGCCTTCACCGGCGCGGACGCGGCCCGCGAGGGCCTGGTGCGCGAAGCCCACGGCGGGACCCTCTTCCTGGACGAGGTGGGCGAGCTGCCCCTGGACCTCCAGGCCAAGTTCCTGCGCGTGCTCCAGGAACGGCGCTTCCGGCCCGTGGGCGCGACCCGGGAGTCCGAGAGCCGCTTCCGGCTGGTGGCCGCCACCAACCGGGACATCGCGGCACTGGCCGCCAACGGCCGCTTCCGCAGCGACCTCATGTTCCGGTTGCGGGCCTTCGTCATCGAGCTGCCGCCCCTGCGCGAGCGCAAGGACGACATCAAGGACCTGGTGCAGCACTACCTGGCCCGCACCGGCGGCCGGAACCGGGGCGGCATCAAGGGCGTGTCCCCGGAATTCGTGCAGGCCCTCTGGCGGCACCACTGGCCCGGCAACGTGCGCGAGCTGTTCCAGGTCCTGGAGACGAGCCTGGCCTCGGCCCAGGAAGAGCCCATCCTCTATCCCCAGCATCTGCCCGTGGAGCTGCGGGTGCAGATCGCCCGCGACGCCGCGGCGCCCGCGGCTCCCCCCGATTCCGGCGGCATGCCCATGTCCGACCTCCAGCCCTGGCGGGAATACCGGGACAAGGCCATGGACGTGGTGGAGCGGCTCTATTTCCGCGACCTCATGAACCACTGCCGCGGTGACGTGCAGCAGGCCTGCGAGCTCTCCGGGCTCAAGCCGGCCCGGCTCTACCAGCTCATGCAGAAGCACGGCATCCCGCGTCCCGGCCGCCGGTCCTGAACAGTTTCCAGCGCTTCCGGAATATCGCCTCCTGCCTTGCCTTTGCTCCGGCCTTGGGGCATATACTGAAGGGAAATGATCCCCCCGGCAGGAACACCGATGCAGCAGGAGCGCCACCTGTCCATCCTCGTGGTGGAGGACAACCCCGTGAACCGCGAGGTCATGGTCTGCTATCTTGAGGACCTGGGGCACGAGGTGCGCACCGCGGTGAACGGCCGGGAGGCCCTGCTCCTGCTGGGCGACGGTCCCTGCGACGTGGTGCTCATGGACCTGGAGATGCCGGTCATGGACGGCTTCGAGGCCGCCCGCCGCATCCGCCGGGGCGAGGCCGGGGAGGAGCGCAGCCGGGTGCCCATCGTGGCGGTGACGGCCCACACCCTGCCGGAGTTCCGCCGCCGCTGCCAGGAGGCGGGCATGGACTCCTTCGCCCCCAAGCCCGTGCGCCTGGAATCGCTCCAGCAGACCATCGAGGGGCTCTGCCCGCCCGAAAGAGGGGAAAGCGAACTGGACGAGACCGCCGGGCTGGGCAACGTGCACGGCCGGCGCGCACTCTTCGAAAAGATCTGCGCCACCTTTCTCCAGGACATCCCGCAGCGCCGCGAGGCCCTTCTGCGCGGCCGGAAAGCTGGCGATGTCCAGGCCCTGGCCCGGCAGGCCCACACCCTGAAAAGCTCGGCCGGGCTTCTGGGCGCCCAGCGCCTGGAGCAGGCGGCAAGGCGCCTGGAAAGCGACGCCGCCTCCGGGCTCTCGGTGGACGCCAGCCTGGACGGCCTGCTGGACTCCCTGCTCTCCCTGGAGCGCACCCTGCAGCAGCGCCTGCGGCGCAGGCGCTGAATTCCCGGCCCGGCGCGCATCCGGACGGGTCTGGGCCTGTTCCTGCGACCGCCCCGCCGTCCTGCTCCCCGCAGGCCGTTCAAAAACCGCGAGACCAAGGCGCAAGAAAAGCCCAAGCCCGATGCGTATTCCTGATACGCGAGGGTTTGGGCTTTTCGCGGCAACGCAGGTATCGCGGTTTTTTCAACGGCCTGCAGCGCGGGAACGCAACAGGGCGTTCAGGTTCACCTTGGCCCCGCGGATGCCCAGCTTGGCGCGAATGTTCTTGCGGTGGGTCTGGACCGTGTCCAGGGAGCAGTGGAGCAGGTCGGCGATCTCCTTGCTGCTGCGGCCCAGCTCCAGGTAGCGGCAGACCTCCATCTCGGTGGGCGTGAGCCCGGACAGGGGCGGGGCCGCGGGCTCCGGCTCCCCGCACAGCCGGAAGAGCTCCTCGCGCAGGACCTGCACAAAGCCCGCCCGGGCCTCGGCCGAGGCCGTCCGGCCGAGCTTCTCCAGCACCGGCAGGACCCGGGCCTCCAGACCGCAGCGCACGGCCTCGGCAATGGCCCGCTTCTCCTGTTCCACGGCCCCGAGCACGTGGCGCAGGGTCTGGTTCATGGCCTCCACCTGGGCCTTTTCCTCGCTGAGCCGCGCGTTGGCCCGGGTCAGCTCCCCGGTCTTGCGCCGGACCTCCTCTTCCAGCCGCTCGCGGTAGCCCCAGTTCTCCTGGAGCACCCGGGCGTGGGCCAGGGCCTTGTCCAGCACGTGCCGGAGCAGGTCCGGGTCCTGGATGGGCTTGACCAGGTAATCCCAGGCCCCGCGCCGGAGCGCCCCCACGGCGTGCCGGATGTCCGTGGTGCCGGAGACCACCACCACGGGCACTCCCGGGGCCTCGGCGGCCACGGCGTCCAGCACGGCCAGCCCGTCCAGCCGGGGCATGCGCAGGTCGAGCAGGAGCAGGTCCGGGGACCACTGCCGCAGCAGGGCCAGGCCCTCCTCGCCGTCGCCCGCGGCCCGGACCTCGTGGCCCATGCCGGTAAGCAGCTCCGCGAAATAGACCCGGAACACCGGATCGTCGTCCACCACCAGGATGCGCGCCGGGACGGCAGGAACGTCCGCCATGTGCTCCCCCTGCCGGACATGGTCCGGCCCTATCCCTGTATCCCGTCAAGATCATTCTGCCAACCACCTTCAGGGAAAACATTGGCAAGTCCGCTTTCTCTCTGCTAAATGTCGGGCAGAACCGGAGGGGGACATGGACTCCCAAGGCTACGGGCGGCTGCGCCGCAAGATCATGACCGTGACCCTGTTCTTTTCCCTGGTGCCGCTGTTCACCCTGGGCTTCTTCATCCATCTCCAGTTCACCCAGACCTACCACGACAAGATCCTGCGCAACCTCGAACGGGCCGTGGACAACCGCCGCCGGGCCGTGGACATCTTCCTGGAGGAGCGCGTCTCCCAGCTCAAGAGCCTGGCCTACACCCACTCCTACGAGCAGCTCTCGAACCCGGCCCAGCTCAACGCCATCTTCAACATCGTGCAGGCCAACTCCAAGTCCTACGTGGACATGGGCGTGATCGACGCCGAGGGCGAGCACGCGGCCTACGTGGGGCCCTTCCAGCTGGGCCGCGTGAACTACAAGGACGAGGCCTGGTTTCACGAGACCATGCTCAAGGGCCAGTACGTGTCCGACGTGTTCATGGGCTTCCGCCGCTTCCCGCATTTCATCATCGCGGTCATGCGCCGCGAGGGCAACCGCTCCTGGATCCTGCGCGCCACCATCGACTCGGACGTCTTCAACTCCCTGGTCAAGGGCGTGCACGTGGGCGAGCTGGGCGACGCCTATCTGGTCAACGCCGAGGGCGTGCTCCAGACCGACTCGCGCTTCGCCGGACCGGTCATGAGCAAGCTGGCCATGACCCTGCCGCCGCACCCGCGCACCGGCAGCCCCACGGCCCCCCTGGTGGAGGAGCGGCTCATCCGCGACCGCACCATGATCGTGGGCATGGCCTGGCAGGAAGGCGTGCCCTGGCTGCTCGTCATCATGGAGGACCCCAAGGAGGAGCTGGCCGCGCTCTGGCGCACCCAGTCCATCGTGGCGGTCATCGTGGGCGCGGGCATCCTGCTCATGATCTGCGGCACCGTGCTCATCACCCGCTCCATCATCAACAAGCTCATCGAGGCCGACCGCGAAAAGGCCGCCCTGGACGCCTCGCTCATGCAGTCCAGCAAGATGGCCGCCCTGGGCAAGCTAGCCGCGGGCGTGGCCCACGAGGTGAACAACCCGCTCACCCTCATCCGCGAGAGCGCGGGCTGGATCAAGGACCTGCTGGTGGACGAGGACCCCGAGCGCATGATCCACCTGGAAGAGGTGGAGGCCGCGGCCAACAAGATCGAGATGCACGTGGACCGGGCCAAGGCCGTGACCCACCGCATGCTCGGCTTCGGCCGCCGCATGGAGCCCGTGCAGGAGAACGTCTCCCTGAACCTGCTCACGGACCAGACCGTGAAGTTCCTGGAGAGCGAGGCCCTGCACCGCAACATCGAGATCATCAAACGCCTGGACGAAAGCCTGCCCAACACCACCACGGACACGGCCCAGGTCCAGCAGGTCATCCTGAACATCCTGGACAACGCCATCGACGCCGTGGGCGAGAACGGGACCATCACCGTGTCCACGGGCCGCACCCCGGACGGCCGCGACATCTTCGTGGCCGTGAGCGACACCGGCACGGGCATCCCCAAGGACAAACTGGACAAGATCTTCGACCCCTTCTTCACCACCAAGAAGGTGGGCGAGGGCACGGGCCTGGGCCTGGCCATCTGCTACGGCATCCTGGAGAAGCTGGGCGGCCGCATCGAGGTCCAGAGCGAGGAAGGCAAGGGCTCCACCTTCACGGTGTTCCTGCCGGTTGTCTGAAGCGCGAGAGGGCAAAGCAATGGAAAACGTGCGTGTGCTCGTGGTGGATGACGAAAAAGAGTTCGTGGATCTCTTCGTCAACCGCTTCAACAAGCGCAACGTCCAGGCCTCGGGCGTGAACAGCGGGCCCGACGCCCTGAAGTTCCTCCAGGAACATCCCGTGGACGTGGTGGTCCTGGACCTCAAGATGCCTGGCATGGACGGCATCGAGGCCCTCAAGGAGATCAAAAAGCGCCACCCCCTGGTGGAGGTGATCATGCTCACCGGCCACGGCTCGGTGGAGGCCGGGCTCCAGGGCATGGGCCACGGGGCCTACGACTTCATCATGAAACCCTTCACCATAGAGGACCTGCTCGTGCGCATCCACAAGGCCCGCGAACGCAAGATCCTCAACGAGGGACGGCAGGGATAGGCCGTGGAACCCCTGCTCCGCTCGGCTCGGGGGCGCAGGCTCCTGCCCCTGGGCCCGGCCCTGCTGGTGCTGGCCGCGGCCCTGGCCGGCCGCGACCTCACCGGGGCTCCGGCCGTGCTCCTGGCCCTGGGCCTGGCCGCGGCGGTGTTCTGGGCCGTGTCCTGGGTGGCCGAACAGGCCGCCCGCTCCCGCCTGGAGGAGGCCCGCCTGGAGGAGGAGCTGCTCCAGTCCCAGAAGATGGCCGCCATCGGCCAGCTCTCCTCGGGCATCGCGCACGAGATCAACACGCCGCTGGCGGTCATCGGCCAGGAGGCCGAGCTGGGGCTCATGGAGCTGGGCGCGCCCGCGCTCCAGGGCCTGGCGGGCCTGGACGGCGCCCGCGACAACCTGCGCCAGATCGCGCTCCAGGTGGAGCGCTGCCGCGAGATCACCCACAAGCTGTTGTCCCTGTCGCGCAAGATGGAGGCCATCGTCCAGGACACGGACGTGAACGCCCTTACCGAGGACATGGTGCGCCTGGTGGAGAGGGAGGCGCGGCTCAAGGACATCGTGCTGGAGCGCAACTACGCCGGCCAACTGCCGCCCGTGGCCACGGACCCGGCGCTGCTGCGCCAGGTGATCCTGAATCTGCTGAACAACGCCAACCAGGCCGTGGGCCGCGACGGCCGCGTGCTGGTGAGCACGGACATGCCCACGCGCGACCGGGTGCGCATCAGCGTGGAGGATTCCGGCCCGGGCATCAGCCCGGAGAACATGGGCAAGCTGTTCACCCCGTTCTTCACCACCAAGCCGCCGGGCCAGGGCACAGGCCTGGGCCTGTCCATGTGCATGACCATCATGCAGCGCCTGGGCGGCGTGATCCAGGCCTCGAGCCCGCCGGGCCGGGGCGCGCGTTTTGAAATCCTGCTGCCGTTGCGCAAGAACGGTCAGACCACCTGAACCCAAGGAGAAACGCCATGCCCACGCCCCCGGCCAAGGTGCTCGTGGTGGACGACGAAGAGCGCTTCGGCGCGAACATGGTCAAGATCCTGGAGGCCAACGGGATCAAGGCCCGCCACGCCAAGGACGGCGAGGAGGCCCTGGCCGAGGCCGGCCGCAAGGGCTACGACGTGATCCTCCTGGACATGAAGATGCCCGGGCTCTCGGGCAAGGACGTGCTCAAGAAGCTGCGCCAGGCCAAGAACCCGGCCAAGGTGGTGGTGCTCACGGGGCATGCCTCGGTGGACGACGCCGTGGAGCTCATCAACATGGGGGCCTACGACTACCTGCTCAAGCCCTGCCAGACCGAGCAGCTGGTGAAGATGATCTCCCTGGCCTACGAGCAGCGGCTCATCGAGGAGCGGGAGCTGGGCTGACGCCGCGCGGTCAGGAGAACGTCGCGCCCGGGGATGCGGCCAGCCCGGCCATGGCCGCCAGGAACCGTTCGATGTGCACGCCGTCCACCAGGCTGTGCAGCGCCTCTACGGAAACCGGGATTTCCTGCACCCCCCGAACCGTCTCCACGACCTTGCCGAAGATGATCCTGGGCACGGAATCGACCCAGGGATCGCCCCAGGGATTGCTCAGGGAGCTGAAGGCCAGGCCCGGGAGGACGCTGAAGTAGAGCAGGTCCTGGCCCTCGGCGCCCGCGGGCGTCAGGGTCGGACGCTGGTCCGCCTCCTGCCGGGCGGCGCTGATCCGCTGGACCGTTTCGGAAAAATCCTCGGAGTACGCGGCCAGACAGTTGGCGTGCAGGTCGCGGCCCGCAGGCCTGTAGGTGAATCCCAGGTGCACGCGGGAGAACTCCACCGGCTCGCGGTCCACGATGCGGGTCCGGAACTCCCGGATGCCGTTGGCCGCCCGGGCGGCCAGAAAATAGAGCATGTCCGAGAGCCGCGGCCGCTCCCGCTCCGCAAGTCCGCGCCGCCAGGCCGCCGCGCCGCTGATGTCCAGCCGGGCCGTGACCTCCACCTGGGGCCGCCGCCTGTCCTGGAAAAAACGGAAATGCTCTTTCCGGTCCCAGTGCGCCGTGTCTATTTTATTCATGTATTCCGTCACGTTCACATCACCGCGCCATGAGCGCGAACACGCCCCAGCCGAGGTATTCCCGCGTGTACGTGACGTAGCGTTTTGGTTCCGACGTCAGCTGGGCCCGCACCTCGGCCGCGAAGCCGTCGCCGGGATTCGCCGCAAGCCAGCGGCGCATGGTGAGCCACTTGGCCGCTTCGTACCTGTCCCAGCCTTCCTGGTCGGCCAGGACCATTTCCACCACGTCGTAGCCGAGGTCGCCGAAGGACGCCACCAGCTCCGGAAGCAGGAGAAAGTCGGAGACGGAATGGGCCCGGCATTCCTTGGCCGCGTCTTCCGTGGGCGGCAGGCGCAGCCAGTAGGGCTCGCCGATGAGGATGATTCCGCCGGGGCAAAGGCTCTTGGCCAGCAGCTCGATGGTGCCGGCCACGCCCCCGCCGATCCAGGTGGCGCCGAGGCAGGCGGCCACATCCACCTTTTCGGCGGACACGTGGCCCGCGGCGTCGCCGTGGATGAAGGCCACCCGCTCCGCCACCCCGAGTTCCTCGGCGCGGCGTTTCGCCTGCCCGGTGAACAGGGGGCTCAGGTCGATGCCGAGGCCGGTGACGCCGTGATCGCGGGCCCAGGTGCACAGCATCTCGCCCGAGCCGCTGCCCAGGTCGAGCACGCGGGTCCCCGCTTCCAGGCGCAACACTGCGCCGAGCGTGGCGAGCTTTTCCGGCGTGAACGGGTTGTGGATGCGGTGCGCGCTTTCGGTGATGGTGAAGATGCGCGGGATGTCCACTGCACAAACTCCTTTTTCTCGGTTGCGCGCTATGTGGAATATCTCAAGGAGTCTTGCACGCGGGCCTATTTTGACAATATGTTGTATTCCTTGAGCTTTCTGTAAAGGGACGAGCGGTCCAGGCCCACGGCCTTGGCCAGCTTGCTGATGTTGCCCTCGCACTCGGCCAGCTTGGCCCGCAGGAACGCGGCCTCAAAGTCGGCCCGGGCCTGCTTGATGTCCATG
Source organism: Desulfovibrionaceae bacterium (assembly GCA_040307135.1). Taxonomy (GTDB): domain Bacteria; phylum Desulfobacterota; class Desulfovibrionia; order Desulfovibrionales; family Desulfovibrionaceae; genus Aminidesulfovibrio. The sequence continues at coordinate 13,552 of JAWRKD010000057.1, forward strand.
GGCCCCTTGCCGATGGCCAGGGATTCGGCGGCCAGGCTCAGGTCGTCTGGGGCCGCGCCTTCCGCGGCCGCCTCTTCGGCCGGAACGTCCTGGCCGTGGATCAGGATTTCCGGCGGCAGGTGGCAGGCGTCCACGCTCCTGCCCGCCTGGGTGATGAGCATGCGCTCCACGAAATTCTTGAGTTCCCGCACGTTGCCCGGCCAGGGATAGGCCGCCAGCACGGCCAGGGCCTCGTCCGTGAAGGTCAGGGGCTTGAGCCCGTTCTGGCGCACATAGGACTGGATGAAGTCCTGGATGAGCAGGGGGATGTCCTGGGGCCTGCTGCGCAGGGGCGGCACCTCCAGGGGGATGACCTTGAGCCGGAAGTAGAGGTCCTCGCGGAAGCGGCCGGCGCTGATCTCCTCCTGGAGATTCTTGTTGGTGGCCGCGATGACGCGCACGTCCACGTGGATCTGGCGGTTGGACCCGAGGCGCACGATGACGCGCTCCTGCAGGACGCGCAGGAGCTTGACCTGCACGTACAAGGGCGTGGAGGAGATTTCGTCCAGGAAGATCACCCCGCCACCGGCCAGCTCGAACTTGCCCATGCGGCCCTTGTTGGAGGCGCCGGTGAAGGCTCCGCCGACATAGCCGAACAGCTCGCTCTCCAGGAGCGTCTCCGGGATGCTTCCGCAGTTGATGGCGATGAAGGGGAAGTCGCGGCGCGGGCTGGCCTGGTGGATGGCGCGGGCCAGCAGCTCCTTGCCGGTGCCCGACTCGCCGGTGATGAGCACTGTGGAGTTGGAGTCCGCCACCTTCATGGCCTGGCTCTTGAGCTTGCGGATGGCCTGGGAGCCGCCGATGAGGTTGCCGAAGTCGGCGGCCGTGCCCCCGGCCGAGAGATCGCCCACGAACTGGGCGAGGCGCGAGGGCAGCTCGAAAA
>JAWRKD010000058.1:0-6235 GCA_040307135.1 Desulfovibrionaceae bacterium
CCGTAAATTCCGGCGTCCCCGGACAGGCGGCACTAGCCAGCCGCCCGCTCCTGTCCTATGATGGAGACATGAGCAACCCCTCGCCCGACAAGGCCGCTCCCTCCTATTTCAGCATCTCGCCGCTCATGATCTTTCCCGAGACCCTGGGCCGCTTCTCGGTCTATCTGCGCCAGGGCGAGGAGTACGTGCTCTACGCCGACTCCGAGGAACGCTTCAGCGAGCGCCACCGCCGGAACCTCCACGACTCCGGGGTCAAGGAGGTCTTCGTCAAGAGCGAACAGCGCGAGCACTTCGAGCGCTACGTGGAGAGCCACCTGGGCCGGGTCCTGGGCGACGAGGCCATGCCCCTGGCCGAACGGGCCAAGGTCTTCCTGGACACCACCACGGACCTCATCAAGGAGGTCTTTGACGAGCGCCTGCCGGTCATCACCAACGGCCACTTCGCCCGCATCCGCAGCGTGGTGGAGCAGAGCATCCGTTTCTTCACCGGGGAACGCGCCCTGGCGGCCATGGCCCCGTTCATCTCCCACGACTACAAGAGCTACACCCATTCGGTGCACGTGTTCGTGTACGGCGTGGCCGTGCTCCACAGCTTCGGGGTCACGGGCGAGGACCTGATCCAGGCGGGCATGGGGGCCATGCTGCACGACCTGGGCAAGACCAGGGTGCCCAAGGAGATCCTGGCCAAGCGCGGGCAGCTCAGCCGGGCCGAGCAGGAGGTGCTGCGCAACCACCCGCTCTGGGGCGTGTCCCAGTGCGCCAGCCTGCCCATGAGCCAGATGGCCTTCAACTGCATCCTCTTCCACCACGAGCGCATGGACGGCGAGGGCTACCCCAGCCGCCTGTCCGGGGAGCACATCCCCTTCCCGGTGCGGGTCATCGCGGTCTGCAACGCCTACGACAACCTCACGACCGATCGGCCGGGCCAGCCAGCGCTCTCGGCCTTCGACGCCCTGCAGACCATGCGCACGGAAAAAGGGGCCTTTGACCTGGATGCCTTCAAGCGCCTGGTGCAGGTGCTCTCGGGCGCGGCCCTGGTCTAGGCAGCCCTTCGTCTCCCTTTTATTCCTGTGTGTTGGAATGATCGTCGCTTGCCGATATCCTGGCTAGAACAGGTGCAGGCCCAGGGCCTGGACCAGGGCCTGGACCAACAGGGCGCCCCAGACGACCAGGGCCATGCGCCAGGTGTCCCGGCGGCTCTGGGCCCGCCGCTCGGCCCGGGTGGTTTCGCGGCAACCGGTTTCGATCCAAAGCATGCTGCCTCCCGGGGCGCATCCAGCGCCCGCCCGCGCAGGATGCCCGAAGCCTTGCGCCGGAAGCATGGCTCCCTCGTGACAATTTCGTTAAATATCAATGCGTTGGACATTTTAACATCTTTCCTGTGCCCTTGGCCGGAATTTTCTTGTACCCTGTGCCCCCGCGCGGGCCGCGGCGGGCGAGGGGCGGCGTTATAACCTGCCTGCCCGGCCGCCTCGGACTGTTGCCCGCGCCGGCCAGAGGTGATACGCCACTGCCACTGGAAAATTCCCGGCCTCCTGGACTTTTCCGGCGAGGTGCGGTTCAGGGATGAAGGACGAGAAGCGGACAAAGAACGATCTCCTGCGGGAGCTCCGGGAGCTGCGCGAGCAGACCCGGCTCCTGGAGACGCTGTCCATCACGCCCCAGGGCACGGACGCCAGCCTCTCCCTGCAGACGCTCCTGGACGCCATCCAGGAGGGCGTGACCCTCATGGACCGCGATCTCGCCGTGGTGCTCACCAACGCCGCGGTGGAGCGCTGGTACGCCCACGCCGTGCCCCTGCTGGGCCGCAAGTGCTACGACGCCTTCCTGGGCCGCAGCGAGCGCTGCCACGACTGCCCGGCCCAGGCCGCCCTGGACACCGGCAAGCCCCAGAGTTACGAGACCCAGCGCCAAGGCCCCGAGGGCCCGGACGGCTGGCTCGAGGTCCACGTCTCGCCCCTCTTCGACTCCTCGGGCCAGGCCGTGGCCGTGCTGGAGTACGCCCGCGACATCACCAAGCGCAAGCTGGCCGAGCAGGCCATGGCCCGCAGCGAGGAGAACTACCGCCTCCTGGTGGAGAACCAGGCCGGGGTGGTGGTCAAGTTCGACGCCCAGGGCAACATCCTCTTCGCCAGCCCCGGGCTCTGCCGGGTGCTGGGCCGCACCGAGGGCGAGCTCATCGGCGCGCACTACGGCCCCTTCGTGCATCCAGAGGACCGGCCCGGGGCCGAGGCCGGGTTCCAGAACCTCTTCGAGCCGCCCCACTCCCTGGACGTGCAGGTGCGGATCATGACCGCCTCGGGCTGGCGCTGGTACGCCCTGAACCAGCGCGCCGTGCTCGACGCCTCGGGGCAACTGGCCGAGGTGGTCTGCACGGGCCGCGACATCGACGAGCAGAAACGCGCCGAGGCCACCCTGCGCGAGTCCGAGGCCCGCTTCCGGGCCATCTTCGACAGCGCCGCGGCGGGCATCGCCCTGGCCGGGCCGGACGGCGGCATCGTGCAGGTGAACCGCAAGTTCCAGGACATGCTCGGCTATGAGCCCGCCGAGGTCATGGGCCTCAAGGCCGAGGACTTCGCCTACCCCGAGGAGCGCGAGGCCTCGGCCGAGAACACCCGCCAGGCCCTGGCCGCCATGCCCGAGGGATACCGCATCGAGAAGCGCTACCGCCGCAAGGACGGCTCGGCCATCTGGGTGGACCTCTCGGTGTCCCCGATCCTGGACGCCGGGGGCCGCGTCGCGGCTCTTCTGGCCGTGATCCTGGACATCACCGAGAGCTACAAGGTGCGCACGGCCCTGGCCGAGACCCTGGCCGAGATGGACAGCATCCTGGAGAACAGCCTGGTGGGCATCCTGGTCATGCGCCGGCGCACCGTGCTGCGGGCCAACACCCGCCTGGCCGACATGTTCGGCTACAGCCCGGAGGAGGTCATGGGCAAAAACGCCCGGCTCTTCCACGTCTCGGACCGCCACTACGACGAGTTCGGCCAGGTCTATCTGAGCCGGCTCAACCGCACCCAGTTCACCAACATCGAGTACCCCTTCCGCCGCAAGGACGGCCGCGAGATCTGGTGCCGGGTGGCGGGCAAGGCCATCGACCCCGCGGACATGGACCGCGGCGTGGTCTGGTGCCTGGAGGACGTCACCGAGGAGAAGAAAGCCCAGCAGGCCCTGCGCCAGTACGCCAAGGACCTCTTCCGCACCAAGCAGCAGGTGGAGGAGAGCGCGCGGCGGCTGGCGTCCATGATCCAGGAGCTGGACGACAAGAACGCCCGGCTGGAGGAGGAGGTGGCGGAGCGCCGCCGCGTGGAGGAGGCCCTGCGCGACTCCGAGCGCCGCTACCGCGAGCTGTCCCTGCGCGACGAGCTCACCGGGCTCTTCAACACCCGCCACTTCTTCGAGCAGGCCGAGGCCGAGCTCCGGCGCACCAACCGCTACGGCCACCCCCTGTCCCTGCTCTTCATCGACCTGGACAACTTCAAGAAGTTCAACGACACCCACGGCCACCTGGCCGGGGACAAGGTCCTGGCGGGCCTGGGCGAGGTGCTGGCCTCCTCCATCCGCGACACGGACCTGGCCTTCCGCTACGGCGGCGAGGAGTTCGTGGTGCTCCTGCCCGAGACCGCGGGGCCCGAGGCCCTGCGCCAGGCCGAGCGGGTGCGCGAGGCCTTCGCCCGGCGCACGGCCGAGGCGGGCACGGCCCAGACCCTGTCCATGGGCGTGGCCCAGTACGTCCAGGGCGAGGGACTGCGCGACTTCATCCACCGCGCGGACCAGGCCATGTACAAGGCCAAGCACTCGGGCAAGGACTGCTGCCAGCTGGCCGAGTAGCTTCGCAGTCCTTCGCGGTCTTCTACAGAACAGCTTTCCGCACGGCCTCCAGCCCCATCCGCTCCACAAAGCGCGCGGTCCGTTCCTTCTCTTTCCCCTCGGCCCGGTAAAAGTCCAGCACCCGGCCCGCCAGCTTTAGGGCCTCCTGGACCGGCAGCTTCCCGGCCAGCAGGTCGCCCACCCGGGGCCGGGCACCTGCATTGCCGCCGAAGTACAGGCTCCAGCCCGAGCTGCGGCCCACCAGGCCCAGGTCGCGCACCAGGCTCTCGCCGCAGGAGCGCGGGCAGGCCGAGACCCCGGCCTTGACCTTGGCGGGCAGGTCGAGGGCCGCCAGCATGGCCTCCAGGTCCGCGCCGAGCCCCAGGGAATCGGCCAGACCGAAGGAGCAGGCCGGTTTGCCCGGGCAGGCCTGCACATAGTGCGGGCAGGCGGCCTCGGGCCCTCCCAGGGCCGCGGCCACCGCGTCCCAGTCCCCGGGCCGGATGCCCGCCAAAAGCAGGCGCTGCCCGGCCGTGGCCCGCACCACCGGGATGTCGAAGTCGCGCGCCACCCGGGCCAGATCTTCCAGCAGGCCGCGGTGCAGGCGGCCCAGGGGCATCCTGGGCTTGAACGTGGTCCTGTCCATGTCCTCTCCTGTTCGCATTGCGGGGAGAGCGGCGCCGCAGCGCCACCCTCCCCGCGCCCCCCTGTCTCCCCCGCCTCAGATGGGCGGGGCGATGGTCACGAGCACGCGCATGACGGTCTCGGCCCGCAGGCCGTGCGGCGTGGCGATGTCCGACACGAGCACGTCGCCGGGCCGGGCCGGGGTGCTCCCGTCCTTGGACAGGAACGCGCCCGTTCCCTCCAGCACCGCGATGGTCAGCTCGCCCTCGATGTCGTGGGAATGCACGGGCAGCTCCTGGCCGGGCAGGAAGTTGAAATTGAGCACCTTCATGTAGGGCGACTCGTGCACCAGCAGCGGCGAGAAGCCCGTGTCCTTGAATCCGTTGGCGCTGAACAGCTCGATCTTCTTCATGGTCTTCTCCTTCTAGGCCGCCACGCTCCGGCGGCCGATCACCTCGCCGGAACGGGCGAGAACCACCCGCTCCACGGGAGCGGCGGCCCCGGCCCGTTCCAGGCCTTCCAGCACCAGGCGGTGGAGCCCGGAGCAGCAGGGAACTTCCATTTCCAGCACCGTGACCGAGCGCGGCGGGTTTGTGCGGAAGATCTCCGTGAACCTGCCCACGTAGGCCTCGGCGTCGTCGAACTTGGGACAGCCCAGGAGCAGGACCCGGCCGGGCAGGAAGTCCGCGTGCAGGGACGGACAGGCCACGGGCGCGCAGTCCGCGGTGACGAGCAGGTCCGCGTCCTTGAGGAACGGGGCGGCGGGCGGCACCAGCCGGATCTGCACGGGCCAGTGGGTCAAGGCGCCGGCCCCGGCGGCGGCCTGGGTCCGGGCCTGGTTGGCGGCCTGGCAGGGCGTGAGGGTCAGGCCCCTGGCCCCGGGACAGCCGCCCGCCCTGGCCTGTCCGGGCCGGGCCGGGGCATTGATCCGCAATTCCTCGGCCGTGGGCATGTGCCCGGGCAGGGGCCGCCCCTGGGCCGCGAGGTGGGCCTCCACTCCGGCCGGGTCGAAGTCCTCGGCCTCCACCTCCACCACGCGCAGGGCGCCGGTGGGGCAATCGCCCAGGCACGCGCCCAGGCCGTCGCAATAGCGCTCGGCCACCAGCCGCGCCTTGCCGTCGATGATGGCGAGAGCTCCCTCGGCGCAGGACGGCACGCACTGGCCGCAGCCGTTGCAGAGGTCCTCGTCGATCCGGATGAGCTTTCTCGTGTATTTCATGGTCGTCTCCCGGAGGCCTTTCCGGCCTCGCAGGTCCAGGTCTATCCCCTCCGGCCCCGGACCGCCTTGACCCCGGTCAAAAAGCTTCGCTTTTCTTTTTTTCCTGTTCCTCCAAGGATTCCAATGATGTAGCCCCCATTGGAGCGCGCAAGGTCCCGTGCTATCCTGCGCCCCATGGACATGCCCCGCGCGCTGCTCGAGCCCCTGGCCGCCCTGCCCCGGGCCGTGCTGGCCTTTTCCGGGGGCCTGGACTCGGGCCTCCTGGCGGCCCTGGCCCAACAGGCCCTGGGCGCCCGCCTCACGGCCGTGACCGTGCGTTCGGCCTTCACCGCGGCGCGGGACCTGGACCTGGCCCAAACCAAGGCCCGCCTCCTGGGCCTGGACCACCATATCATGGATCTGGACGTCTGGGGCGTGGAGGGTCTGGCGGCCAACGGCCCGGAGCGCTGCTACCTCTGCAAGCGCGCCGTGCTCGGCCTCGTGGCCCGGACCTTTCCCGGGGCCGCCCTCCTGGAGGGCACCAACGCGGACGACGACCCGGCCCGGCCCGGCCGCCGCCCCGTGGCCGCGGCCGGCGCGCTC
>JAWRKD010000059.1:0-28894 GCA_040307135.1 Desulfovibrionaceae bacterium
GGCCGGGGGCCGGCCGCTGCTGGCCTCCAGCGTGGGCGTCCTGCCCGATCTGGTGAGCCGCCGGGCCCTGGTGGAGCCGGGCGACGTGCCCGCCCTCACCCTCAAGCTCCTGGAGGCCGTGCGCCATCCCGAGTTCCGCGAGGAGCTCCTGCGCGAGCAGCGCCTGGTCATCTCCCAGCTCTCGGGCCGGGACTTCCTGACCCGGACCTTGAGCCTCTACCAGAGCCTGCTCTCGTCCTGACTCACTGGGCGCTGAAGGTGCGGCCGATGCGCACGAGGCTGTCGGCCACGGCCAGCACCGTGCGGGTGTAGCCGGCCGAGTGATTGTAACGGTAGATGACCTTGTAGCGCAGATCCTCGCCCACCTCGCCCTTCCAGCCGTGCTCCTGGAGGAATCGGGCCATGCTGGCCAGGGCGTCCTCCTTGACCAGCAGGTCCACCCGGCCGTCGCCGTCGCCGTCCACGCCGTAGGCCAGGGCGTTGCTCGGCATGAACTGGCAGAGGCCGATGGCCCCGTAGGCCGAGCCCGGAATCTCCAGGGGGTCGATGCCCAGGGCCTGGGCGTAGCGCAGCAGCGCCTCCAGCTCCTCGTAGGCCCAGTTCGCCTTCTGCCGGGTGCGCGCAGCCAGCCAGTCCCGAATCTCGGGGCTCAGGTCCTGACGCGAGAGATAGGGCTCGATGACGCCCAGGTCCCCGGCCAGGGCCATGTTGGCCAGGGACCAGACGGACCGGGCCGTGCCCACGTTCAGGCCGAGCTTGCTCTCCACCAGGAGCAGGGCCACCAGGATTTCCGGCGGCACGCCGTACTGCGCCTTGAGTCCGGCCAGGAAGACCTTGTTCTCGCGCAGATAGCCGTAGGCCCCGGCCAGGAGGATGGGATTCAGGTAGCGCTCGTCCACCCCGGGCTCCACGGCCTTCTCCTCGGGCGGAGAAAGCTTGGCCTCCAGCAGGGGATTCATCTTGCGGGCCATGATCTGGGGATCGAAGACCATGAGCGGATCGGAGAAGAGCGTGGTGAGCAGGGCCTGGTCAAAGCCGTCCTCGGCCAGCCGCCGGGCCAGGGGAGTCCAGACCTCGTAGCCGGAACGCTGGTCGCCCGAGGCGGGGGCGGCCCCGGGCAGGGCCAGGAGGCAGAAAAAAAGAGCCAGGGCCGTCAGGCCCCGGCCCGTGAAACGCCGCAGGGCGCCGAGTTCAAAGCCGGTCCAGAGGAACAAACCCCACTTCCTCCTCAAAGGCCTCGTCCATGACCGCCAGCAGTTCGCGCACCGGATAGGCCGCGCCGCAGGCGGCGCAGCGCATGGTCACCTCGCGGCAGCTGCGCACGGCCTTGAGCCGCGCGCTGCAGCACGGACAGGAAAGCCCGTTGCGGGCCGAAGACGCCGCGTCCACGTCCTACTGCGCGGTCAAGCCGAGGTTCTTCTGGCCCATGGAGACGTAGAGGCTGGACAGGGCCTTGGCGTAGTCGGCCAGGGCGCCGTTCAGCTCGGCCTCGCTCTTGGTCACGTCAGACTGGGCGGTGAGCAGGTCCGTATTGGTGCCCACCTGGGCCTGGTAGCGGGCCAGAGCCATGCGGTAGGACTCGCGGGAGGCTTCCACGGACTTGCGGGCCACGCCGATGCGGTCCGCGGCGGTCTGCATGTTCAGCAGGCCGTTCTTGACCTCGAACCCGGCGTTGAGGCGGGTCTTGTCCAGGTCGGCGCGGATCTGCTTGACGGTCTCCACGCTCTTGTCATGGGCGTAGTAGGTGCTGCCCCACTGCCACATGCTCCATTCCATGTTCACGCCCACGTCCCAGTTCTCGCGGTTGGATTTGCTCAGGTACTTGCTCTCGCCATCGATGGGGTCGTCGCCCGCGCGGTTGTAATTGTAGTCCGCGGAAAACTGCGGATAGAAGGAGCTGGCCGTAATCCTGGCGTCCTTCTCGGCCATCTCCACGCTCTTCTCGCCGATGCGCAGGTCCGGCCGCCTCTTGTAGGCCTCGTTCAGGCAGTCCTCCAGGGTCCGGGTGAAGGGGGCGTAGTCCAGGCTGCCCACGTACTCCACCCCGGCCTCCAAGGGCATGTTGAGCAGGGTGTTCAGATTGGCGATCTGGGTGGCCACGGCGTTCTCGGCCTTGAGCAGCTCCTGCTGGGCGGTGGCCAGCTGGACCTCGGCCTGGAGCACGTCCAGGCGGGGCTTAAGGCCCACGTCGTAGAAGGCCTGGGTGACCTGGAGCTGGGACTTGAGGCGCTCCACCGAATCCTGGGCGCTCTTCACGTCCATGCGGCCCTGGAGCAGGGACAAAAAGGCGTTCTGGATGCTCTGGATGAGCGAGAGTTCGGCCTGGTAGAGCTTGTCCTCGTTCTGCTCCTTGGCCAGGCGCGCCTTCTGGTAGGTGGACAGGAGCCGGAAGCCGGTGAACAGGGGCTGGCTCACGTTGAGCTGGAAGGCCCAGGCGTCCTGGTCGCCGACGCGATAGCCGCTCTGGTGCGGGGTACGGTCGTTGTGGGTCCAGCCATAGCCGCTGCTGGCCGTGGGAAAGAAGTCGGCCAGGGCCGACTTGCGCCCGGACTCGGAGCCCAGGAGCTCGTGGCGGGCGGCCAGGATGGCGGGGTTGGCGTCCAGGCCGCGCTGCACGGCGGCCTGCATGTCCAGTTTGGTTCCGGGCGCGATGGCGGGAATCTGGACATCGTCCGAGCTCTGGGCCGTGCCCAGGGCCGGGGCCGCGTCCTGGGCCATGACCGGGCCGCTCAGGGCGAGGAGGAACAGGAGGACAGACGCGAGGACCATCCGTTTGCTCGGTATCATGGGCTCTCCTGGGATTCTGGCGTCCTGGGTTAAACAAACATTTAAGGTACAGGACGCATTGGCGGTAAATAGCAGGAATCGCAACGGCGCGCAAGTCGCGAGGCCCGGCTGGACGCGGATTTCAGCCCGCCTGCCCACACTCCGCGGGATCGCCCTGGAGCTTGTCCAGGGTGTGCCCCAGAGCGGACAGGAGCGGCTCCAGGCATTCGCGCACGGCCTTGGGACTGCCGGGAAGATTGACGACGAGGCTCTGCCCCAGGGTCCCGGCCACGGCCCGGGACACGGCTCCGCGCGGGGTCTTGGCCAGGCTGGCCGCGGTCATGGCGCGCTCGAACCCGGGCAGCCGCTTCTCGATGACCGCCAGGGTGGCCTCGGGGGTCACGTCGCGCGGGGCCACGCCCGTGCCGCCGGTGGTCAGGATGAGGTCGAAGCCCTGGACCAGGGCCAGATCCGTAAGCAGGGCGCGCAGGGCCGCCTGGTCGTCGGGCAGGAGAAAGCCGCGGGCCAGGGAAAGCGGCAGGGCCGCGGCCACCAGCTCCTCGATGAGCGGGCCGGAAGCGTCCTGGCGCAGGCCTTCCGCGCCCTTGTCGCTCAAGGTGACCCAGGCCAGGGAGCGCCCCCGGCTCTGGAGTTCCAGGCCGTGCTCCCCGGCCTGCACCGGGGCCAGGACCTCCACCAGCCAGATCCGCTGCGCCGGGCGGCCCGGCCACCAGAGCGCGGATTCCACCAGGAGCGTATCCCGGCCGTCGCGGGCCAGGACATGGCCCGCGCGCAGGCGCGGGGCGGGTCCGGCAAAAACGAGCGCGGGCAAGGCCGCGTCCAGGACGCCGGGACAGAGAAGCAGGCGACGGCCGGGCGCGAACGCGGCCGCTGCGGTCACGGTGAGCATCATCCCTCCCCCTTCTCCCAGGCCAGCCGCTGCACCGCGGCCAGGAAACGCTCCAGCTCCCCGGGATATTCCAGAAGCCTCTCGTCGGCCACGGGCACGGACGGAAAGCGCGCGCGGAAAGCCCGGGCCATGAGCCCGAAACTGCGGCCGGACCGGCGGCCCTGGCCGTCGAACACCGACACCATGGTCACGGCCGCGCAGCTTGGGGAGCCGCTCTTGAACACATAGCCGAAAACAGGCTCCCGCTCAAAGCGCCGGAGCCGCTCCTCCACCCTGCTCATGAGCCGGAAGGTGTGGTCCCGGCCGCTCACGTTGTCCACGAAACGCGGGGAGAGCGGATCGCCGCCCACGTGGGCCGGCTCGCGCGGCACGGTCAGCCCGGCCTCCACCTCGGGGCATACGCCCAGCAGGCGGCAGGAGCGGGAGAGCCGCGCCACCAGGGCGGCGGCGTGCTTGTGGCCGCCGTCGTAGCGCACGCGCTCGCCCAGCAGGCAGCGGCTCACGGCGATGCACGGCGCCGGGGCGTTCACGACAGGAGCACCGAGAGGATGCCGGCCAGGAACACGCCGCCGAAGGTGCCCGCCCCGCCGATGGATATGAGGGGCGCGTCCAGCCGGTCGCGGGTGCGCGGGTCCAGCAGGGGCAGGACGTTGCCGCCCAGGAGCGCCCCCAGGGACCCTGCCGTGTAGGCCACCGTGGGGGCCAGATCCACCGGGGCGAACAGGGCCGCGGTGACAACGGTGGCGAAGGGCGGCACCCAGAGGGGCAGGCGCAGACCGAAATGCGGCACCACCCGCACCGCGGCGAAGGAGGCCGCCGCCACCAGGGCCAGGCAGAGCCAGAGCCAGGGGGACTGGGCCAGGAGCCAGTTCTGACGGGAAAGCAGGTAGCCGGAGAGGAAGAGCGGCACAAGGCAGCCGCCGGCGTTGAGGGCCACGGTCTGCTCCGCCAACTCGGCCAGCAGAACCTCGGGCTTGGCCGGGCGGCTGAAGGGCGAGACGTAGAAGAACGGCCCCACGGCGGTCACGCCGAACTGCCGCACCAGGCGGCTGGTGCGGCGCAGCGGGATGTCCAGGGCCCGGCCCAGGAAGGTCAGGACGAAGAGAAAGAAGCCCTGGGCCGGGGTCAGGCCCAGCTTGGCGAAGGCCCCGGCGGCCAGGCTGGCGGGCAGGAGCACGAAGAGCGCGAACAGGCCGCCGAATATGGCCAAAAGGAAGAAAACGGCCCAAAGGCCCGGAAAAAGCGGCATGCCCACTCCTCGGTTCCTGATCCGCAAAACAGGGAGGCCGGTTGCCTTCGGCGGTCCGGCCGGTTAGTCTCGCACCTGTTCGTCTCCCAGGCTGATAGCCCAGGAGCGGATGATTGTAAAACCGTGGAACCCCGGAAACACCCCGGGACGGACGAGGACGGCATGAAAGGGATCATCCTGGCGGGCGGTTCGGGCACGCGGCTCTATCCCCTGACCCGGGCCGTGAGCAAGCAGCTCCTGCCGGTCTATGACAAGCCCATGATCTATTACCCGCTGTCCGTGCTCATGCTGGCGGGCATCCGGGAAATCCTCATCATCTCCACGCCCGACGACCTGCCGCGCTTCCGCACCATGCTGGGCGACGGCTCGCGCTGGGGCCTGCGCCTGGAATACGCCGAGCAGCCCCGGCCCGAGGGCTTGGCCCAGGCCTTCCTCATCGGCGCGGACTTCATCGGCGCGGATTCCGTGAGTCTGGTGCTTGGCGACAACCTCTTCTTCGGCCAGGGCATCACCGCCCTGCTCCAGGACTGCGCCCGGCTGGACAAGGGCGGCGTGGTCCTGGCCTACCCGGTGAAGGACCCGGAACGCTACGGCGTGGTGGAATTCGACGCCAAGGGCACGGCCCTGCGCATCGAGGAGAAGCCCAAGGCCCCGCGCTCGCGCTTCGCGGTCACCGGGCTCTATTTCTACGACAACCGGGTCAAGGACATCGCCCGGAACCTGAAGCCCTCGGCCCGCGGCGAACTGGAGATCACGGACGTGAACAACGCCTACCTGGCCTCGGGGGAGCTGCGCGTGGAGATCCTGGGCCGGGGTTTCGCCTGGCTGGACATGGGCACCCACGAGAGCCTCCTGCGCGCGGCCAACTACGTGAACGTGATCCAGGAGCGCCAGGGCGTCATCGTGTCCTGCCCCGAGGAGATCGCCTTCCACATGGGTCTCATCGACGCGGCCCAGCTGGAAGCCCTGGGCCGGGAGATGCACCAGAACGCCTACGGCCGTTATCTCCTGGACATCGCCAGGGAGGCAAAAAAAGACTCGTAATTTTCAGCGGCTAACTGCTTGCCTTTTCCGTATGATTAGATATCTAGATGCTATCATATAGATGGAGGCCGATATGAGCAGTGAAGCCAAAGTCAACATTTCCATGCTTGAGGGGAAAATTGAATTCTCAGGATCGGAAGGTTTTGTTAAAGAACAACTTTCTTTATTTAAATCAATTATAGAAACTACCCTTAAATCTACTCCAAGACAAACAGTTATACAGCCAACTCCTGCAACACCTCAACAAAAAGTTGCGTCGGAAATTCAACCCGCCACCAATTATCTCCGTGTGTTTGATATCTCTGGCGAAAAAATTAAAATAACAGCAAAAATTCCTGGAAGAAATTTGGCAGAAAAGACTGTGAATATTTCACTTCTCTATCTATTGGCAAAGAGTTTAAAAAATGAAGACGCGGCCTCAACTGCCGAGTTAAGAGAAGCCTGCAAGGAACATGCTGTCCTTGATTCTGGTAACTTCATGAAATATCTAAAAACTAAAAAGCAGTATTTTATTATTAATGGAGGAAAGAAATCTAAGCTTGTCAAACTCGCATTCCCGGGAAAAGAAAGGGCTAGTGAACTCGCAACTGAACTTAATGCCTAAATGCTAGATATCCGCGCACTGTTATCATCAAAATATGGTGAGGAAATTGCTCACCATCTCATAACCTACTATACTGAAATTGAAAATAACTATGCTCTTCAAAAATGGAAGCCAAGCGAACTAGATGCTGGCCATTTTGTAGAAGTTGTCCGTAGAATATTAGAATATGAACTCGAAGGTAAGATTACGCCGCTAAATAAAAATCTCCAGAAATTCGATGACAATTATCTCAATATTCTTAGAAACAAAAAAGGTAAATAGTCATTTCGTATTCTGATTCCATACGCCTTGAAGGCAATATATAACATTAGAAACAAAAGAGGTGTTGCACACATATCGGATATCTCTCCAAACGAAATGGATTCAACATTTATTTTATATTCATGCAAATGGGTCTTGGCTGAGATTATACGCTTAATCACCAACATATCGCCATCTGATACACAAAAAATTATTAATTCAATCATTGAGAGACATGTTCCATTAATTTGGAAGGATGGGAAAATTAAGAAAGTACTAAAAAATTTACAAGCAAGAGATCAGATTTTAATACTACTATATGATGAAAATCCGCTACATGAGCATATATTAGCGGAACACATTGAATATAAAAATAAAAGTGCATTTAAAAAAATACTCACGCGGCTACACACAAAAAAAATAATTCATTATACCAAAGACGGTCTTTGCAGATTAACACCACTCGGTGTCAGCAATGCTGAGCGACTCATCACAGCGGAAAAATAGAAAAGGCGGATGCCCGGACCTCGCGGCCCAGGCATCCGCCTTCGCATTCGCGGGACGCCCCGGAAATCCGGAGCGGTCGGGGACTAGTGGTGTCCTTCCTTTTTGCCCTGGTTGATGCGGATCATGGCGATGGAAATGATCCAGGCCAGGTAGATGAAGATGAGGGAGACGCCGATCATGCCAGGGCCGGTGCTGTGGGCCATATCCGAAATGAGTTCGCCGATCATGCCTGTGCCTCCTTAAGAATGGCTCGGGTCCTTCCCTGCGGGAAGGCGCTCCTCTTGTGTCCCGGAAGGGGAAAAAAGTCAAGGGGGTCGGCCGCCGCAGGCGTGTGCCCGGGAAGAATCCCGGAGCCGCATTCCCAGGCGGCGCTTGATTTTTTGCCCACTTGGGCATAGCGCTGCAAAGTGAGGAGGCCGAGTCCGCGCCATGCTGCACTCCCTGCTCCAGCCCCTGCGGGACCTCTTCGCCCGCCTCTTCGGAGCACGCGCCAAGCCGGCCAAGGCCAGGCCCGCGGCGCGCCCAGCCCCGGCCAAGGCCAAGCCTGCCAAGAAGAAGCCCAAGGACGGTCCGCCGCCCGAGGCCTTCGCCTTCAGCATCAAGACCACGCCCAAGACCGAGGCGGCCAAGCCCCAGGCCCGGCCCCAGGCCAAACCCCAGCCCGCGGCCCCGGCCAGGGAGGCCAAGGAGGCCGAAGCGCCGGACCTGGACGTGAAGAGCGGCTCGGAAAAGAAGGAGAAGCGCACGGCCTTCCGCGTATCCATCCGGGGCGTGGACGTGGCCTGCGCCGAACTCCAGGCCCGCTGCCCGGCCCTGGACATCTCGGCCACGGGCATCGGCTTCCAGTACCAGGGTCCCCGGGTCAAGGGCGGCACGCCCCTGACCCTGGACCTGCGCCTGGCCGGAAAGATGCTGGCCCAGCAGATCCCGGTCAAGGTCATGCGCCACGAGGGCGGGATCCTGGGCTGCGCCTTCCTGGAGCTGAACAGGGTCCAGGAAGATGCGGTGGGCAAGATCGTGGTGGGCGCCCAACGCGGCACCCTGTTCCAGGCCGCAGGAGCCAAGGCCCCGCAGGCCAAGCCCGCGGCGCCGGGCAAGCCAGGAGCTCCGGCCAAACCCGCCGCGCCCGGGGCCAAGGCCCCGGCCCGGCCGGTCAGCCCCGGCGCAACTCGGAAATGAAGAGATCGAGGTTGTTGGGCTCGCCCTGCCGGTGATCGTCGGGATAGAGCAGCGCGGACATGTAGAACACGCTGTTCAGGCGCAGGGAATTGGACGCGCCCGCGGAAAAGACCTTGAGCCTGCGGGCCAGGAGCGCGGCCTGCTCCCCGGGCAGGCCCTCCAGGAGCGGCTTGCCGTCCTGGGACAGGGCGGCCAGGAGTTCCGCCTTCCGGCGCATGACGGCCCCGAACTTCTCCTGCCCTCCCGGTTCCTCCAGGGCCTTGGCCCCCTGTTCCTCCAGGTCCCGCACCCGCGCCGAGCGCTCCTCCAGAAAGGTAATGAACCGCTCCAGAACCTGATCCGCCATGACCGCCTCCTGTGCCTGTGTTCCGAACCAGGATAGGCCAAACGCGGGCCGGGCTCAAGGCGCGGCCCCCTGACTGGACAACGCCGGGAATTGGTTTTACGCAGGGGCCTTCATCGGCCCCGAGCCCACAGGAGGACCCCGTGAGTTTTCTTTCGTCCAGCGTGGCCCTGACCCGCTACCGCATCGTGGAGGACGTGCCCTCCACCCTCTACCAGGCCGTGCCCGCCCGCCTCAAGGAGTGGGCCTTCCGCGACATCGACGCCACCACCGACGAACGCTCCTTCGGCTGGACCAACATCGACGACATGCTCGACGTGGGCTTCACCCAGTCGCCGCCGGAAAAGGCCCACTACCTGGCCTTCTCCCTGCGTCTGGAGACCCGCCGGGTGCAGCCCGCGGTGTTCAAGAAGCACTACCAGATCGCGCTCAAGGCCGAGACGGCCAAGGCCAAGGAACAGGGCAAGAACTTCCTGTCCCGCGACCGCAAGCGCGAACTCAAGGAGCAGGTGGAGTTGAAGCTGCGGGCCCGCGCCCTGCCCGTACCCGCGGTCTTCAACGCGCTCTGGAACACCCAGAACAACCAGGTCTGGCTGGACACCACCAACTCCAAGGCCCGGGCCCTGTTCGAGGACCAGTTCGCCATGACCTTCGAGCTCCACCTGGAGCCGCTCTCCCCCTTCTTCCTGGCCCTGGAGATGCTCGGCGAGGACGCCGCTGCCTCCCTGGAAAACCTCGAACCCACCCTGTTCGTCTAGGAGGCGGCCATGGACCTGACCCTCGTGCAACGTGAAAACTCCCTGCTGGGCCAGGACTTCCTCACCTGGCTCTGGTTCGCCTCGGAAAAACGCCAGGGCCTGTTCACCACGGCCAAGGGCCAGTCCTTCGCCCTGCACATGGAGCACAAGATCTCGGTGCAGGGGGGCGAGGGCGAAAGCCTGGAGACCGCCTCGGTGACCAGCCCGCGCGGCGAGCTGGCCGAGGCCAAGACCGGCCTGCGCACCGGCAAGAAGGTGAGCAAGGCCCAACTGCGCCTGGAGATCGACCAGGACGCCTGGCAGGTGACGCTCAAGGCCGACGACTTCGGGCTCTCGGGCCTGAAGACCCCCAAGGTGGACCTGCGCGACCAGGAGGACGAGGACCCGGACTCCAAGTTCCTGGAAAAGCTCTACCTGGTGGAGAAATGCGTGGAGCTGCTGGACTCGATCTATGCCGAGTTCCTCAAGCTCCGGCTGGCCAAGGACTGGCCCAAGACCGCCCAGCTCGTGGGCCAGTGGATGAACCAGGACGAGGCGTGACCGCCCAGCGCTTGGCCTTTTTCGGCGACAGCCTGTTCGCGGGCTACGGCCTGGCCCCGGCCGAGGCCCTGCCCGCCCAGGTGGAATCCCTGCTGCGGGCCGAGGGCCGAAAAGCGGCCTGCCTGAACTTCGGCGTGTCCGGCGAGACCGCGGCCGACGGCCTGCGCCGCCTGCCCCGGATCCTGGCCGCAGCGCCCGCGGCCTGCCTCCTGGAGTTCGGGGCCAACGACTCCTACCAGGGCTGCGGCCCGGCCGAGGTGGAGGCCCACCTGGAGGCCCTGATCGCGGCCCTGCGCGGGGCGGGCCTGCCCGTGCTCCTGCTGGGCGTGCGTTCACTGTCCTTTGAATCCGACTATCCGGCCGCGGCCTTCGAGGCCCTCTACCCGGCCCTGGCCGCGCGCCACGGCCTGCCTCTCTTCCCGGACATCCTGGCCCCCTTTGTGGACGACCCGGACCTGGTGCTGCCCGACGGCATCCATCCCAACGCCGCCGGTGTGGCGGCCATGGCCCGGGCCCTGCTGCCCCAGGTCCGCGGCCTGCTCGAGACGGCGGCCCGCGGACCGCTCCCGCGTTGACGCAGGCCCGTCCCGCCAGTATAGCACGGCTATTTACAGGGAGCCCTGCGTGGATCTGCGAGACCGTCTCGCGCTGACCTTCGCCGCCAGCCCCGGCCTCAAGGCCCTGGCCTGCGTCCTCTGCCTGGGGGCGGGACTTTCGCTGTCCCTGCGCTACGGCGCGCTCCTTCTGGCCCTGCCGCTTCTGGCCGACATCTATGGCGCGATTCTCCTGCGCCGCCTCTACGACGGATTCCGCGAGGACCTCCTGGAGGTCCTGGAGGCCGCGGCCCGGCGCGAATGCGGCCTGTCCCCGGCCGACCCGGCCTACGCGGTCTGGGAATACTCCGGCTGCCTGCGCCACTGGCTGGCCAAAAGCCTGCCCGACACCCTGCTCCTGACCCTGTTCTTCCCGGGCCGCGACTACCTGGTGCTGGCCCGCAAGCAGGGCCGCATCTTCCCGCCGCTGTCCTACGCGCCCCTGGAATACCTGGTGGAGGACGCAGGCAGCCTGGACATCTACTACCGCGACATCACCCATGCCGAGTTGAAGGATCAGGTCATCGCCCTGCATCTCTCGGGCGGCGAGTCCGTCGAGTACGAGGACCATTCCGGCAGCGGCGGCGAGGCCGTGCGCGTCCTGCGCGAACGCCTGCGGGAGCACAAATCCCGCGCCCCGGAGCCGGCATGATCCCCCAGGACCTCAAGCGCGACCTGTTCACCGCCAACCACATCCGCGGGCTCCTGCGGCTCTACGCCGCGGCCCTGGTCCTCTCGCCCGCGGCCCTGGCCCTGCTGGCCGTGGTCCTGGTGGGCGAGGACGTGCCCACCAGCGTGGCCCTGGCCGCCATCTTCCTGGGCCTGGTCCTGGCCCTGGCCGGGGCCATGTTCCTGGGCCGCCGTCTGGCCGGACGCATCCTCAGGCCCCTGGGCCTGCTCGTGCGCGCGGCCCGCGAGGTCCAGGAGGGCCGCTTCGGGGCCGCCGTGAACCTGGACGAATTCCACGACGCGCCCCTGGAGTTCAAGCTCCTGGGCCTGGCCTTCAACCGCATGTCCACAACCATCCGCGAGCACATCGCGCGGCTGGAGCAGGTCTCCATCACCGACCCGCTCACCGGCCTGCGCAACCGCCGCTTCCTCATCACCGAGGGCCCCCGGCTCCTGCACATCGCCCTGCGCTCCGGGGCCAGGTTCTCCTGCCTGATGATCGACATCGACCACTTCAAGAACGTGAACGACCAGCACGGCCACCTCATGGGCGACCGCTTCCTCCAGCACGTCACCGCGCGCATCAGCGAGTCCATCCGCGGCTCGGACCTCCTGGCCCGTTCCGGGGGCGAGGAATTCGTGGTCCTGGCCCCCAACTCCGGCTCCGACGAGGCCCGGCTCCTGGGCGAACGCATCCGCCAGGCCGTGGCCCAGAACCCCTACGAAGCCCAGGGCCTGCGCATCGGCAACACCGTGAGCGTGGGCGTGGCCGAATATTCCATGGAACCCCGCTTCGGCTCCAACCTCTTCGAGGACATGCTCGAGCGCGCGGACCGCGCCCTGTACCGGGCCAAGGCCCAGGGCCGCAACCGCGTGGCGCTCTGGAGCGACGAGGACGAGGCGGGACCGGACATCTGACCCCCAAAGGAACGATCATGCGCTACGAACTGCGGCTGATGGACAACGTGGCCGGAGTGGGCTGCTTCATGGCCCACCCGGCCCAGAACCTGAGTTTCAACGAGATGCTGGAGCACCTGCGGCGCGAGCCCATGGACGACTTCATGCACCAGTTCCTGCTCCAGGCCATGGCCGGGCACCGCACCCGCAAACTGGAAAAGCTCATCGACGAAACGGTCTCGGGCCAGGCCACGGACGACCCGGTGCTGGCGGCCCTGCTCTACGAGACCTGCCTGGCCTACGAGCGCTACGCCGCCCTCCTGCCCCGGCTGGCCGGGCTGGACCCGCGGGAGCTTTCGCGGCATACGCCCCTGCCGCACCTGCGCCTGAGCCTGCTGGCGGACCAGCCCCTGCACCGCCAGTGGACCGCCTTGTTCCGGGCCAACATCACGTCCCATGCGTCCCTGCCCGCGCCCGAGGACGCGGGCCTGGCCGCCCCGGTGGAGCCCGCGCCCGCCACCCAGGCCCCGGACGCGGCGGCGGTGCGGGCCGGACTGGCGGCGGAAAACCGGCTGCCCGCCCCGCGCGAACGCAAACCCCTGCACGAGACCATCCACCTGGCCCTGGAACGGCTGAACAAGGTGGGCTGCATCCTGACCATGGAGATGGCCCACAAGGCCTGCCTGAGCCCGCACGCCCTGTTGCGCTCCTGGCTGGCCCAGTTCCGGGTGGACAACGGCCGCCAGTCCCTGAGCTTCCAGGGCCTCCAGACGGTCTATGGCCGGGGCCTGAGCCTGGAGGCGGCCCGGGCCTCCTACCTCATGGAGATGGCCGAACGCTATTCCTCCTACGCCAGCGTGGACCGCGGCGGCATCCGCGGCTACCAGCGGGACTATCCGCTGGTGCGCGGCAGCTTCGCCCAGGTCGCGGCCCGTGCCGAGGCCCTGGACCCCAACGCCCTGCGCCTGGAGGTGCCCTACGAGGGCCAGGAGCTCTGGTGGATGGAGGCCGAGGTGCGCGACCGGAAGGGCCGCAGGCCCATCCTCATCCCGGCCCAGCTCGTCTTCCTCTTCTGCAACCTGGACGAGCCCGCCCTGTTCAGCGCCCTGGGCTCCACGGGCCTGGCCTCGGGCAACACCCTTGAGGAGGCCCGGCTCTCCGGCCTGTGCGAGGTGCTGGAGCGCGACGCCGAGGCCGTGCGGCCCTTTGATCCGGCGCGGGCCTTTTGCCTGACCTCGGACGATCCCCAGGTGGCCAGGCTCCTGGAGGACTACGCGGCCTGCGGCATCCAGCCCTGGTTCCTGGACGCCGCGGCAGAGTTCGGTGTGCCGGTGTACAAGTCTGTGGTCCTGGGACGGCGCGGGGACGTGAACAAGGGCATGGGCTGCGGCCTGTGCGGCCGGCGGGCGCTGCTCTCGGCCCTGACCGAGACGCCCTATCCCTTCCCGGGTCCGGCCGGTTCGCCCGCGCCCGAGGGCCTGCCCGTACGCCGCCTGGAGGACCTGCCGGACCTCTCCACCGGCAGCCCCGAGGGCGACCTCCTGGTGCTGGAGGAAACCCTCGTGAACCACGGCCTGTCCGTAATCTCCGTGGACCTCACGCGCAAGGACCTGGGCATCCCGGCCGCGCGCGTCATCGTGCCCGGGCTAGAGATCGTGGCCGACTTCGACCAGTTCTCCCGCGTCAGTCCGCGGCTTTTCGCCAACTACCTGGAGATGTTCGGGAAGCGCTGATCAGGGAAAGAAAAGTTCCGTGTTGATGTGGTAGTCCTTGGGGTTGAGCCCCAACTCCACGGCCGGCCCCCCGCCGTTGCCCGGGGCCGTGTCCACCAGCACGGGCCGCATGGGCCGCAGCCGTCTGTCGAAGACCACCTTGACCCGGGGCGCGTCCGGCTTGTTCTCGGAGAAGTCCGTGACCAGGCCGTAGGTGCCGTCGGCCAGGCGCACGAAACTGCCCACCGGATACACCCCGATGAAGCGGATGAAGGCCGAGAGGTGCGGGCTGCTGAAGCGCGTGCCGCGATGGGAATAGAGGAACTTGAGGGCCTGGATCGGGGTCAGCGCGCGGCGGTAGGTACGGTAGCTGACGAGCGCGTCATAGACGTCCAGGATGCTCAGGTAGTGGGCGAAGGGGTTGATGGCCTGGGCGGTCTTGGCCTGGGGATAGCCCGAGCCGTCGCAGGCCTCATGGTGGTCCAGCACCGCGTCCAGCACGTCGCGGGCGAAGAGGTGCTGCCCGGCCAGGAGGTCGCGGCCGTCCCGGGGATGGCGTTTGACCCGTTCGTATTCCTCGGCCGTGAGCTTGCCCGGTTTGTGCAGGATGGCGTCGGGCAAAAGCGCCTTGCCCACATCGTGAAGCAGGGCTGAAAGCGTGAGCACGTCCACGTGGGATTCGGGCAGGCCCAGCCGCGCGCCCAGGGCCCCGGCCAGAAAGGCCACGTTGACGCAGTGGTTGGTCACATAGCCGTGGGAACGGATGATGGAGATGCTGCTGGCGGCCTTGTGGTTGCGGGCCGAGCTGGCGGAAATCTCCCCGGCCACCTGGGCCGCCTCGCCCAGGGCCGGCGTGCGGCCGCATTTGATCTCGCGCAACAGCCGGCTCATGCAGTCCAGGGCCCGGTTATAGACCTTGCGGGCCACGCGCAGCTCGTCGGCCAGACAGACCTGGGGCTCGGGGCCGAGCACCCCGGCGGGCACAGTGAGGGGCAGGGCCTCCCGGGTCCCGTGGCCCGCTGCGGCCGGAGCCTCGTCGCGCACCCGGCTCAGGGCCACGTCCACCACCGCGTCGCGGGTTTCGCGGCGCAGGGATTCCAGTTCGTCGGGGGATTCCAGGATGCGTTCCAGGCGGACGTGCGGCGAGCTGAAGGAACCGTCGCCATACTCCACGACGAACATCCCCACCCGGAGGTCACGGGCCGCAATCCGCTTGAGCATGTAGGCTCCGAGTCTATATATAGTCTAGATACGCCTTTTCCCCCTATCGTCTCGCCCAGGAAATTGCAAGCGCCAAGGGGATGCGCCCCCGGCCAGGCGGCCCCGTCCCCGTCGCCTCCATTGTGATAATTACATCACATCGCCACTGCGCCGGGACCCGGGACGCCCAGGGACGGATTCCCGGGGACAGGACCGCTTGCCAGAATAAGGGAGTGCCTACTTTTGCCCACAGCCTCCTCTCTCGCCAGGACTTCTTGCATGCTCTCCCTACCGCCCCAGGGACAGCGTCCGCAGGGGGCAGCGCAAAATTGCGCAAAAATGCGGCAAGTTTTCGGGCAAGATTCCGGCAAAACCCCGGTGCAGGCCGGGCCGCATGAACGGGCCAGGACGTTCATTTTTTTGCGGCAACATCTTGGATTAAATAAATTGTTTTGGCACACGTCGGCCTCCCGGCAGCCCCGGTGTCCAGAGTGGTACAGCTGTTGCTGAACACCGCCTGATCAGGCAATCAACCTGAAATGGAGCCGCCAGGAACCTCGACCGGAGACGCCGCAAAGAACCATGAACAGGCGCTACTTCCCCATCGCCGCCGTGACTGCGGCCCTGACCCTGGTGGCCGTGTTCGGCTACCTGCATATCGCCCCGGCCCGGGACATGCCCGCGCGCATGGTCCTGGACAATGCCGGAGGCCGCGTCCTGTTCAGCCACGGCCATCATGCCGGGGATCTGGGCCTGGACTGCGGGGACTGCCACCACGACGGTGCGGACCCCAAACACCCCGAGGCCTGCGGCGCCTGCCATCCCGCCGCCTTTGACGCCGCCTATGCGGAAGGGCACGCCAAGTCCTTCACAGGCACCCAGGCCTGCAGCCGCTGCCACGCCGGGGCTCCGGCCCCGGACCGGCCCACGGACCGGCCGGACGTGACCCACGTGCCCCTCCGGGCCGACGCCTTCCACGGCCAGTGCCTGGGCTGCCACGAGCAGATGGGCGCCGGGCCTTCCGGCGAAAAGAGTTGCAACGCCTGCCACCAGCAGAGGAAGTGACCATGCGCAAGCCCACCTTTTCGTTGCGCGCGCCCCTGGACGGCGAAATCATCGACATCCCGGCCCCGGACCGCCTCAATCTCTACGTCTGCGGCTACGGACTCCAGGTCCAGCGCGGCCAGCGCCTGGCCGGGGGCAGCGTCGTGGCCCTGCATCCCAAGGACCTGGGCGGCCGGGTCCATGCCCCGCTCTCCGGCTCGGTGGACAAGGCCGACTTCGCCTACATCACCATGACTCCGGCCGCCAACCCCGCGCCCCTGCCCGCCGTGCCCGTCCCCTCCGATCCCGCGGGCCTGCGCCGGGCCTTGCAGGACCTGGGCGTGCGCATGGACCGCTTCGTGCGGCCCCAGGACGTCCTGGTGATCAACGGACTGAACCCCGAACCCACGGTGTCCGTGGCCGGGCAGCTGTTGCGCGACTGCCGATCCACCGTGTTCCGCGGCCTGGAGGCGGTCTGCAAGCTCATCACCCCGGACCGCTGCGTGCTGGTGGCCGGGGACCAGGGCCAGACCTTGCCCGGATGCGCCACCGTGGCCGTGAAGCCGGTCTATCCCAACTCCCTGGCCGAGCGCGCCGTGCTGGCGGCCACGGGCAAGGAGCGGCCCCGGGGCGTGGCCGCGGTGAGCGTCATGAAGCTGTGGACCATCGGCCGCATCATGGAAACCGGGCTGCCTGTGACCGACACGGTCTTCACCCTGGCGGGCCGGAATTATCGCGCCCTGCTCGGCACGCCCCTGGCCCAGATCCTCGATTTCGCGGGTCTGGCGGCCCGCCCCGGCGACCGCCTGATCCTGGGCGGCCCCATGCGCGGCTACACGGTCTATGACGTGGAGCACGGCATGGAAAAGGGGGCCTACGCCGTGACCCTGGTCTCCAAGGACGCCTTCCCGCCCATGACCGGCGCGCCCTGCGTCAACTGCGGGGAATGCGTCCTGCACTGCCCGGCGCGCATCCGGCCGGACCTCATCGGCCGCTACGCCGAGTATGGACTGTTTGCGAAGTGCCTGGACGCGGGCCTGGGGGCCTGCATGGAATGCGGCCAGTGCTCCTACTGGTGCCCGGAGCGCAGGCCCCTGCTCCACTCCATCCGCTTCGCCCGCAAGGAACTGGCCGAAGCGGCCAACCCCTGGCCCATGAACGTGGCCCACTGAACCGCTGCGAGGAGTCTCCATGGCAGCCGTCGTCGTCAAGCCCCACGCCATCACCCAGATCCGCCTCACCGTGGGTCCGCCGCCCCACTGGCGCTGCGGCCGCACTCTGGGCTCGCTCATGGCCCTGTCCTGCGCGGCCCTGCTCCCGGCCATGGCCCTGGCGGTCTGGCGCAACGGCCTGGACGCGGCCCGGGTCCTGGCCCTGGCCGGGGCCGTGGCCGTGATCAGCGAGGCCCTGCTGGAGAAGCTGGCGGGACGCGAGGTGGACGTGGACAACGGCACCGCCCTGTTCCACGGCCTGCTCTTCGCCATGCTCCTGCCCGCCACGGCCCCCTGGTGGCTCACGGCCATGGGCGCGTTCTGCACCATCGCCCTGGGCCGTACGGTCTTCGGCGGCTTCGGCGCCAACCCCTTCTGCCCCCCCCTGGTGGGCTGGGCCGTGTGCGCCGTGTCCTGGGAGCGGCACCTGGACCTGGACCTGGCGCTGGCCCGCTGGCCCACCCCCGACCCCCTGGCCCAGCTCAAGTTCCTGGGAGCCCAGGCCGTGGACGGCCTGCCTCTCGCCGACCTCTTCCTGGGCGCCCAGCTGGGCCCCCTGGGCGCGGCCCAAGGCGCGGCCATCGCGGCGGGCGGGCTTTTTCTCATCCTCATCGGCCGGCTGCGGCCGCACATCCCGCTGACCTTCCTGGCCGGGGTGGCGGGCATGGCCGCCCTGTTCCACGTCCTGGACCCCGGCCTGCAGCCCGGTCCCCTGTTCCATCTCTGCACCGGGGCCGTGCTCCTGGGGGCCTTCTTCCTGGCCCCGGACTTCGGATCCTCGCCCTCGGGCCACTGGCCCATGCTCCTCTTCGGGCTCACGGCCGGAGTCCTGGTCATGGTCATCCGGCGCTACGGCATCCACACCGACGGCACGGCCTACGCCATCCTCCTGGCCAATCTCCTGGCCCCGCTCCTGGACCGCATCCGCCCCAAGCCCTTCGGAGGCCGCCAGCATGCGTGAGATCCTCAAGATGATCGTGGTCCTCTCGCTCATCGGCACGGCCTCGGGCTTCATCCTGGCCTCGCTCAAGGAGGCCACCCGTCCGCGCATCGAGGAGCAGGTCCTGACCTTTGTGCAGGGTCCGGCCCTGGACGCCGTGCTGCCCGAGCACGACAACAATCCCATCGCGGACCGCCGCAGGCTGGCCCTGCCCGGCGGCGGCCAGGTCACGGCCTACCCGGCCCTCAAGGGCGGCCGCCTGCAGGCCCTGGCCCTGGAGGGCCACGGCCCGGGCTACGGCGGGCAGGTGGGCGTCATGGTGGCCTTTGACCCGGCCCGGGACGTGGTGGCGGCCATCAGCGTGACCACCCATTCCGAGACCCCGGGCCTGGGCACGCGGGTCTTCCAGCCCGCGGTCACGGCCCGCTACAGGAACCACCCCCTGACCGGCCTGGACCTCAAGAGCCGGGGCGGCGACATCGACGCCGTGTCCGGGGCCACCTATTCCTCCACCGGCATGGCCGGGGCCGTGCGCCAGGCCGCCGAGGCCTACGCAGCCATCAAGCCCGCGGCCCTGGCCGCCTGGAACCGCTAGGAGACGCCATGGGACGCGCCCTCAAGGAACTGACCAAGGGACTCTGGCGGGAACTGCCGCCGCTCCGCATCGTGCTCGGGCTCTGCCCCACCCTGGCCGTGACCACCAGCGCCAAGAACGGCCTGGGCATGGGCGCGGCGGTGATCTTCGTGCTCGTGGTCTCCAACTTCCTGGTGGCCCTCCTGCGCACGATCATCCCCTCCAAGGTGCGCATCGCCTGCTTCATCGTCATCGCGGCCACGGTGGTGGTGACCGTGGAACTGCTCATGCAGGCCTACGCCTATCCGCTCTACCTGGAGCTGGGCATCTTCGTGCCGCTCATCGTGGTCAACTGCATCATCCTGGGCCGGGCAGAGGCCTTCGCCTCGCGCAACCCGGTGTTCTACTCCGTGCTCGACGGCCTGGGCATGGGCCTGGGCTTCACCATGTCCCTGACCTTCCTGGGCGGCCTGCGCGAAATTCTGGGGGCCGGGACCGTCTTCGGCCACGCCGTGCCCTGGGACGCCTTCGAGCCCATGAGCATCCTGGTCAAGGCCCCGGGCGCGTTCATCTGCCTGGGCCTGATCCTGGCGGGCATGAACGCCTACAACCGCTGGAGCGCGCGGCGCGGGGACAACGAGCCGCCCAAGGCCCTGGAAGCCATCAACTCCTGCTCGGCCTGCGGCCTGTGCAAGCTGTCGGGCAAGGACTGAGAACAAAGGGAAACGAGGACGCCATGGACTACCTCCTGCTCGTCATCTCGGCGGTGTTCATCAACAACATCGTCCTGGTCCAGTACCTGGGCACCTGCCCCTTCCTGGGCACCTCCAAGTCCACGGACGTGGCCCTGGGCATGGGCAGCGCGGTGATCTTCGTCATCGGCATGTCCGTGGCGCTCACCTGGCCCATCCAGAAGTCGCTGCTGGAACCCTACGGCCTGGGCTATCTCCAGACCATCGTCTTCATCCTGGTCATCGCCTCCCTGGTGCAGTTCGTGGAGATGTTCCTCAAGAAGCTGGTGCCCCCGCTGTACCGGGCCCTGGGCCTGTACCTGCCGCTCATCACCACCAACTGCGCGGTGCTGGGCTCGGCCATCCTGGTCCAGAAGAACGGTTACGGCTTCGCCAAGTCCGTGGTCTTCGGCCTGGCCACGGGCGTGGGCTTCACCCTGGCCCTGGTGATCATCTCGGCCATCCGCGAGCGCTTCGAAATTTCGCCCATCCCCCAGGTCTTCCGGGGCGTGCCCATCGCCCTGATCACCGCGGGGCTCATGTCGCTCGCCTTCCTGGCCTTCAAGGGCATGGCTTCCTAGAGGGAGACGAACATGGTCACGACATCGGTGCTGGTGGTCTTCGGATTGAGCCTTGCGGCAGCCCTGCTCCTGGCCGCGGCCTCGCGCATCTTCGCGGTGCGCGAAGACCCCCGCGTGCAGGAGGTGGAGGGGATTCTGCCCGGGGCCAACTGCGGCGGCTGCGGCTATCCCGGCTGCTCGGCGGCGGCCGCGGCCGTGGTGGCCGGGGAGGCTCCTCCCGAGGTCTGCGTGGCGGGCGGCATGGACATCGCCGCGGCCGTGGCCAAGGTCATGGGCCTGGCCGTGGCCTACCGCGAGCCGCGGGTGGCTTCGCTCATCTGCTCGGGCGGCGACCGCGCCCGCCAGATGTTCGCCTACGAGGGTCTGCGCGACTGCCGGGCCGAGGCCATGCTCTACGGCGGCGAGAAGAGCTGCGGCCTGGGCTGCCTGGGCATGGGATCCTGCGTGCGGGCCTGCCCCTTCGGCGCGGTGCGCCTGGGCGAGGCCGGGCTGCCCATCGTGAACAAGGCGCTCTGCCGCTCCTGCGGCAAGTGCGCCGAGGTCTGCCCCACCGGAGCCATCCGCATCACCAGCTTCTCGGCCAGCCTGCTCCACGTGAACAAGCTCGACGAGTGCCTGGCCCCCTGCATGCAGAAGTGCCCGGTGCAGCTCGACGTGCGCACCTTCATCCAGCAGGTGAAGGGCGGAGACTACCACGCGGCCCTGCTCACGCTCAAGAACCGCAATCCCCTGCCCGGCGTGGTCGGCCGCGTCTGCCCGCACCCCTGCGAGGACATCTGCCGCCGCAAGCTGGTGGACGAGGGCGTGGCCATCAACATCCTGGAGCGCTTCGTGGCCGACTGGGAGATGCAGTCCGGCCGGCGCGTGCCCATTCACTGCAGCCCGGACACGGGCATCCGGATCGCCATCGTGGGCGGCGGCCCCTCGGGCCTGGCCTGCGCCTATTTCCTGCGCCGCCTGGGCCACCACCCGGTTATTTTCGAATCCCGGGCCGAGGCCGGGGGGCTCCTGCGCTACGCCATTCCAGAGTTTCGCCTGCCGCGCCACGTACTGGACTGGGAGGTGGACGGCATCCTGGGCCTGGGCGTGGAGCTCAGGACCTACATGACCCTGGGCCGGGAGTTCGGCCTGTCGGACCTGGAAGCCCAGGGCTTCAAGGCCGTGTATCTGGCCACCGGCGCCTGGAAGACTCCGCCCGTGGACATCCCCGGCGGCGACGCCCGCAATCTCCTGGGCGGCGTGGAGTTTCTCACCGGCATCGGCTCGCAGTGGAGTTCGCTGCACGAACAATGCGTGGTCATCATCGGCGACACGAACACCGCCCTGGACTGCGCCCGGGCCGCGGCCCGCATGGGCGCGCGGCGCACCGTGGTGCTCTCCCCGCACATCCAGCGCAAGATGGCCGCCAACAAGGAGGAGATCGAGCGGGCCAAGGAGATCGGGGCCGAGATCCTGTTCCAGACCCTGCCCGTGTCCATCGTCAGCGGAACCTCGGGCCGGACCAACGTCTGGTACCAGTCCTGCCGCTACGAGGACGAGGCCAAGGCCTCGGGCCGCATCCTGCCCCTGCCGGACACCGACGCCCTGGTGGAGAACGTGGACCTGATCATCACGGCCACGGACCGCCGGCCCGACCCCTCCGTTTTCCGGGAGCAGAGCGGCCTGGCCGGGCTCTCCCTGAGCCCCAAGGGCACGGTGCTCTGCGACGAACTGACCCTGCAGACAGGCCTGCCGCACGTCTTTGCGGGCGGCGAGGCCCGCCGCGGCCGCTCCATCGTCATGGAGTCCGTGACCGACGGCCGCCGGGCGGCCCGCTCCATCCACCTCTTCGTGACCACCGGCGCGGTGCCCCGGCCCGAGGAACCCCAACTCAAGGTCATTCCCGAGTCCATCCTCAAGGACATGCGCGTGAAGTACACCATCCCCCGCGTGGTGGCCCCGGAAATCCCGGTGGACGTGCGCCGCCACAACTTCACCATGGAGGTGCGCCGAGGCATTCCCGAGCGCGATGCGGTCAAGGAGGCCAGCCGCTGCCTGCGTTGCGGGCTGACCTGCTTCGACGCCGAGGCCGGATTCGAGTTCGCCGGGGACCGCGATGTGAAGCCCCATGCAGGGTCCCGCAAGGAGAACGGTCATGTCTGACGCCATCCTGACCCGCCGCGCCTTCCTGCGCCTGGGCGCCCTGACCGGGCTCTCCCTGAGCCTGCCGCCCCTGCTCGCGCCCGAGCCCGCGCAGGCCGCGGCCCCGGAGCGCCTGCGTCTGGAGCGCACCCGCTTCCTCATGGGCACCTTCGTGACCATGATCGCGGCCCATCCCTCCCAGGCCCGGGCCGAGGACGCCATGGAGGCGGCCTTTGCCGAGATGGACCGGCTCTGCGCCATTTTCGACCGCCACCGTGCGGACACCCCTCTGTCCTTCCTGAACCGGCACGGCGCGCTCCGGGACGCCCCCCCGGAACTCTCCGCCGTGCTGGCGCAGGCCCTGCGGATGCGGGAAGCCACCAGCGGCGCATTCGACCCCTCGGTGCTGCCGCTGGTGGCCCTGCTCCAGAGCCGTGCCCAAAGGGCCCCCGAGGGCGCGGCGCCGTCCCTGGCCGAAATCCGCGAGGTGTTGGAACTCGTGGACGCCGGGGCGGTGGAACTGACCTCCGGTTCCATCCGCCTCGGCCGGCAGGGCATGGGCCTGACCCTGGACGGATCGGCCAAGGGCTACATCGTGGACCGCGCCGCCCAGGTCTTGCGCGAACGCGGCGTGGAATCGCACCTCATCAACGCGGGCGGAGACATCCGCACCGGCCTGGCCCCGGACGCCGCGCGTCCCTGGGCCGTGGCCGTGGAAGACCCGCAACTGCTGGGCCGCTACCCCTCGCGCATCCTCCTGCGCAACGGGGCCGTGGCCACCTCGGGCAGCTACGAGGCCCCCCTGGGCAAGCACGGACGCCTGCACCACATCGTGGACCCGCGCTCCGGCGGCTGCCCCGGCCACGTGGCCAGCGTCTCCGTCGCCGCGCCCTCGGCCCTGGAGGCCGACGCCCTGGCCACGGGCCTCTTCGTCCTGCCCCCCGGACAGGCCCTGGCCTGCATAGATGCCCTGCCGGGGCGGGCCTGCCTCCTGGTCTCCTCCTCGGGAGCGCAGGCCCGTTCCCAGGGCTGGGCGGACCGGGAAACCCCGGCCGCGCGTTGACACTGTATGGGCTTTGCGCCTAATCCCATGAGGCCATGGCCCAACTCCTGCGCACCAAGCGGGTCTTCAAGTCCCCGCTTTTCCCGGACGCGCTGCGCGCGCTCTCCGTGCTCCTCCTGGGAGTGGGCGTCTATCTGCTGCTGAGCGGCCCGCAGGACCCCACGCGCAACCCCAGCCACGTGCTCATGTGGCTCTTCTGGTGGCCGCTGTTCGTCGTCCAGTACCTGCTCCTGGGCCGCTTCTGGTGTGCGGTCTGTCCCTTCGGCTGGCTGGGCGACGGCATGCGCGCCCTCTGCGGCCTCAACCTGCCCGTGCCGCCCTGGCTCAAGAAGTACGGCCCCCTGGTCATCGGGGCCTGCCTGCTGGCCATCGTCTGGGCCGAGGAGGCCCTGCGCATCCCGGCCAGCCCGCGGCGCACGGCCATCCTGCTCCTGGTGGTCGTAGGCTGCGTCCTGGCGGCCTCGGCCGTGTTCCAGCGGCGCGCCTGGTGCCGCTACATGTGCCCCCTGGGCGGCATGGGCGTGGCCTACGCCCGCGTGGGCATGCTCCAGATCCGCGGCAATCCGGACAAGTGCCGCACCTGCAACGCCGCGCTCTGCTACTACGGCACCGGCAAGGTGGCCGGCTGCCCCATGAACGAGTTCCCGCGCATCAAGGAAACCAACGCCTACTGCATCTTCTGCGGCAACTGCGTGAAGACCTGCCCCAAGGACTCGGCCAAGGTGGAGATCCGCCTGCCCTCCAGGGAGCTCTGGCTCCTGCGCAAGCCCGGGCTCATGGAGGCCGTGCTGGCCGTGCTCCTGGGCGGGATCATCTCGGCCACCCAGTTCCAGCACGGCTTCCCCGAGGCCATGGACCTGCTCACCCGGCACTTTGGATTCGAGGCCGGGTTCACCCTCTTCTTCCTGACCTGGCAGGGCCTGTTCCTGCTCTTCCTGACCCTGGCCAGTCAGGCCGCCACCATGCTCAACGGCGTGTCCGTGAAGATGAACTTCTCGGTCTTCAGCTACGCCCTCATCCCGCTCATCCTGGGCGCGCACCTGGCCCAGGGCCTGCATCTCTTCGCCCGGGGCAGCGGCGTACTCCAGCGCCTGGCTCTGGAGACCTGGGGCCTGCGGCTGCCCGAGGTCGATCCGCAGTCCCTCTGGCTGCGCGGCTTCCAATTCCTGCTCCTGGCCGCGGGGCTGGTCCTGTCCCTGGCCGCGGCGCGCTATGCCGCGCGGACCTTCTTCAGCCGCCAGGGCAAGGCCCTGGTCTCCCTGGCCCCGTTCACCACGGCCTACAGCCTGCTCTTCGGTCTCCTGGCCTGGATCCTCACCCGCAGGCCCAGCGAAAACGTGGAGGCCCTGCCCGCGGCCCTGCCCCAGCCGGACCTCCAGCCTCTCTGGATCTTCCTGGGCTACGCCGTGGTCCTGGGCATCGCGGCCCTGGCCCTCAAGCCGTTCCTGGCCGAACGCCGCGGACGTCCGGGCCAGATCCTGTCCGTGCGGGACCTGCGCCTGACCGTGCGCAACGAAGCCACGGAGATCGTCACGGCCGAACGGGCCCTGACCCGGCTGGCCCAGGCCGCGGGCACGGGCATCAAGCCCATCTTCGACGCCTGCACGGCCCTGGAGGAGCTCATGACCTGGGCACTGCTCCGCTGCCTGGAGCGCGAGGAGGAGCAGCGCGGCGACGGGGACAGCTTCGGCACGCGCGGCCTGAGCCGGCTCCTGGACAGCCGCAGGCCGGACCTGGAGCTCCAGTTCACGATCCTGCCCCAGGCCATCATCCTTGAGATGGCCGAGGAGGGACCGCCGGACAATCCCCTGGAGGGTTCCGCGTCCGAAGCCGCGGGCCGCGCCGATCGCCAGATCCAGCGCCTGCGCGCCTACACCTCCTCCCTGAGCTACGAGCGCCGGGACGGCAAGAACGTGCTCACGGTGGTGCTCAGCTTCGAGCCCGAACGGAACGCTGGGACGCTCGAGCCGTTGGCGCCGACCCAGCGACCCGGCTAGCGCGCACCGCTTCTTCGCATCCGTCCTTCTTCCCGCCATGGCCGCGCCGCGTCGCCCATCGCGCAACCCGGTCATGCCGGGCTGCGCTGCGCCTGGCTTTCCCGGGCGGCCCCCGGAATGCTCCATAAAAAATCACGTATTCATTGACCGTTTTTGCGCCGCGGTTTATGGTTGGGCTATTTCCAACCGCCGCGCCCCGCAGGCGCAATCCCGCGCACCCGCCGGGGTTCGGCATACCTCCGCTGGAGGCCGCTATGCTGTTCCTCACCAACCGCGCCTTTCGGCAAGGCAAAAAGACGAGAATCGGACGGCCCGTATCCTTTGACCTGAACAACAACGACGTGGGGGTGTCGCTCTTCTTCTGCGAGCGCAACGCCAAGGACGACTACACCGAGATCGGCTCCCAGGCTTTCATGCAGAAGCTCAAGGATTCCAACAAGAAACAGATTCTCCTCTACATCCACGGCTTCAACAACATGCCGGAGAGCGACATCTTTCCCCGGGCCGAAATGCTGGCGGCGCTGAGCACGGCGCAAGGGCTTTCGCTGGAGGTGGCGCCCGTGATCTGGCCCTGCGACAACAGCCTGGGCATCGTGAAAGACTATTTCGACGACCAGCGCGCCGCCGACGCCAGCGGCGCAGCCTTTGCCCGAGCCCTGAGCAAGTTCCTGGGCTGGCAGGAGAAGAACGCGGGGGCCGCCGACACGCCCCCCTGCCTCAAGCGCATCAACATCCTGGCCCACTCCATGGGCAACCGGGTGTTGCGCGAAACCCTCCACGACTGGGCCAAGTCCATGTGCTGGGAGGTGCCCTTCATCTTCCGCAACATCTTCATGGCCTCCGCCGACGTGCTCAACGAAACCCTGCACCGCGAGGAGGACGGCCGCTTCATCTGCCAATGCGCGCGCAACGTCGTGGTCTATTTCGCCTCGGACGACCTGGCCCTGCGCTCCAGCAAGGTGGCGAACGTCGCCAACGGCTATGTCTCCCGCCGCCTGGGCCACACCGGGCCGGAGCAGCTGGAGCTCACCCCGGACAACGTCTATGCCATCGACTGCGACGAGGTGAACACCAGCTACGATTCGCCCAAGGGGCACAGCTACTTCCTGAGCGGGAAAAAAGAGGGCGAGGCCGGGGCGGTGTTCCGGCACATGGCCCGCTGCATGGACACCGGCCGGGTGCCTGTGGAGCCCGGCTCCCGGCGGCTGATTCTCAAGGACGGCTGGAAATAGCGCCGGGCTCCCCCCACTGCACAACGGCCGGGCCTTCCCGGCCGTTGTCGTCATGCGGCCTGCCCGGGAGATTGCCGGAGCGTCCTGACCGTTGACGCCAACGCAACGGCCAAGCTAGAGACTATGCACCTGCCCGGGTGGCGGAACTGGTAGACGCAAGGGACTTAAAATCCCTAGCTCCGCGAGGAGTGTGCGGGTTCGATTCCCGCCCTGGGCACCATATGAAAATCCAAGCACGTCCGAGAAGGACCAGAAAGCCCCGGAAATCCGGGGTTTTTTGTTGGCTTAGCGTATGCTGACGTGCGCCAGCGTCCATTGACAACCGGACAACAGACCGGATAACTTACCGGACAACAGGGGCAGTTATCCGACTCTGCCCGGGGAGTTATCCGGTGGCGCTCACGAACGTAGCCGTGCAGGGCGCGAAGCCCAAGGCAAAGCGGTACATCCTCAAGGATGAAAAGGGCCTCTATCTGGAGGTCTCGCCCTCGGGCGGCAAGTGGTGGCGGTTGCGCTACTGGATTGCCGGGCGAGAGAACCGCCTGAGCCTCGGCACCTTCCCCGAGGTCTCGCTTGCCCAGGCCCGCGCCCGCCGGGATGACGCCCGCAAGCTCCTGGCCGAAGGGCAGGACCCGAGCGCCACGCGGAAGGCGGAGAAGGCCGAAGCCCAGGCCGGGGGCGAAACCTTTGAGCTTGTCGCCCTGGAGTGGTTCGAGCGGTTTCGGTCCAAGTGGACCGAGCCCCACGCCGGGCGCATCCTGACCCGGCTCAAGAAAGACGTGTTCCCCTTCATCGGGTCCCGGCCCATTCACGAAATCAACGCGCCGGAACTCCTTTCGGCCATGCGCCGGATCGAGGCCCGGGGAGCCATTGAAACGGCGCACCGCGCCTTGCAGAACTGCGGGCAGGTGTTCCGCTACGCCGTGGCCTGCGGCAAGGCCGAGCGCGATCCTTCGGGCGATCTTCGGGGAGCCCTGACCCCCACCAAGGAAAAGCACCATCCGAGCATCACGGACCCGAAGGAACTCGGAGAACTCCTGCGGGCCATCGACGCCTACCAGGGGTCCCATGTGGTCCGCTGCGCCCTCAAGCTGGCCCCGCTGGTCTTCGTGCGGCCCGGGGAGCTACGCAAGGCTGAGTGGTCCGAGGTTGACCTTGAAGCGGCGGAATGGCGCATTCCTGCCGCCAAGATGAAGATGCGGGCACAGCACGTTGTCCCTCTGTCCCTTCAAGCCGTGGCGATCCTGCGGGAGCTTCATCCCCTGACCGGCGCGGGCAAGTACGTCTTCCCCGGCGTCCGGTCCTCGGCAAAACCAATGAGCGAGAACACAGTCAACGCTGCCCTGCGCTACATGGGGTATTCCACGGATCAGGTGACGGGCCATGGCTTCCGGTCCACAGCGTCAACGCTCTTGAATGAGCAGGGCTGGAATCGTGACGCCATAGAACGACAGCTTGCCCATGCCGAGCGAAACAACGTGCGGGCGGCGTACAACTTCGCGGAGTTTCTGCCCGAGCGCCGAAAGATGATGCAGGCTTGGGCGGACTTCCTGGACGGACTCCGCCAAGGTGGAAAGGTGGTCCCGATCCGGGCCAAGGCGCAATGACGCGATGCCCCGGCGCGGTGCCGGGGCTTGCGATAGAGCGGCCCGGGGGAGCGTTCGCCTCGCTCCGCCGGGCCTGACCAAAACCCGAACTATGGAGGTTCGAGAATGGCTATGCAGAACGTAGAACAGACCAGCGGCAAGGGCAACGTGATCCTCTCCAGCGGCCCCCAGGTGGAAGTGCGGGCGCAGCTTCTCTTTCTCGCTGACGCGCTGACGGCCCGCGACGGGCTCCCCATGGAGGGCGAGGCGCTTTACGGCCTGGGCAACACGCTGCGCGACTTGGCCGCCAAGCTGGACGCGCCCCTTCCCATGGCGTAGGCTTTGAGCGCAGGGCCTAGGCTCCGGCTGATCCCCGGAGCCGAAAAGCCGCTTCCCTGGCGGTCTGGCCCTGCGATCCTCCAGGGGCAAGCGAGGGGCTTGAACCATGAACATTTCTGACTTCCCTCCCTTCATCCGGTGGGCGGATTTCCGGGGCCTCTTGGGAGTGCGCGAGGGGTTTCGCGTTAAAGACTTTGGCCGGCTCGTTCTAAAATACACTATCCCAACTTTCGACGCCGAACTTCGCCCCATGACCCTGCCCGG
>JAWRKD010000060.1:0-4594 GCA_040307135.1 Desulfovibrionaceae bacterium
GCCCGCGGCCGCGGGCGAGGCCTTCGAGAAGTTCGACCCGGCCACCGGTCGCCTGCTCTGCACGGCGGCCCGCTCCCGGGCCGCGGACGTGGCCGCCGCCGTGGCCGCGGCCAAGGCCGCCCAGCCCGCCTGGGGGGCCACTCCGGCCGTAAGCCGCGGGCTCGTGCTGCACGAGATGGTCAAGCTCATGCAGGCCCGGGCCGGAGAAATCGCCGAGATCGTGCACCTGGAGACGGGCAAGAAACTGTCCGATGCCAGGGGCGAAACGGCCGGCGCGGCCCAGTTGGGGCTGTTCTACGCCTCCGAGGGCCAGCGCCTCTACGGCCGCACCTGCCAGACCGCGACGCCCACCCGCTTCTCCATGACCGTG
This sequence comes from Desulfovibrionaceae bacterium, assembly GCA_040307135.1. GTDB lineage: Bacteria > Desulfobacterota > Desulfovibrionia > Desulfovibrionales > Desulfovibrionaceae > Aminidesulfovibrio. Next base: position 371 of record JAWRKD010000060.1, read on the forward strand.
CGCCAGCCCGTGGGCGTGGCCGGGCTGATCATCGCGGCCAACACGCCCATCGCCAACGTGGCCTGGAAGGTCTTCCCGGCTCTGGTCTGCGGCAACGGCGTGGTGCTCAAGGCCGCGGAGGACACCCCGGCCACGGCCTGGATCGTGGGCGAGATCGCCAAACAGGCGGGCCTGCCCGACGGCCTGCTGAACATCGTCCAGGGCCTGGGGCCCGAGGCCGGGCAGCCCCTGGTGGAACACCCGGACGTGGGCGTGATCTCCTTCACCGGCTCGGCCAAGGTGGGCCGCATCCTGGGCGAGATCGCCGGACGCAGGCTGGCCAAAATTTCCCTGGAGCTGGGCGGCAAGAACGCCCTGGTGGTCTGCGACGACGCGGACCTGGAGCGGGCCGTGAAGTTCGCCGCGCTCTCGGCCTTTTCCAACGCCGGGCAGCGCTGCGTGGCGGGCAGCCGGATCATCGTCTTCGACGCCGTGTACGAGGAGTTCAAGGCCCGCTTCGTGGCCGCGGCCCAGGCCCAGCGCGTGGGCAACGCCGAGTCCGACGACTTCGGCCCGGTGATCAACGCCCGCCAGCTCGGCAACATGTGCGCCGCGGTGGAGCGCGCCAAAGCCCAGGGAGCCGTGGTGCTCACCGGCGGCGGACGGCTCACCGACCCGGCCCACGCCGGAGGCTGCTACATGGCCCCCACCATCCTGGAGGGCGCGGACCCCAAGGCCGAGATCTCCCGCGAGGAGCTCTTCGGCCCCATCTGCTGCCTCTACCGCGTGCCGGATTTCGAGGCCGCCCTGGCGCTGACCAACGACTGCGACTACGGCCTCTCGGCCTGCATCCACACCGACAGCCTGGACCGGGGCCTGGAGTTCTGCAAGCGCGTGGCCACGGGCATGGCCGTGGTCAACGGCGCCACCTTCGGCTCCGAGCCGCACATGCCCTTCGGCGGGGTCAAGCACTCCGGCAACGGCTCCCGCGAGCCCGGCACCGAGGCCATCGACATCTACTCCGACCTCAAGGACATCTACCTGCACACCCAACAGGACAAATGCTGATGGCCTACACCGCCCGTTACATCCCGCTTTCCGGTCTTGAAATCCTGCTGGCCGCGCAGGCCCCGGCCCCGCTGCGGGCCGCCGCCTTCGCCCAGGCCTGCCGCATCAACTGCCTGTACATGATCCAGAACGCCGGCTCCGGCCACATCGGCACCAGCTTCAGCTCCCTGGAGATCATGAGCTGGCTGCACCTGGAGGCCATGGGGCCGGAGGATTTCTTCTTCTCCTCCAAGGGCCACGACGCCCCGGCGTTGTACAGCGTGCTCATCGGCCTGGGCCGGATGCCCTTCGAGAAGCTGCGCAGCCTGCGCCGCCTGGGCGGCCTGCCCGGCCACCCCGACGTGGGCACGCCCTGCATGGTCACCAACACCGGCTCGCTGGGCATGGGCATCTCCAAGGCCCGCGGCATGCTCAAGGCCCGCCGCCTGGACGGCCGCCCCGGCCGCGCCTTCGTTCTCCTGGGCGACGGCGAACTCCAGGAGGGGCAGATCTACGAGTCGCTCCAGCCCACGGCCAACGGCGGCTACGGCGAGCTCACCGTCATCGTGGACCACAACAAGATCCAGTCCGACACCTGGGTGGCCGAGGTCTCGGACCTGGGCGACCTGCAGGCCAAGTTCGCGGCCTTCGGCTGGGCCACGGCCCGCTGCAACGGCAACGACGTCCCGGCCCTGGCCGCGGCCCTGGACCGCCTCCAGGCCGAAAACCCGGACCGGCCCAAGATCCTCGTGGCCGACACCGTCAAGGGCAAGGGCGTGTCCTTCATGGAGAACTTCGACGCCAGGGCCACGGGCGGCCGCTACGCCTATCATTCCGGGGCCCTGTCCGCCGAGGTCTATGCCCGGGCCCTCGAGGAGCTGACCGCCGGGCTGGAGCAGGCCTGCGCCGCGGCCGGACTGGCCGTGCCCGCCTTCGAGTCCGCCGAGATCACGCCCCTGACGCCACCGGCCGCGCCCCAGCGGCTGGTGGCCGCCTACGGGCAGCGCCTGCTGGAACTGGGCGGGAAACACCCGGAGCTGGTGGCCCTGGACGGCGACCTGGCCCTGGACTGCGGCATCATCCCCTTCCGCGAGGCCTTCCCGGAACGCTTCGTGGAGTGCGGCATCGCCGAGCAGGACATGGTCTCCATGGCCGGGGGCCTGGCGCTCTCGGGCAAGCTGCCGGTGGTCCACTCCTTCGGCTGCTTCTTGACCACGCGGCCGGGCGAGCAGATCTTCAACAACGCCTCGGAGCGCACCAAGGTCCTCTACGCGGGCTCCCTGGTGGGCCTCTGCCCTGCTGGTCCGGGCCATTCGCACCAGAGCGTGCGCGACATCGGGACCATGGCCTCCATGCCCGGCATGACCTGCGTGGAGCCCTGCTGCGAAACCGAGACCGTCATGGCCCTGGACTGGGCCGTGGAGCAGGCCGAGGGGCCGGTCTATCTGCGGCTGGTGAGCATCCCCTGCCCCATGGACTTCGCCCTGCCCGCGGGCTACCGGCTCACGCCCGGCCGGGGCTGCGTGCTGCGGGAGGGCACGGACGCGGCCCTGATCGCCTACGGGCCGGTGATGCTCCAGCAGGCTTGGCGCGCGGCCGAACTCCTGGCCGGCGAGGGCTTCTCCCTGAAGCTGGTGAACCTGCCCTGGCTCAACCGCTTCGACGAGGCCTGGCTGGCCGAGACCCTGCGGGGCGTGCCGCGGCTCTTCACCCTGGACAACCACATGATCGAGGGCGGCCAGGGCCAACGGCTGGCCGCGGCCTGCGCCCGGCTGGGCCTGCATCTGCCGGTGGCCTGCCTGGGCCTCACCGGCCTCCCGCGCTGCGGCCGCAACGACGAGGTCCTGGCGCACCACGGCCTGGACGCCGCGGGCATCGCCGCCAGCGTGCGCGGACGCTGAACAGGGGAGAACAGCCGCCCATGTACGATTCCAAGCTGTCGCCTGACGCCATGTGGGCTTTTCTGCTTCAGCACGAGGAAACCGTCGCGTCCTTCTCCTGGTTCGATAAGCTGTGCTGCGCCATCAACAAGAAAAACAATGAGCCCAGGTCGTTGGGCAACAAGTTCAACCGGGTGCTATTCAAGTACTGCAAAAAGATCCTGAACGACGAGGAAAAAATCCGGCATATCATAGACCATTCCAAGCTGTTGAGCGCCCAGGACCAGCTCCGGGAGATGCTGGCGCAGGACGACCCCCAGCACGCCGCCCTGTCCAGGGAGGTGCTGGCCCGCTCTGCGCCCGTGGAGCAGCCCCTGGTGCTCATTTCCGAGGTGCAGCGTTCAGGCGGAAGCCTCCTGTGCCAGCTGTTCGATGGACACCCCCAGGTCTATACCCACCATCACGAACTGAAAATCGGGGTCTTCAGCAAGCTGATCTGGCCGGAATTCTCGCCCGAGGAAAGCCCGCACGACCTCTTTTTCAAGCTTTATGAATACAACATCATCAAGCACTTCAAATACGGATTCGCCAAGGGCAGGCTCAACAAGGACAATGCGCGGCGGCACAAGATCTGCCTGCCGCCCCGGCTGCAATACGACATATTCCTGAACTACCTGGCGCAGCGCCCGCACAGGACCCGCCGGGACGTGCTGAACGCCTACATGACCTCCTACGTCAACGGCTTCCTGAATTACGGGCACAGCGACCGGGAAAAGAAATACCTGGTGGGCTTCACACCCTTTCTTGCCGCCCGGGAAGACAACGTGACCCGCTTCTTCCAGGACTACCCGGACGGGCACATCGTGTCCGTGCTGCGCGACCCGGTGCGCTGGTTCGCCTCGGCCAGAAAGCACAGCCAAGCTTTCTCCGCGCCGGAGAACGCCACGGCCTATTGGCTGCAATCCACCAGGGCCATGATCCACAATGCGAACCGGCACCCGGGCCGGGTGCACATCGTCCGCTTCGCGGACCTCATCCTGCGCAACCGGGAAGCCACGGGGGCCTTGTGCGGCCGTCTGGGCATCGAGCCCTCGGAGCGTATGGCCGTGCCCACCTGCAACGGGGCGCCCATCACGGCCAATTCCTCTTTCCAGGATTCCCTGGCCGCCGGCCTCAACCCGGCCCCGGTGCTGCGGCCCCACGGCGTGGATCAGGCCGCCTGCGGGATCATCGAATCCAAGGCCCGCGACCTCTTCGACCAAGCCCGGACGCATCCCGCCGCCATTCAGCTGGACTGAGCCGCGTCCGGCCCGGGCGG
>JAWRKD010000061.1:0-26068 GCA_040307135.1 Desulfovibrionaceae bacterium
TCTGCCGGGCCATGTCCTTGTGGCCCATGACCTTCGGCCTTGCCTGCTGCGCCATTGAAATGATGGCCGTCGGCATGGCCCGCTTCGACATCTCCCGTTTCGGGGCCGAGGTCTTCCGCCCGTCCCCGCGTCAGTCCGACCTCATGATCGTGGCCGGCACCGTGACCAAGAAGATGGCCCCGGCCGTGGTCCGTCTCTACGAGCAGATGCCCGCGCCCAAGTACGTCATGGCGCTCGGCAACTGCGCCATCTCCGGCGGCCCGTTCCGGTTCAAGGGCCAGTACGGCATCGTCGAGGGCGTGGACAACCTCATCCCGGTGGACGTCTACGTCCCGGGCTGCCCGCCTCGTCCCGAGGGGCTGCTGGAAGGCCTCTTCGAGATCCAGAAGAAGATGACCGGCCGCCGCTGGTGGCCCAATCCGGTTCAAGGAGCGGTCAAATGATGGAGACCGTGTTCGACCAGTTGTCCACCCAGTGCGTGGCCAAGTGCGACTACGTCAAGACCGGCCTTCACTGGTCCGTTTTCCTGTCCGCCTCCGAGATCGTCCGCGCCGCCAAGCTCCTTTATAAGGAAGAGTGCTTCCTGGAGGACATCACGGCCATCGACGCCAAGGAAGGTTACCTCGTCGTCTACCGTTTCAACCACATGGACCGCCCGTGCCGCGTGGCCCTGCGGGTGCTCGTGCCCCACGCGGCCCCCAAGCTGCCGTCCATCTCGCACGTCTTCCACGGCGCGGAATGGCACGAGCGCGAAACCCACGATTTCTACGGCATCGAGTTCAGCGGCAACCCCAACCTGGTGCCCCTGCTGCTGCCCGCGGACCTGGACGTTCATCCTCTTCAGAAGGAGGAGGGCGTCCGTGTCGGTCTGGCGGATCTGCTGACCCCCTGCGAGGTGCTGCGGGCCGAACCGGGTTTCGACCTCCTGACCCCCAAGGCCGAGGAAGAAGGCAAGAAGGCCAAGACCGCCGGCGCCGAGGCGACCGGGGCCTGACAGGCCGAAAGGACCAACGGGAGCGACGATGCGTAACGAAAAACTGGATCTGGTGACGGGTGATTTTTACACCCAGAATTTCCAGAAGGGCGCCCGCGAGAACACGCTCATCCTGAATCTGGGGCCTCAGCACCCGTCCACCCACGGCGTGTTGCGGGTTCTGCTGGAACTGGACGGCGAGTACGTGCTGCGGGCCGAGCCGGTGCTGGGCTATCTGCATCGGATGCACGAGAAGATGGCCGAGGTGAAGACCCTCGTCCAGTACATGCCCAACATGGGCCGCGTGGACTACGGCCACCCCCTGGCCTGGAACTGGGCCTTCGCCGGGGCCGTGGAGCGGCTGGGCGGCATCGAGGTGCCGGAGCGGGCCGAGTACATCCGGGTCATCTCCTGCGAGCTCAACCGCATCACCTCGCACCTGCTCTGGTGGGGCGCGTACCTCCTGGACCTGGGCGCGTTCACCCCGATCATGTACGCCTTCGACGATCGCGAACGGCTCCTGGACATGCTCCAGATCCTCACCGGCTCGCGGCTGACCTACAGCTCCTTCCGCTTCGGCGGCGTCTGCGCGGACATCAACGACACGTTCAAGGAGATGGTGGCCTCCTTCATCCCCTACATGCGCAGCCGCCTGCCCATGTACAAGGCCCTGGTCACCGACAACATCATCCTGCGCAAGCGCGTCGAGGACATCGGCTTCTTCTCCCAGGACCTCATCCGCCGCTACGGCGCCACCGGTCCCGTGGCCCGCGGCTCCGGCCTGGTCTATGACGTGCGCCTGGCCGAGCCGTACTCGGTCTATGACCGCTTCGACTGGAAGGTCCCGGTCTATGAGAAGGGCGACGCCATGGCCCGCTATCTGGTGCGCCTGGACGAGATCGAGCAGAGCCTGAGTATCGTGGAGCAGGCCATGGCTTCGCTGCCCGAGGGCAAGCACATCGTGGACAAGGCTCCCAAGTACACCTGGAAGGCGCCCAAGGGCGAGGCCTGCTTCGCGGTGGAGGGCGGCCGCGGCAAGGTCGTGGTCCACGTGAACAGCGATGGCGGCAAGACCCCCTACAAGGTCAAGCTGCGCGCCCCGGGCTTCTCCAACCTGAGCCTCTTCGCCGAGGCATCCCAGGGCACGCTCCTGGCCGACGCCGTGGCCATCCTCGGCAGCCTGGATTTGATCATCCCCGAGATCGACAGGTAGGAACACATGAACGGAATCGCCACTGAACTCATCCGCATCGTCGTGGGCCTGGTGGCCGTGGCCGCCTTCGTGGGCCTCAACGGCCTGGTGCTCGTGTACGCCGAGCGCAAGGGCGCGGGCCACTTCCAGCGCCGCCCCGGTCCCTACGAGGTGGGCCCCCACGGCGTGATCCAGCCCATCGCCGACGCCCTCAAGCTCATCGGCAAGCAGCTCTTCACGCCGGAGAACGCGGACCCGTTCCTGTTCTGGCTGGCCCCGCTGCTCTCCTTCTTCCCGGTGCTCCTCCTGTTCGTGCCGCTGCCCTTCGGGCCGGTGCTCACGGTCTGGGAGGTGGACCTGGGCCTCCTGCTCATCCTGGCCTTCGCCGGCATCAACGTGCTGGCCCTGCTCCTGGCCGGATGGGCCTCCAACAACAAGTACGGTCTCCTGGGCGCCGGCCGCGCCGTGGCCCAGTCCGTGGCCTACGAGATCCCGCTGCTGCTGACCGTGCTGGCCATCGCCTTCCAGTCCGGCACGCTCAACCTCTCGACCATCGTGAGCCAGCAGGGCTCCTGGCCCTGGCAGTGGAACATCGTGACCCAGCCCCTGGCCTTCATCATCTACCTGGTGAGCGCCCTGGGCGAGACCAACCGCGCGCCCTTCGACCTGCCCGAGGCCGAGTCCGAGCTCACCGCCGGTTTCCACACCGAGTACTCGGGCATGGGCTTCGGCATGTTCTTCCTGGCCGAGTACGCCAACATGATCGTGGTCTCGGGCGTGTGCACCGCGCTCTTCCTGGGCGGCTGGAAGGGGCCCTTCGTGGACGGCTTCTGGTGGTATCTGGTCAAGGTCTATGCCCTGCTGGGCGCCATGATCTGGTTCCGCTGGACCTACCCCCGCGTGCGTTTCGACCAGCTTCTGAACATCAACTGGAAGTGGCTCTTGCCCCTGGCGACCCTCAATCTTCTGGGCACCGCCTTCCTCATGAAGCTTTTCTAGGCAGGTGGTGGAGGCGACATGAATCCCATCAAGAAATTCTTCCGGTCCATCGCCGACCTCTGGAGCCTCATCGTGGGCCTCCAGATCACCGGCAAGTACTTCTGCCAGCGCCAGGTGACGGTGCACTATCCGCGCAAGGAGATCGCCCCGGAGATCAACCAGACCTACCGCGGTCACATCGAGCTGGTGGCCAGCCCCAAGGACCCCACCAAGCCCAAGTGCATCTCCTGCCTGATGTGCGTCTCGGCCTGCCCGAGCGGCTGCATCACGGTGGTCAAGTCCAAGCCGCCCAAGCTCTCCCCCGAGGAGGAGCAGGCCATCAAGGACGCCGAGGCGCGCGGCGAGAAGGTCAAGAAGCCCACGGCTCCCAAGGAGCCGTCCCAGTGGAAGTACGACTTCTCCCTGTGCAGCCTCTGCGGCACCTGCGTCGAGGCCTGCACCGTGGATTCCATCCGGTTCTCCAACGAGCTGTACGTGGTCGGCACCAGCAGGAACGACTTCAAGTACGACCTGCTGGCCCGGCTCAAGAGCCAGGCTGAGAAGCGCGGCCCCGTGGCCGAGTCCAAGCCCGAAGCCGAGACCAAAGAGGCGTAAGATGGAAGTGTTGGCGAAAGTCGCGTTTGCGGTCTATGCCCTGATCATCCTGGGCGGGGCCGTCATGGCCGTGGGCAGCAGCAGCCTGGTGCGGGCCCTGGTGGGCCTCATCGTCACGCTCTTCGGCGTGGCGGGCATGTACCTGCTCCTGAACACCCCCTTCATGGCCTTCATGCAGCTGCTCATCTACGTGGGCGCGGTCTGCGTGCTCGTCTTCTTCGCCGTGATGCTCACCCGGGCCCACGGCGAGGGCGAGGAGGCGGCCCCGGCCCCGGTCAAGCAGTACCTGTACGCGCTGCTGGCCGGGCTGGCCCCCGCGGCCATTCTTTCCTGGGTCATCCTGAAGCACCCGCTGGCCTCCGAGGGCACGCCCCTGGAAGTACCCATCGTCGAGCTGGGCAAGGGTCTTCTGGAGAACTACTTCCTGGCCTTTGAACTCATTTCCGTGGTGCTCCTGGTGGCCATGTCCGGCGCCGTGCTTCTGGCCTGGGAGCGGAGGGAGAAGAAATGAGCGCCCTGACTCTCTATCAACTGGTGGCCCTCATGCTTCTGGTGGCCGGCCTGTACGGCATCGTGCAGCGCCGCAGCCTGGTGGGCATGCTCATCTCCGTGGAGCTCATGCTCAACGGCGCGGGCCTGTCCATCGTGGCGGCGGCGCAGCTCACCGAGGCCAACGCGGTGCTCGGCCAGCTGGGCACGCTTCTGGTCATGGGGCTGGCCGCGGCCGAGGCCACCCTGGTCCTGGCCATCATCGTGGTGGTGTCGCGCCGCTTCGGCACCACGAAAACCAGCGAAGTCTCCACTCTGAAGGAATAGCGCCATGACCGCGACCATCGAAAGCGCGAAACTGCTCATTCCCCTGGCGGTGACCCTGGTGGCGCCCTTCGCCATCTGGCTGAACCGGGGCGACGAGAACAAACGCGAGGCCGTCTCCTTCATCGCGGCGGCGCTGGCCTTCCTCTCGATTCTGAGCATGGCCCCCGGCGTGCTGCGGGGCGAGATCTACACCTGCACGCTGTTTACCATCCTGCCCGGCATCACGGTCAGCTTCGCGGTGGACGGCTTGGGCATCATCTTCGCGCTCATCGCCACGTTCCTCTGGGGCTTCGCCACCAGCTACAACGTGGGCTACATGCGTAGCCTCAACGAGCACGCCCAGACCCGCTACTACTTCTGCTTCGCGGTGGCCATCTTCGGCGCCGTGGGCGTGGCCTTCTCCTCCAACGTGTTCACGCTCTACCTCTTCTACGAGGTCATCACCGTGTTCACGTATCCCCTGGTCGCCCACCACCAGGACGCCGAGGGCTTCAGCGGCGCGCGCAAGTACCTGGTGTACCTCATGGGCACCTCCAAGCTCTTCCTGCTGCCGGCCATGGTCCTGACCTACGTGCTCTGCGGCACCCTGGACATGCGCCTGGGCGACGTGCTCATGGGCATGTTCCCGGCCCAGGTGGTGGCCGACCACCCGAACCTGGTGCGCCTGACCTACGGGCTCTACATCTGCGGCCTGGCCAAGGCGGCACTGATGCCCTTCCACAACTGGCTGCCCTCGGCCATGGTGGCGCCCACGCCGGTCTCGGCCTTGCTCCACGCGGTGGCGGTGGTCAAGGCGGGCGTGTTCTCCGTGAGCCGCATCATCCTCTCCGGCTTCGGCGTGCAGACCATGGACGTCCTGGGCCTGGGCCTGCCCACGGCCTACGTGGCGGCCTTCACCATCGTGGTGGCCTCGCTCATCGCCCTGACCAAGGACGACATCAAAGCCCGGCTGGCCTACTCCACGGTGAGCCAGCTCTCCTACGTGGTCATCGGCGTGGCCATGCTCACGCCCATGGCCGTGCAGGGCGGCCTCATGCACATCGCCCACCACGCCTTCTCCAAGATCACGCTGTTCTTCGGCGCCGGCGCGATCTACGTGGCCACGCACCAGAAGAAGATCAGCCTGATGAACGGCTTCGGCCGCAAGATGCCCTGGACCTTCGGCGCCTTCGCCCTGGCCTCGTTGTCCATGATCGGCATGCCGCCGGTCTGCGGCTTCGTGTCCAAGTGGTACCTAGTGAACGGCACGCTCCAGACCGGGCAGATCGTCCTGCTTGTGGCGCTGTTGCTCTCCACGGCGCTGAACGCCGGCTACTTCGTGCCGATCTTCTACCGGGCCTTCTTCAAGGCCCCGGTGGTGGACATCGAGAAGTACAAGGAAGCCCCCAAGGTCATGGTCGTGCCGCTGTGCTTCACGGCCTTCATGTCCGTGCTTCTGGGCTTCTACCCGCAACTGTTCCAGGATTTCGTCCGCATCTTCGGGAACTACTAGGGAGCGGCTATGAACGGTCTCGGCGCATTGTTCGAACGGCTCAAGGCCCAGTACAAGGCCTGGCGGAACATCTTCTTCGCCATCCTGGCCGTGCTCGTGGGGCTGAACTTCGTGCTCACGCCCCATCATCCGCACTTCGGCCTGGACAGGTACCCTGGCTTCTTCGCCGGGTTCGGCCTGATTGTCGGTCTGATCATGGTCCTGGTCATGAAGAAGATCGTCCAGCCCCTCATCGCACGGAAAGAGGACTTCTATGGCGACATCTAGCTTCATCCACCCCGCGCTGGGCTTCCTGGCCCTGGCCCTGATCCTGCCGTTCCTGCCGGGACGGCAGTGGAAGTGGCTTCTGCTCCTTCCGCCGATCATCGCCATCTGGAGCATCTTCACCGTGGAGCCGGGCGTTTACGGCGCCATTCCCTACCTGGGCCAGCAGCTCGTCTGGGGACGCGTGGACAAGCTGTCCATCGTCTTCGCCCAGGTCTTCGCCATCATGTCCCTCATCGGCATGGTCTATGCCATGCACGTGGAGGACAAGGGCCAGCACATCGCCGCCTCGCTCTACGTGGCGGGCGGCTTCGGCTGCGTCTTCGCCGGCGACCTGGTGACGGTGTTCATGTTCTGGGAGCTCATGAGCATCGGCTCGACCTTCCTGGTCTTCCTGAACCGCACGCGGGAGTCCGTGCTGGCCGGTTTCCGGTACTTCCTGTACCACACGGTCGGCGGCCTCTTCCTGCTGGCGGGCCTGCTCCTGCGCTACAAGGCCACGGGCTCCTTCGCCTTCGACCTGGTGGCGCCCTCGACCGGGCAGTACTACGACTGGCTCATCCTCATCGGCTTCTGCGTGAACGCCGCGGTGGTGCCCCTGCACGCCTGGCTGCCCGACGCCTACCCCCGCGGCACCGTCACCGGCTCGGTGTTCATGTGCGCCTTCACCACCAAGACGGCGGTCTATGTCCTGGCGCGCGGCTTCGCGGGCTGGGAGGTCCTGGCCGTGGCCGGCACCTGCATGGCGGTGTACGGAGTGCTCTACGCGTGCATCGAGAACAATGCGCGCCGCATCCTCTCCTACCACATCGTCTCCCAGGTCGGATACATGGTGGCGGGCATCGGCATCGGCACGGCCATGACGCTCAACGGCGCGGTGGCCCACGCCTATGCCCACATCTTGTACAAGGGCCTGCTCTTCATGGGCACGGGCTGCCTGCTCTACGCCGCGGGCACGGCCAAGCTGGACAAGCTGGGCGGCCTGGTGGCGCGCCTGCCCTGGGTCATGATCCTCTACATGGTGGCTGCCCTCTCCATCTCGGGCATGCCGCTGTTCAACGGCTTCATCTCCAAGACCATGACCATCGCCGGGGCCGCCGAGGCCCACCGGACCATCCTGGCCCTGGGCCTGGAGATCGCGGCGGTGGGCACGTTCATCTCCGTGGGCATCAAGCTGCCGTACTTCGCCTTCTGGGGCCGCAAGCCCACCAACTGGGAGATCAAGCTCAAGCCCATCCCGGCCAACATGTACGTGGGCATGGCCATGGCCGCGGCGCTCTGCATCGCCCAGGGCCTGTACCCCCAGATGCTCTACCACTACCTGCCCTTCCACGTGGAAGAGCCCTACGTGCCCTGGACCACCTGGAACGTGCTGCAGGCCTCGCTGCTCCTGGGCTTCTCGGGCCTGGCCTTCTACATCCTGCGCCAGGTCATCACCCCGCACGCCAAGCTGAACCTGGACTTCGACTATTTCTACCGGCTCATCGGCCGCGGCGTGCTGCACCTGGTCTGCAAGCCCATCGCCTGGATCGACGACCGCTGGACCGAGGCCTACCGGGCCGCGGGCCTGCGCGGGCTCCTGCTCCTGGCGGCGGGCACGGTCTGGTTCGACAAGAAGGGCATCGATACGGTGGTGGACGGCTCGGCCTACACGGTCCGCAACGCGGGCCAGCTGGGGGCCAAGGTCCAGAACGGCAACCTCCAGGACTACTTGGCCCTGGCCGCCGTGCTGGCGCTGTGCGTGTTCGGACTGGTCTGGTACTTCGGTTAGACCGGCAAACATAACGGAGTTGCTGTGTTGGACTACGGCTATCCGGTTCTGAGCAGTCTGGTCGTCTTCCCGCTTCTGGCCGCCGCGGGCCTGTTCATCATCCGCGGCGAGGCAGTGGTGCGGGGATACACCTTGGCCGCCTCCATCTTCGAGATCATCCTGGCGATTCCGCTCGCGACCTACAAGTTCAGCGCGGACTTCCAGTTCGTGGAGCGCATCGCCTGGGTTTCGCAGTGGGGCCTTGAGTACCATCTGGCCGTGGACGGCATCAGCATCCTCATGATCTGGCTGACGCTCTTCACGCTGCCCTTGTGCGTGCTCTGCTCGTGGACCTACATCTCCAAGCGGATCAAGGAATTCCACTTCTGTCTGCTGTTCATGACGGCGGCCTGCGTGGGCGTGTTCACGGCCATGGACTTGGTCCTCTTCTATGTCTTCTGGGAGGCCATGCTCATCCCCATGTACCTGCTCATCGCGGTCTGGGGCGGCGACGACCGGAAGTACGCCTCCATCAAGTTCTTCCTGTACACCCTGGCCGGGTCCACGCTCCTGCTGGTGGCCATCGTCGCCTTCCGCATCACGGGCGGCACGTTCTCCATCCCGGAGCTCATGCAGCAGACCTTCAGCTTCCGCTTCCAGTTCTGGTGCTTCCTGGCCATGGCCCTGGCCTTCGCCATCAAGGTGCCCATGTTCCCGTTCCACACCTGGCTGCCGGCGGCCCACGTGCAGGCCCCCTCGGCGGGCTCCGTGATCCTGGCGGCCATCCTGCTCAAGATGGGCACGTACGGCTTCCTGCGTTTCTGCCTGCCGCTGACCCCGGCGGCCAGCGAGTACTTCGCGCCCATGATGATCGCCATCTCCATCGCCTCCATCCTCTACGGCGGAGCGGTGGCCCTGGGCCAAAGCGACATCAAGAAGCTGATCGCCTATTCCTCGGTGGGCCACATGGGCTTCGTGACGCTCGGCATCTTCCTCTTCAACCTGCGCGGCGTGGAAGGGGCCCTGTTCCAGATGCTCAACCACGGCATCGTCACCGGCGGGCTGTTCATGATGATCGGCACGGTCTATGAGCGCAGCCACAGCCGCGACATCGACAAGAACCTGGGCCTGGGCAAGTACCTCCCGGCCTTCATGTTCTTCTGGGGCCTCTATTCCCTGGCCTCCTTCGGCTTCCCCGGCACCAACGGGTTCGTGGGCGAGGCCCTGGTCTTCGTGGGCGCGTTCCAGAACAGCCTCTTGGTGGGCTTCCTCATCGTGCCCGGCGCGCTCCTGGCCGCGGCCTACATGTTCCGCGTGGGCCTCAAGCTGGCCTGGGGCACCCCGTCCTCGGCCAAGACCTGGAAGGACCTGAACACCCGGGAATGGATCTACCTGCTCATTCCGGCGGTCATGGTCTTCTACATCGGCCTGGCCCCCAGCATCTTCTTCCGGATGATCGATCCCTCCGTCGAGAAGCTCCTGGCCGACTACCACTCGCGCAAGCAGGTGGCCGAGACCGTCGAGGAGCATCCGATGCAAACCGCAGCCCGCGAGCTCTTCGGCATCGCGGCGGCGAAGAACTAGGGAGTGGCGGACGTGAACTTCAGCCCGACTCTCGTCGTACCGGAACTGTTCCAGTTTCTGCTGATCATGGCTCTGTTCATCCAGAGCCTCGGCAACAGGAGCTGGGAGCCGCATGTGGAGAAATGGCTGCCGCTGTTTGCGGGACTGGGCTTCTTCGTGGCCATCGTCTCGTTCAAGTCCAGCGGAGTCATGTTCTACGACGTCTATAAGCTGGACGCGCTCTCCCAGTTCTTCAAGATCGTCATCGCCGCCGGGTTCTTCGTGGCCGTGCTCAACGCCACGCGCCAACCCACCCTGGAGGGCGAGAAGCGCAGCGACTACTACATGTTCCTGGCGCTCTCGGCCTGGGGCCTGATGATCCTCTCCTCGGCCACGGAGCTGTTCACCATCTACCTGGCCCTGGAGCTGTCCTCCTACAGCCTGTACACGCTCATCCCGTTGCGCGCCCACGACAAGCGCGCGGCCGAGGCGGGCATCAAGTACATCCTGTTCGGCGCGGTGGCCACGGCGCTCTCGCTCTACGGCCTGTCCTACGTCCTGGCCGCCCAGCACACCACCTACATCGCGGCCCTCTCCGCCAAGTCCTGGGCCTGGGCCGACGCGCCCATGGCCGTGGTGGGCCTGTCCCTGTTCCTGGCCGGCATGTTCTACAAGCTGGCCCTGTTCCCGCTTCACTTCTGGTGCCCGGACGTCTATCAGGGCGCCAGCAACGAGACCGCGGCCTACGTGGCCACCCTGCCCAAGCTCGGCGCGGTGGTCATCCTGGTGCGCCTGGCCACGCTCTTGAAGCCCGGCCTGGAGATCACCACCACCCTGGCCTGGCTCGGGGCCATCTCCATGACCTTCGGCAACATCTGCGCCCTGGCCCAGAAGGATGTGAAGCGCATCCTGGGCTTCTCCTCCGTGGCCCATGCGGGCTACGTCATGGTCGGACTCGTGGCCGGCACGGCCCAGGGCCTGGCCGCCGCAGCCTTCTATGCCCTGGCCTATGTGGTCATGAACCTGCTGGCCTTCTGGGTCATCAGCCGGGTGGCCTCGGACGGCCGCAACCTGGTGCTGGACGACCTGAACGGCCTGTACAAGCGCGCCCCGGCCCTGGCCTTCTCCCTGGGCGTGGGGGCCTTCGCCCTGGTGGGCCTGCCGCCCACCGTGGGTTTCATCGGGAAGTTCTTCCTGATCACCGCGGCCTGGAACCAGGGCTACAACTGGCTGGTCATCACCCTGGCCGTGAACAGCGCCTTCGCCATCTACTACTACCTGTCCCTGGTGCGCCACGCCTACACCGAGGACACGCTCACCGAGGGCGCGGCCCCGGACACCAGCGTGTTCAGCGTGGTGGGAGCCGGGCTTCTGGCCGCCCTGGTCCTGATCCTGGGCCTTATCCCGGCGCCGATCTTCGACTTCGCCGTGGCCGCGGGCCAGGGCCTCATGCACTAGGCGGGAGCCGTCCGCAACAAGCACAAGGGGGCCGCAAGGCCCCCTTTGTTTTGCGCGGAAACGCCGGCCGGTCCCGGCGGATTCTTCTGGGGGCCGTACTCCGAACAGGCGCAGAACCGCTCCCAGCCCATGAGGGCGGACGGTCCCGCGCGCTGGTCGTGCCATAGAGGATCACCGGCTTGTCCAGGAGAAAGTCGCCCAGGCTTTCGTTGGCCAGGGTCGAGCCTGTGACCAGGAGCAGGGCCGCCTGCTCCAGGTCTTCCCGGGCCGCGTCCGGGCCGTGGATGCGCACGCCCCGCCGCACCTGGCCGATGTTCCCGGGGTCCAGCTCCAGGACACGCTGGTCGAAGCTCTGGCTCAGGGTCTGGGCGATGGCGGGCTGGGAGCCCCCTGGGTGATGCGCGCGCCGCGGGACTCGGCCTCCATGAGCCGCTCCTTGCCCGTCTGCAGCGGGAAGTCGTCACCCTCGGGGTTGCCGATGGCCTTCTCGGTGCTGAAGACCCAGGCGCGCACGGCGATGGTCTCGTGCAACAGACCGTTCCCCTCCCAGACCGACAGGGTCGGGGCGCGCACTTCTTCCTGCAGATTCGGCCGCATGCATCGCTTCTTGCCGCCTGCGCGGGCTGTTCCGGCTTCCCTTTCGTTCCGGCCCTTTTCGGCTCTGCTGTCCAGGGAGACCCGGCGTCCCGGCCGTTGGTGTCGGGGCCGAAACGTGGTACAGACCGGAGCAGGAAGGTGTGGCCATGCACGAAACCAGCCTGGGCGGCACGCTCCGCGACTATCTCTCCGGCGAGGAGATCGAGGAGACCACCTACGAGGAGTTCCGCCAGGCCCTGGCGCGGCTTCTGGTGGAGGAGCGGGGCTATCCCCGCGAGCGCTTGCGGGCCAAGGTGGAGCTGCCCTACACGGTGGACGGCGAGGCCTTTTCTCGCAGCGTGGACCTTGTGGCCTACGATCCGGAGGACCGGCCCGTGCTCCTGGTCATCTTCAGCGCCGGGGACGTGGGCTCCTACGAGCGCGAGACCGTGGCCGCGGCGAAACTCTTCCCCGGCGGCCCCGTGCCCCTGGCCCTGGTCACGGACACCATGGAGGCCGCGCTCCTGGACACGGCCAGCGGCGAGGTCCTGGCCCGGGGCATGGGCGCGGCGCCCGCCTGGAGCGAACTCCTGGCCCGCACCCGGGAGGCGGCGCGCACGCCGCTGACGAGCGGGCAGCGCGAGCGGCTCACGCGCATCTTCCATACCTACTGCGGTTTTCTCTTCGGCACTTGCTGTTCCGAGTCCTGCACCCTGCCGCCCAAGCCCAGGAAGGGCTAGGGCTCCAAGGAGACACCCATGCGACGCGTCCTGGTCCTGCTCTGCCTGCTCCTGACCCTGGCGGCCTGTTCCAAGGAAGAGGACAAGGCCAAGCCCAAGGAGGAGGGCGCGCCCGCGGCCGAGGCCCCGGCGCCCGCCGCGGAAACGGCCGCGCCCGGGGTGGACTGGCGGACCAGGGAGTTTTCCGCGGCCGTGGAGGCGGCGCGGGAGACCACCGTGCGCCTGGCCCTGCCTCCTGCCGAGGAGGCCGCGGCCCGCTGGGTGGACCAGTGGCTGGCGCCCGAGGCCAAGCGGAAGTACGGCCTCACCGTGGAGCGGGTGAGCCGCGAGCCGGAACAGATGGCGGCCGGTCTCCTGGCCGGGGACGCGGCCCAGGCGGATCTGGACCTCGTCTGGTGCTTCGGCCCGGAGTTCCACCGGCTCCGGCAGGCCGGGGTCCTGTTCGGCCCGTTCGCCGGCAAGTTGCCGAATTTCCAGGCCTATGTGAACCAGGACCTGGCCGGCCAGGACTTCGGCCAGGCCAACGAGGGCTTTGAGTCACCCTGGGGCTGGGAGCAGTTCGTGTTCGAGTACGATTCCAAACGGGTCAAGAACCCGCCCGAGAGCTTCGCCGCGCTCCTGGAATGGGTCCGCGCCCACCCGGGGCGCTTCACCTACCCCCGGCCCGGCGATCCCGTGGGCTCGGCCTTCCTGCGCCAGGCCCTGTTCGCGGTGAGCGGCGGCTACCAGCAGTACATGGCCCCGTTCCGGAAGGACTTCGCGCGCGACCGCTTCTCCCTGCTCTGGTCCTACCTGGACGTGATGACCCCGCATCTCTGGAAAAAAGGGAAGGAATATCCCAAGGACGCCGCGGAACTGGCCGCGCTCTTCGCCCGCGGCGAGGTGGACATGGCCATGAGCTTCGAGCCGCTGCACGCCGAGAACAGCGTGCTGGACGGGACCTACAAGGACACGGTGCGCACCCTGGTCATGGCGGACGGCTCCCTGTTCCACCTGCGCTTCCTGGCCATTCCTGCGGCCGCGCCCAACAAGCCCGGGGCCATGGTCCTGGCCGACCTGGTCCTTTCGCCCGAGGCCCAGCTCTCCAAGTTTCAGCCCAAGGCCTGGGGCGACTTCCCGGCCGTGGACGTGTCGCGGCTGCCCGAGTCCTTCCAGACCAAGATCGTGGGCACGCACCTGGGCAAGTCCAGCCTGACCTTCGGGGCCCTGGGCGTGGCCGCCATCCCCGAGGTTCCCGGGGAATACGGCGCGGCCCTGGACCAGGGCTGGGCCGAGCGTTTCGGCGGGAGATAGCCGACTAGACGTTGAAGCGGAACTCGATGATGTCGCCGTCGGCCACCACGTACTCCTTGCCCTCCAGCCGGGTCAGGCCCAGTTCCTTGGCCTTCTTGAAGTCCTTGGAGGTGAGGAAGTCGTTCCAGCCGAGCACCTCGGCCCGGATGAAGCCCTTCTGGAAGTCCGAGTGGATGACGCCCGCGGCCTCCGGGGCCTTGGCTCCGGCGCGCACGGCCCAGGAGCGCACCTCGTCCGGACCGGCCGTGAGGAAGGAGATGAGGCCCAGAAGCTTGTAGGTGCGGGCGATGACCCGGTCCAGCACGGATTCCGTGATGCCCAGGTCGGCGAAGAACATCTCGCGTTCGGCCGGGTCCGTGATCTGGGCCAGCTCGCGCTCCAGCTTGGCGGACACGGCCAGATGGGCCTGGCCCGTGGCCTCGGCCGGGACCTGGAAGGCGCCGAAGTCCGACTCGGTGCAGTTCCAGGCGTAGAGCACGGGCTTGGCCGTGAGGAAGCGGAAGCCGCGCAGCACGGGCTCGTTCGCCACCTCGGGCTCGCTGCGCAAGGGCTTTTCCGCCTCCAGCAAGGCCTTGCAGCGCTCCAGGAACTCCTCTTCCTTGGGATTCACCAGGTCGCGGCTCTTGCGCTTGTCCAGGACCAGGCGTTCCTGGCGCTTCTCCACCACGGCCAGGTCCGAGACGAGCAGGTCGGCCTCGCAGGCCTGCCACTGCTGTTTCGGATCAGAGAGGCCGGAAAAGGCGTCCAGCACGCCCAGCAGGCAGTCATAGGGCCGGATCTCGTTGAGCACGCGCTCGCCCAGGCCCGTTCCCTTGCCTCCGCCGCCGGGGATGTCCAGGTACTCGATCTCGCTGTAGGTGACCTTCTTGGGGCTGAACAGGGCGGCCAGGGGCTCCAGCCGGGGTTCGGGCACCTTGACCATGGCCCGGTTGCCCGCCTGGGCGGCCTTTTCCCCGGCCAGGGCCGCGAAGAGGTCGGTCTTGCCTGAGCCGGAAAAGCCGAAAATCGCTGTCTTCATGGAGTCCTCGCTGCGTAGGTTGGAGGCTAGATAGCAGGGATCGGCCCGGAAGCAAAGCGCGCGGGCGTTGCGTCCGGGCCGGGCTTGGCCTAGTGTCGGGACCCATGCGCGCCAACGTCTATCTCGTGGGCCCTCGGGCCAGCGGCAAGACCAGCCTGGGCCTGGCCCTGGCCGCGCGGCTGGGCCGCGACTTCGCGGACACCGACGCCCTGTTCCTCCAGAAGCAGGGCCAAAGCATCGCGGACTTCGTGGCCCGGAACGGCTGGGAGGCCTTCCGCCAGGAGGAGACCCGCATCCTGGCGGCCGTGGACCGCGCGCCGGGCCGGGTGGTGGCCTGCGGCGGCGGCATCGTGCTGCGGCCGGAGAACCGCGCGCTCCTGGCCCGGGGCCGGGTGCTCTACCTGTGCGGGGACGCGGGCCTTCTGGCCGCGCGCCTGGCCCTGGACCCGGCCGAAGCCCAGCGGCCCTCGCTCACGGGCCGTCCTCTCACCGAGGAAGTGGCCGAGGTCCTGGCCCAGCGTGCCCCGCTCTACGAGGGAGTGGCCCACGCGACGCTGGACGCCGCCCAGGCTCCGGCCGCGCTCCTGGACCAGGCCGTGGCGGCCTTGGCTTCGGTGACGGTTTTGTAAATCGACCGCAATCCCCGCCTGTTCCAAGCGCTCTCCAGGCGCATTGTCACGCAATCGTCACCTGTGCGTCACGTCCCTGTCCTGGCTCTGGGCTAGATGTTGGCTCTAGAAGCGCCTCCGCAACCGGCACGCCGCCGGAGTCCCGGGGCGTGGGACAGGGACCATGCCTACAGCCACGAATCCGCCAGACAAGGCTTCCTCCCATGAATCCAAGGTGGAGGTCTCCCTGACCCCCGAGGGGTTGCCCCAGCTTTTCCGCGACTTGGCCGCCAGCTTGGAGGGCAGGCCGGGGGGCGCCCTGGACGGGGCCGAGATCAGGGGCTGCTCCAAGCTCAAGATCGAGGTCAAGCACAAGGCAGGCCGCACCGTGGTCAAGGTCAAGGCCAAGCACGAGGAGGCCGTGGCCCGGACCCCGGCCAAGGCGGCCGCCCGGACCCCGGCCAGTGCCGCCGCGGGCCGCCCCAGGTACGGCTCCCTGAAGAAGCGCCTGAAATTCTCCTGGAAGGCCGTGCAGGAGGCCGTGGCCGCCGGTTCCCTGCCTGCGGAGACCGCGGCCGCCGCGTTCCTGGCCGATTCCGAACTCATGATGGCCTTTCCGGGCAAGGGCGACGAATACTACGCGCCCTATGCCGAGGCCCTGGCCGCGTTCCGGCAGGCCCTGGGCCGGGGGGACCTGGCCGCCCTGAAACGGACCTGCGCCGCGCTGGACCGGGTCAAGGTCCAGTGCCACGCCCGCCACAAGTGAGCCCCATGGACGCCAAGAAGGGCATACAGCTCGTGCGCGGGGGCCGCGCGGCCGCCGCCGGCCAGCCCGAGTCGCCGGAGGACGTTTCCCCGGAGATCACGGAGCAGGACCAGGAGATCTTCTTCCGGGTCATCGCCGAGGACCTGACCCCGGAGCAGGTGGAGCGGGTGGCGCGGCCGCCGCGCACCTATCCCCGCGAAAAATCCGTGCTGGCCACCCACTGGCACCCGGAATTCGTGCCCATGGATCTCATCGCCCGGCGCATCGACGCGGCCTTCCCGCAACGGGAGGAGGAGCTCATCATCCCCACCCAGCACAACGTGCTCCTGCACTGGGGTCCGTACGCCGGCGTGGAGGTGGACTGCTATTCCCGGGGCTTCAACCAGAAGGTCCAGCTCCTGCTGCACTTCCATGAGAGCCGCCTGCGCGGCGAGAACGCCGGGGTGTTGCGCTCCATGCTGGCGCACACCTTCCAGTACCGCTCCTCCCAGCTCTTCGACTTTCTGTCCACGCTCACCCGGCCGCACGCCGAGCGCCTGGACAGGGCCGCCCGCGAGACCGGCGCGGACGCCGTGCTGGTGGAGTTCGTGCGGGCCTACGCCGCCAAGATCGAGAAGCTCCTGGAACGGCACAGCGACCAGGTGCCGCCGGACGCCATCAAGAACAAGCTCGTGCGCAACTTCTTCGACACCCTGCGGCCGCGCTACGGCGACGGGCTCATCAACAAGGCCCAGGCCTTCCTCAAGGAGGTCAAGGCCCTGGTCAAGACCGGCTTCTCCCTGGGCTACTTCTACCGCACCTCGGAGATCATCGAGGAGGCCCGGGCCCTGGGGGGCTGCGTGGTGGTGCCGCATCCCGAGCAGTTCTGGCCCATCCTCCTGGCGGACTACGACGTGGACGGCTTCGAGATCTGGAATCCGCAGTCCCAGCGCTACACCGAGTTCCTCATCGGCGTGGTGAGCCGCAAGAACGCGGCCCAGTCCGCCCTCAGGCCCTCGGCCCGGCGCTTTCTCGTCTTCATGGGCGACGACACGCACATGGGCGAGAAGGTCAAGGAGCCGGAGTACCAGGACAGCCTCAAGGCCGAGCGCGAGATCGGGCTCCAGCCCGCCTGGGACGACCTTTCCATCAACAAGCAGCTCATCCTGGCCGGCATGGACAAGGCCGGGATCATTCGGGAATACAAAAACCGGCTCAACGGCTGAGCCGCCACAAGGAGCCACGCATGGGCGACGAGAAATTCACCTTCGAGTCCCTGCAGGACCCCAAGACCATCCGGGACTACCTCCAGTCCGTCATCGACGGCATCGACAAGGGCCGGGTCATCCTCACCACCGAGGGCCAGGAGATCGTGCTCCACCCCGCCAGCCTGCTCAAGTTCTCGGTGAAGGCCAAGAAGAAGTCCGACGGCGGCAAGCTCAACCTGTCCATCGCCTGGAAAGAGAGCAAGCGGGAGGCGTTCAAGGCCGGGGACTCCATCTCCATCTCCTCGTAATTCCTATGATGCAGCCCATCGAAGGCCTCGGCGAGAACTTCAAGTTCCTCGTCCTTGAGGTGTCCAACCAGTTGCAGTCGGCCCGGGAGTTCCTGGGCGCGCCCTCGCACGATCTCTACGACAAGATCGTGTCCCGCGACGATTACATCGACAACCTCAAGAACATCATCGAGAACAAGTGCTTCTCCACCATCCACCGGGAGAAGGACCTCTCCAAGCACGCCCTCAACCAGATCCGCTCGGTGCAGATCATCTGCGTGAACCTGGAGCGCATCGCGGACTTCTGCGTGAACATCGTGCGCCAAGTGGGCTATTTCCACGATCCGGGCTTCCTCGGCCGCTTTGAGTACAAGGAGATGATCGACCACATCCTGGAGTGCCTGGCCCTGATCCAGTCCTCGCGGGACAAGGGCGACCTCTCCGGGGCGCTGACCATCTGCCGCTCGGAGTTCGAGCTGGACCGGATGTACAAGAAGAACTTCGATCGCATCATGGCCGAGCTGCGCACGGGCCTCCATGTGGAGGACCTCATCACCGCGCTGTTCATCATCCGCTACCTGGAGCGCATCGGGGATTCGCTGCTCAACGTGGGCGAGGCCCTCATCTTCGCCATCATCGGCGAGAAGATCAAGATCGAGCAGTTCCAGGCCCTGCAGCAGACCCTGAGCAAGAGCGGCATCAACGCGCCCCTGTCCGAGATCGACTTCCAGTCCATCTGGGGCTCGCGTTCGGGCTGCCGCATCAGCCGGGTCAGCGCCAAGGACCAGCGCATGGATCCTGCCCAGGGCAGCATCTTCAAGGAAGGCAACGTCCACAAGATCCGCCGCGAACGGGAGAACATCGAGTCCTGGACCAGCATCTACCCCGGCCTGGGACCCAAGATATTCAGCTACCACGAGGACGGCGAGACCGCTTCCATGCTCGTGGAGTTCCTCTCCGGCTGCACCTTGGACGAGATCCTGCTCACGGCTGGCGAGGACATCATCGAGAACGCCTGGTTCGTGTTGCGCGAGACCCTGGCCGACATCTGGAAGACCACCCTGGTGGCTGCGCCCGCGCCCTCGGAGAGCATGCGTCAGCTCACCTCGCGCCTGGACTCCGTGCTCCAGGTGCATCCCTCGTTCCGGCGCGCCCGCCGCGGCATCGGCGAGACCGGCATCCTCTCCACCGAGGAGCTGCTGGCCGCCTGCCGGGAACTGGAAAAGGACCTCACCGCGCCGGTCACGGTCTTCACCCACGGCGACTTCAACCTGAACAACGTCGTCTATAACCACGCCGAGCAGCGCATCCACTTCATCGACCTCTACCGCTCGGGCCGCGGTGACTTCCTCCAGGACGTGGCCGTGTTCCTGGTCTCCAATTTCCGGGTGCCGGTGTTCACGCCCGAGATCCGCGTGCGGCTCAACCGGATGATCGCCTGGATGTACGACTTCGCCGCCCAGTGGGCCGCGGGGCGCGGCGACGCCACCTACCAGGCCCGGCTCTGCCTGGCCCTGGCGCGGTCCTTCTACACCTCCACCCGTTTCGAGATGAACCACGACTTCGCTGAGGAGATGTACCTGCGGGCCGTCTATCTCCTGGAAAAGTTCCTGCGGCACCAGGGCAGCCCCTGGGAGGCCTTCGTGCTGCCCGTGGACGTGCTCTATTCCTGAAAACGAAGACCAAGGACACGGCATGAAAATCGGCGTTGTGGGCACCAAGGGCGGCTGGTCCTCGGAACTTCTGGCCGACGCGCTGGGCGCGCGCACCGGCTACCGGCTCCTGGTGGAGCCCGAGCGCATCCGGCTGGACCTACCCTCGGGCCGGGCGTTCTACGGCGACACGGACCTCTCGCAGCTGGACGGCCTGGTCATCAAGAAGATCGGCGCGCGCTACTCCCCGGACCTCCTGGACCGGCTGGAGCTGCTGCGTTTCCTTTCCGAGCGAGGGCTGCCGGTGTTCTCCGACCCGCTGCGCATCCTGCGCGTGCTGGACCGGCTCAGCTGCACCGTCACGCTCCAGTCCGCGGGCATCCCCATGCCGCCCACCAGCATCACCGAGGACGTGGACCAGGCCCTGGCTGCGGTGGAGGAGTACGGCGAGGCCGTGTTCAAGCCGCTCTACACCTCCAAGGCCCGCGGCATGTTCGTGCTCCGGCCCGGCCCCGAGGCCCGCGAGACCATCGCGGACTATGCCCGCGAATACCCCATCATGTACATCCAGAAAACCGTGGACCTGCGCGGCCGGGACCTGGGCGTGACCTTCCTGGGCGGCGAGTACCTGACCACCTACGCCCGCTGCAAGCAGAACGGGGCCTGGAACACCACCACGGTCTCGGGCGGCAAGTACGCGCCCTTCGACCCGCCGGACGAGGTCATCGAGCTGGCCCGGAAGGCCCAGGACCTCTTCGGCCTGGACTTCACCTGCGTGGACGTGGCCCTCACCGATGACGGCCCCTGCGTCTTCGAGGTCTCGGCCTTCGGCGGTTTCCGAGGCCTGCTGGAGGCACGCGGCCTGGACGCCGCAGGGCTCTACGCCGAACACGTGCTGGCCAGGGTGCGGCCGTGAGCGCCCCCGCCCGTGCCGAACTGGTGGCGGCCCTGCGCCGCGACTCGCCCGCCACTCACGCCCTGCATCTGGACCTGGGCTCCTGCTCCCTGGAATGCCGCACCAGCGATCCGGCCCTGCGCGACGAGCTGGCCCGCTACTTTTCCAGCTTCATCGTGGCCCCCGGCCCGGCCGACATCCTGATCACCGTGCACGAGGCCGCGGCCCCGGACTGGGGGCTGGCCTACGCGGAGAAGGCCCCGGACCCGGGCAAGACCAAGGTCAAGGAGGAGTTCCTGGACATCGAGGGCGGCCGGGTGGTGCGCAAGCGCCTCACGGGCATGGTCTTCGTCTTCGGCCGCGGCGAAAACGCCTGCGTGGGGCCGTGCGCGGCCAACGCCAACCAGGTGGTCAACTTCATCAACAACCGGCACATCGAGTTTCTGCTCAACCGGGGCTGCCTTCTGGGGCACGCCTCGGGCGTGGCCCGCGACGGCCGGGGCCTGAGCCTGGCCGGGTTCTCGGGCATGGGCAAGTCCACCCTGGCCCTGCATCTCATGAGCCGCGGCCTGACCTTCGTCTCCAACGACCGCATGCTTGTGGAGCGCGAGGGCCGCGGCCTGCGCATGCACGGGGTGGCCAAGCAGCCGCGCATCAACCCCGGCACGGCCCTGAACAACCCGGACCTGGCCTGCATCGTGGCCCCGGAGGACCGGCGGCGCTTCGGGGACATGACCCCGGAGGAACTCTGGAAGCTGGAGCACAAGTACGACGCCCTGGTGGAGGAGTGCTTCGGACCCGGCCGTTTCCAGCTCACCGCGCCCATGCGGGGCCTGGTCGTCCTCAACTGGCGGCGCGGCGAGGGGCCGGCTTCGGCCCGGCTGGTGGACCCGGCCGGCCGCCGCGACCTCCTGGCCGCCTTCATCAAGGCCCCGGGCGTCTTCTACCTCTCCGACGGCCGCCCCGAGCCCACGGAGCAGGACTACGTGGACCTGCTCTCCCGCGCCGCGCTCATCGAGATCAGCGGCGGCGTGGACTTCGACCGGGCCGCGGACGTCTGCGTGCGCTTCCTGGAGGAGGGGAGGGTGGGGTGAGCCGGATCACGCTCTGCCGCGAGATCGAGGTGCCCGACGCCCTCCAGACGGCCCGCTTCCAGAAGGCCCCGGAGCTGGGGCCGCGCCTGCTCTTTTTCAGCGGCGGCACGGCCCTGCGCGGGCTGTCGCGGCGGCTGGTGGACTTCACCCACAATTCGGCGCACATCCTCACGCCCTTTGACTCCGGCGGCAGCTCGGCCAAGATCCGCAAGGCATTCCAGATGCCGGCCATCGGCGACGTGCGGGCCCGGCTCATGGACCTGGCCGACACCACCCTGCGCGGCAACCACGAGGTGGTGGCCCTCTTCGCCCACCGCTTCCCGGCCGATGGCCGCCGCCTGGAGGACCAGCTCCTGCGCATGGCCCAGGGCCGCCACCCCCTGGTCTCCTGCATCCCGGACCCCATGCGCAAGATCATCCGCAACCACCTGGCCACCTTCCTGGAGCAGATGCCCGCGGACTTCGACCTGCGCGGGGCCAGCATCGGCAACCTGGTGCTCACCGCGGGCTACCTCACCAACCGCCGCCTGTTCGACCCGGTGATCTACATCTTTTCGCGGCTCATTCAGGCCCGCGGCGAGGTGCGGCCCGTGGTCAACAAGCACCTGCACCTGGGCGCGCGCCTGGCCGACGGCCGCCTGGTCCTGGGCCAGCACCTGCTCACGGGCAAGGAATGCCCGCCCCTGGACAGCCCCATACAGGAGCTCTTTCTGTCCTCTTCGCTGGACGCGGAGCAGCGCGTGGAGGCGCCCATCCGCACCAAGATGCGCGAACTCATCGCCTCGGCGGATCTGGTCTGCTACGCCCCGGGCAGCTTCTATTCGAGCCTGGTGGCCACGATCCTGCCCCAAGGCGTGGGCAAGGCCGTGGCCCGCGCCCGCGGCCCCAAGGTCTATGTGCCGAGCACGGGCACGGACCCCGAGGCCCTGGGCCTGGACCTGGGCGGTCAGGTGGAGGTCCTGCTCCGGCACCTGCGGCGCGACGACCCCAGGCGCCTGAAGCACGCCGACGTGCTCCAGTTCGTGCTGCTGGATTCCAAAAACGGCGAGTACCGCGGCCGTCTGGACGCCGCGGCCCTGGCCCGGCGTGGGGTGCGGGTCCTGGACCTGCCCCTGGTCACGGCCGGGAGCGCGCCGCGGCTCGATCCCACGTTGTTGGCCCAAGCCCTCCTCTCCCTGGCCTGAGGCGGGCGTTTGCGGATATGATCGACACATCCTCAAAGGAGCGCGTCATGGAAAAGGAAAAGTGCAAGGTCGAGATCGAGCAGTACGTGGAGACCAAGGAAGCCATCAAGTACCTGGAAGACCTGGTCAAGGGACTCAAGTCCGGGACCATCGTGATCCAGCACGGCGAGGAGTCCGTGACCCTGACCCCGCCGGACATGGTGGAACTGGAGCTGGAGGCCAAGCAGAAGAAGGACAAGTCCAAGTTCGTGCTGGAGCTGTCCTGGAAGTCCCTGCCGGCCACGGCCGAGGAGTGCTGCAAGGCCGAGGCCGCGGTCCCGGCCCCCAGGCCCGCCGCCGAAATGGCCGAGAAGAAGCCTGCCGAGGCCCCGGCCAAGCCGGTCAAGAAGTAGCTCCGGGCCTCTGATCCGGAAGGGGGCGGGCGGCGGTCCGTCCCCTTCCGCGCGGTCCCAGGTTGCCCGCGGGCCGGACTCGCGGTACAACCCCGCCATGCGCCGTTCCAAGGCATTCCTGCCCTTCTGGATGCCCATCTGGATGTTCGCCGGGGTCATCCTGACCGGCTCCCTTGCCCTGTCCCTGGACGTGAGCCTGGCGGCCCCGGGCATCTCCTGGGTGGACGCCCTGTTCACGGCCACCTCCGCGGTCTGCGTCACGGGGCTCACCGTGGTGGACACCGGGGGACAGTTCTCCCGCTTCGGGCACTGCGCCATCCTCCTGCTCATCCAGCTGGGCGGCCTGGGCATCATGACCTACACCAGCCTGGCCGTGTACCTCCTGGGCCGCCGCGTGAGCCTCACGGACCGCATCGCCGTGGGCCAGAGCCTCCTGCACGATCCGTCCTTCCACCTGGGCCGCTTCCTGCTGCGGGTGGTCCTGGGCGCACTGGCCGTGGAGCTTTTCGGCGCGGCCCTGCTGCACCTGGCCGATCCCCAGGGCTTCCCGCCCTTCGCCGCCCTGTTCCACGCCGTCTCGGCCTTCTGCAACGCGGGCTTTTCCCTGTTCCCGGACAACCTCACTGCCTGGCGCGGGCACTGGGGCGTGAACTTGGTGATCATGCTGCTCATCACCCTGGGCGGCCTGGGCTTCTACGTGCTCAACGAGCTGGGCTTTCTGGCCCGGCGGCTGGCGGGCCGGGGCCGCAAGGCCCTGCGGCGGCGCTCGCACCTGCTCACTTGGCATACCCGCCTGGTGCTGGAGACGAGCCTTGCGCTCTCCCTGGGCGGCGGGCTGCTGCTCTTCGGGGCCGAGATGTTCGGCGGCGAGGGCCACGGCGGCTGGTCCGAGACCCTGCTGACCTGCCTGTTCCAGTCCGTGACCTGCCGCACAGCCGGGTTCAACACCCTGGACCTGACCCACCTGACCAACGTCTCCCTGGTCTGCATGCTCATGCTCATGTTCATCGGCGGTTCGCCGGGGTCCTGCGCGGGCGGTGTCAAGACCACCACCTTTCGGGCCTGGGTGGGCTTCATCCGGGCTCAGATCACGGGCCGCTCCCAGACCCGCGTGGGCTGGTACGCCCTGAGCCCGGCCTCCCTGAACCGGGCCCTCACCCTGGTCATCTTCGCCACGCTCCTGGTCTCGGCCGGGGCCGTGCTGCTCACCGTCACCGAAGGCGGCGACGCACCCTACAGGCTGGCCCAGGGCCAGTTCCTGGAAAACCTGTTCGAGGCGGTCTCGGCCTTCGGCACCGTGGGCCTGTCCCTGGGGCTCACGCCGCGGCTGACGACCGGCGGCAAGCTTGTTATCATCGCGCTCATGTTCGTGGGCCGTCTCGGTCCCATCTGGTTCCTGTCGGCGCTCCAGAGCTGGCAGACGGACGTGAACTACCGGGTGCCGGAGAATGATCTGCCCATGGGCTAGGGCAGCGGGAGGCGCATGGCCAGGAAGATTGAAGTGGGCGTGGTGGGCCTGGGCAAGTTCGGCTTCGCCCTGGCCGAGTCCGTGAAGGAGCTCGGGCACGTGGCCGTTGGCGTGGACGCCGAGGAGGCCATGGTGCGCCGGGCCCAGGCCGTGCTGGACCAGGTCTTCCAGGCCGACGGCACGGACAAGGCGGCCCTGGAGCAGCTGGGTTTCCAGAACCTGGACTACGTGGTGGTCTCCATCGGCAAGTCCATGGAGGCCAGCATCCTGGTGGCTCTGAACCTCCAGGAGCTGGGGGTCAAGAACATCTGGGTCAAGGCCATCAGCCCGGAGCACGAGAAGGTGCTCAAGCGGCTGGGCGTGCACTTCGTGGTCTTTCCCGAGCAGTTCGTGGCCCGCCAGCTGGCCCACCGCATGGCCGTGCCCGGCATCCTCGACTATCTGCCCCTGGGCGAGGGCGTGCTGGTGCAGGAGATCAAGGTGGACCACTGGCACGGCAAGACCCTGCGCGACCTGAACCTGCCCGCCACGCACCGGGTCCAGGTGGTGGCCGTGAAGCGCGAGGGCGAGTCGCGCTTCAGCTTCGTGCCCAAGCCGGACCAGGTGCTCGGCAAGGGCGACACCCTGGTGCTTCTGGGCCATGCCGACGACGTGCTGGAAGTGAGCAACGAGGAGCGCACATGAGCGGCAACACCTTTGGAACCATCCTGCGCCTGACCACCTTCGGCGAGTCCCACGGCCCGGCCCTGGGCGGGGTCCTGGACGGCTGCCCCGCGGGCCTGGACCTGGACGAGGCCCTGATCCAGGCCGAGCTGGATCGCCGCAGGCCCGGCTCCGCTGGCCTGGCCGGCACGGCCCGCAAGGAAGCCGACCGGGTGCGCCTGCTTTCCGGCGTGTTCGAGGGCCGGACCACGGGCACGCCCATCGGCTTCCTCATCGAGAACACGGACCAGCGCTCCAGGGACTACGACCAGCTCAAGGACCTGTTCCGGCCCGGGCACGCGGATTTCACCTTCCAGGCCAAGTTCGGCCTGCGCGACTACCGCGGCGGGGGCCGGTCCTCGGCCCGCGAGACCGCCTGCCGCGTGGCGGGCGGGGCCATCGCCCAGGAGCTGCTGCGCTCCGAGGGCGTGAGCGTCCTGGCCTACACCGTGGAGCTGGGCGGGGTGGAGGCCCAGGTCCTGGACCCCGAGGGCGCGCAGGGCCGGGCCTTCTTCAGCCCGGACCCCGAGGCCCCGGCGCGCTTCGAGGAACGCATCCGCCAGGTCAAGGCCCAGGGCGACAGCCTGGGCGGGGTGGTGGAGGTTCAGGTGCTGGGCCTGCCGCCGGGCCTGGGCGAGCCGGTGTTTGACAAGCTGGACGCCCGCCTGGCCTACGCCCTCATGGGCGTGGGCGCGGTGAAGGCCGTGGAGATCGGCGCGGGCTGCCGGGCCGCGCGTTCGCTCGGCAGCCGGAACAACGACCCCATCACGCCCGAGGGCTTTCTCTCCAACAACGCGGGCGGTATCCTGGGCGGGATATCCTCGGGCCAGCCCGTGCTGGCCAGGGCCTACGTGAAGCCCATCCCGTCCATCGCCGTGGAGCAGCCCACCGTGACCACGGGCGGCCAGGCCGCCTCCATCCAGGTGGGCGGCCGCCACGACATCTGCGCCATCCCGCGCATCGTGCCCGTGCTCAAGGCCATGACGGCCCTGGCCTGCGCCGATCTGCTGCTCCTGGACCGCCGTTTGGGCCGCGAACGGTGACAGGCCGCTGAAAATTCCGCGCTGGCCGCGTCGCCTCAAAAACAGCGCCCCCGAGGTTTTCC
>JAWRKD010000062.1:0-5312 GCA_040307135.1 Desulfovibrionaceae bacterium
GTTTTTTCCGGCCCGGGCCGGTCCCGGAACAAGGGGTGCCAGCATGGAAAAATTGGAGAAGCAGGCCCTGCAGGTGGCCAAGGAAGTGGTCATCAAGTTCATCGAGGTGGGCCGCATCTCCCCGGCCAACTTCGGGGAGACCTTTCAGACCATCTACCAGGACGTGTTGCGGGCCGTGTCCCAGGGCGGCGGCCTGCCCGGGGACGGCGAGTGAGCGAGACCTCCGCCGAGAGCCACGGCCGCAAGGTCGCGGCCATGTTCGGCCGCATCGCGGGCTGGTACGACTTCCTGAACCATCTCCTGTCCCTGGGCCAGGACATCTGGTGGCGGCACCAGCTGGTGCGGGCCGTGAACCCGCCGCCGGAGGGCCGCGTGCTGGACCTGGCCGCCGGGACCCTGGACGTGTCGCGCGAACTGCTGCGCCAGCACCCGGGCCTGCGCGTGGCGGCCCTGGACTTCGCCCTGCCCATGCTGGCCGTGGGCAAGCGCCGCAAGCTCGACGGCGCCCGGGCCGAGCGCATCTTCCCGGTGCAGGCCGACGGCCGGGCCCTGCCCCTGCCGGACGCCAGCATGGACGCGGCCACCATCGCCTTCGGCATCCGCAACATCCTGCCGCGGCCCGCGGCCTACGCCGAGATATTGCGCGTGCTCAGGCCCGGCGGCCGGTTCTGCATCCTGGAGTTCGGCACCGGCAGCCGCAAGGTCTGGAAGGGGCTCTACAATTTCTACCTGGACAAGCTCTTGCCCGGCATCGGACGGATCATCTCCAGGGACCCCTCGGCCTACCGCTACCTGGCCGAGACCATCCGGAACTTCCCGGACGAGCGGGCCCTGGCCAGGGAACTCCTGGACGCGGGCTTCGGCCGTGTCTTCCACGTGCCCATGCTCTCGGGCATCGTCTATCTGCACGTGGCCGAGAAGGCGTCCTAGAGGGAGCGGCCCAGGGAGATCATCAGGATTCCCAGGATGATGGCCGTGAGCCCCAGGATGCGCAGGTGACGCGAGGGCTGCCGGGCCAGGGTCAGGAGGACCCGGGGCATGCGTTCGGCGAAGAGAAAATAGGGCAGGCCCTCGATGACGAAGGCCAGGCCCAGGGCCGTGACGAGCAGGGTCCAGTTGGTGTGCATGTGAAATGGTAGCCGAGATTCGGCTCGGTTGTCCACAGAGGCCGCGGGCGCGGCGCAAAGGAAGCGAGAGACGATGGTATCCCTGGAGGCGCTCAAGAGGCGCGAGAGCAAGGTGGCCGTGGTGGGGCTGGGTTACGTGGGCCTGCCCCTGGCCGTGGCCCTGGCCCGGAAGTTCGACGTCCTGGGCTTCGACATCTCCGAGAAGCGCGTGGCCGAGCTGACCGCGGGCCACGACCGCACCGGCGAGGTGGCCGACGCGGACCTGGCCGCCACCACGGTCCGCTTTTCCGCCGACCCCAAGGTCCTGGCCCAGGCCGGGGTGATCATCGTGGCCGTGCCCACGCCCATCGACGGGCACCGCAACCCGGACGTGCGCCCGGTGACCGGGGCCAGCGCCACCGTGGGCCGCCACATGTCCAGGGGCTGCGTGGTGGTCTATGAATCCACGGTCTGGCCCGGGCTCACCGAGGAGCTCTGCGTGCCCATCCTGGAGCGCGAATCCGGGCTCGCCTGCGGCCCGGACTTCCAGGTGGGCTACTCGCCCGAGCGCATCAACCCCGGCGACAAGCAGCACACGCTCTCCACGATCGTCAAGGTGGTGGCCGGGCAGAGCCCGGAATGCGGCGACCTGCTGGCCGGGCTCTACGCCGAGGTGGTGGAGGCCGGGGTCTTCCGCGCCCGCGACATCAAGACCGCCGAGGCCGCCAAGGTCATCGAGAACACCCAGCGCGACCTGAACATCGCGCTCATGAACGAGCTGGCCATGCTCTTCGAGCGCATGGGCATCGACACCCTGGACGTGCTGGAGGCCGCGGGCACCAAGTGGAACTTCCTACCCTTCCGGCCCGGCCTGGTGGGCGGCCACTGCATCGGCGTGGACCCCTACTACCTGACCTTCAAGGCCGAGAGCCTGGGCTTCCACCCGCAGGTCATCCTGGCGGGCCGCACCATCAACGACGCCGTGGCCAAGCATGTGGCCGAGGCCGCGGTGAAGCGCCTCATCCACCGGGGCCAGGTCGTGAAGGGGGCGCGCGCCGGGGTCCTGGGCCTGACCTTCAAGGAGAACGTGCCGGACCTGCGCAACACCAAGGTGGTGGATCTGGTGCGCGAGCTGGAGGACTACGGGATCAAGGTGCTCGTGCACGACGCCCTGGCCGATCCCGAGGAGGCCCACGAGGAGTACGGTCTGACCCTGGCCGCCCTGGAGGACCTGCGGGACCTGGACGTGCTCGTGCTGGCCGTGGCCCACGAGGCCTACCGCAAGATTCCCCTGGCCGGGATGCGCACCTGGTTCGCCCGGCCCGAACGCGGTCTGCTGGTGGACGTGAAGGGCTTCTTCGACCGGGCCGAGGCCGCGGACCTGGGCCTGGAACTCTGGCGGCTGTAGGAGCGGTTCGTGCCCATCGCGCTGGTCACGGCCACGGCCCGGGAGATGGGCGGCGCGTTGAGCTTCCTGCAGGACCCGCCCGCGGTGGAGCCGGGGCGCGAGGAGCTCTTCGTCCTGGCCGGCCGGGAGATCGTGCCCTGCGTGAGCGGGGTGGGCGTGATCAACGCGGCCCTGGCCCTGGGGCGGCTGCTCTCCCTGCCCGGCATGGAGGGCGTGGTGAACCTGGGCCTGGCCGGGGCCTTCGACCTGCGCGGCCTGGCCCTGGGCTCGCTCTGCGTGGTGCGCCAGGAGATCTGGCCGGAATACGGCCTGCTGGGCCCGGCCGGGGTGGACCCCCGCGGCCTGGGCCTGGCCCAGGGCGACGTGCAGGGCTTCACGGTCTGGGACCGCCTGGACCTCCACCCCCGTCAGGCCGCGCAGCGTCTGGACCTGGGCGTGTCCAAGTTCTGGCCCGAGGCGGTCTCGCTCACGGTGAGCGGGGTGAGCGGCACGCCGGACCGCGCCGCGGCCCTGGAGCAGGGCTTCCGGGCCGACGTGGAGAACATGGAAGGCTTCGCCCTGGCCTACGGCTGCGCCAAGGCCGGCGTGCCCTTCCTGGAGGTCAGGGCGGTGTCCAACCGGGTGGGCGCGCGGCCCCCCGAGGACTGGGACGCGGACCTGGCCCTGTCGCGGCTCGGCATGGCCTGCGCGGCCCTGTTCATGAACCGCTGAGCGCGGCGAAAGTGCTTGCGAATCGGCCCGAAATCAGGAACAGTGACCCGGACCAATGAACGATCTGCTGGCCTATTTCGAACAGGAGCTTCCGGCCGTCAACGCCTTTCTGGAGGCCGAGACCGGGAAGCTGGACGGGCTCGTGCGCGATGTGGCCCGCTACGTGCTTTTGGGCGGAGGCAAGCGCATCCGGCCGGTGCTCACCATCCTCACGGCCCGCGCCCTGGGTTTCCGGCAGGACTCGGTGACGCCCCTGGCCTGCTCCCTGGAGATGCTCCATTCGGCCACGCTGATCCACGACGACATCCTGGACGGCGCGGACCTGCGCCGCGGACGGGCGGCCGCGCACCTGGCCTTCGGCCAGACCGAGACCATCCTGGCCGGGGACGTGCTCCTGGCCCTGGCCAACCGCCTGGGCGCGGACTACGGCATCCCGCGCATCAACTCGCTCCTGGCCGAGGGCATCATGTCCACGGCCACGGGCGAGATCCTGGAGCTGGCCCACTGCGCCCGGCCCCGGCCCGACCGCTCGGCCTACATGGCCATCATCGTGGGCAAGACCGCCCGGCTCATCGAGACCGCCTGCCGCTGCGGCGCGGCCCTGGCCAGCCCGGAGCGCGACCTGGAGGACGCGGCCGGGGACTACGGCCTCAACGTGGGCATCGCCTTCCAGCTGGTGGACGACGCCCTGGACTATCTGGCCGACCAGTCCGACCTGGGCAAGCCCGCGGGCGGCGACCTGCGCGAGGGCAAGATCACCTGGCCGCTCATCCTCTTCCTGGAGGAGGAGGCCGACGGGCCCGAGGTCCTGGCCCGGCTCACGGCCCGGGACATGGACGACGCCTTCCAGCGCGAGCTGGTGGGCCGCATCTGCGCCGGGGGCTACGCCGAGCGCACCCGCGCCGAGGCCGCGGCCTTCGTGGGCCGGGCCAAGCGCGCCTTGGAGAGCCTGCCGCCCGGGCGCGAGCGGGACATCCTGAGCCAGGCCGCGGATTTCGTTCTGGCCCGGCGCAAGTGAGGCCAGGGAGGTCAGGCCCATGCCCCTGGACCAGGTTCTCGATTCGCCCCAGACCCTGCGCCGCTTCAGTCTCTCGCCCGTGATCCTCAGGCTCATGACGGAGGCGGCCCGGCCCGAGCCCGACTTCCAGGTCCTGGCCGAGATCATCCGCGCCGACCCGGCCCTGGCCGCCACGGTCCTCTCCCTGGTGAATTCGCCGTTCTACGGCCAGGCCCAGAAGGTTTCGGACATCCAGCGCGCCGCGGTGGTCCTGGGCGCGCGCGAGCTGTTCAAGACCGCGCTGCTCGTGTCCCTGCGCCAGGACCAGGAGCGGGCCCTGAACGGGGAGGGCCGCGACCCGGCCCCGGAGTGGCGTCTCACGCTCTGGTCCGCGGTGGCCGCCGAGGCGCTGGGCCGCCGCCTCTGCCCGGAACAGGCCGACCTGGCCTATCTCTGCGCCCTGCTCAAGGATGTGTCCCTGCTCTTTCTCCAGGCCGTGTCCCCGGACCTGCTGCCCCGGCGCGAGGGCGCGGCCCCGTTGCTCTGCCTGGCCCCGGGCCAGCTGCGCAACGAGAGCGAGGCCTGGGGCCTGGACCATCCGGACCTCTCCCGCCTGCTTCTGGCCAAGTGGGGCCTGCCCCCGGAGATCGGCGAGGGGCTTTGCGCCCACCACGACATGGACCGCCTGGAGGAGCGCACGCCCCTGCAGCAGGCCGTGATCCTGGCCACCCAGTGGGCCGAGGTGGAGCTGTCCCCGTCCCGGGGGCCGTTCTCGGCCGTGCGCTTCAACCACCGCCTGCGGACCGTGCTCGGACTGCGCGAGTCCGAGCTGGAGCGGCTGCGTAGCGACTGCCTGGTGCGTTTCGAGGCCCTGCTCCAGCATCTGGGCCTGGGCTCGGTGCTGGAGGACGAGTGCAGCATCCGGCACTCGCTCAAGGCCATGCAGGAAGCCTATTTCATGAGCATCGACCTGCTGGCCGCGGAGGGCGGGGTGGAGGCCGTTGCCGCGCTCATGGCCCGGCACCTGGGCCTGTCCTTCGGCCTGCGGCACTTCGATTTGGCCCTGCGCGCGGCCCACGGCGGCGGGCAC
>JAWRKD010000063.1:0-16184 GCA_040307135.1 Desulfovibrionaceae bacterium
ATCGGCCAGGGCCGCATCGACTACCCGGCCCTGTTCAAGCAGCTCCGCCGCGTGCCCGAGCCCCTCACCGTGACCATGGAGGTGGGCATCGAGGGCGCGGGCATAAGCTTCGCAGCCCTGGAGCGCCTCTGGCCCTGGTAGCGGGCCGTTGAAATTCCCTTGAGCTAAGCCTGTTCCACGTAGAACCGCCACTTGCAATCACAGTCCGCCGGGTGCTCATCCGGGGGCGCGAACAGGCACTGCACGCGCACGTTCGGGTCGATGACCTTGGCGAAGGCCTGGAACTCGGCCAGATGCATGTGCTTGCACACGTAAGGTCCCAGGCCGTGCTTGCGGCGGCCCTCCTGGGCCGGGCACCGGGGCACGCTGACGATGAGCTCGCCGTCCTTGCGCTCCACCTGGTACTCGACCATGAGCGACCAGGGGAACAGCTGATAGGCCGCCAGCACGCCCTCCACCCCGGGCGCGAACGGCCCGAAGCGCTTGAGCAGGTCGCGGGCCCCCAGCTCGCCCACCTTGGCCCAGACCCGCTCGTTGAGCAGCTCGGCCGAGGCCAGGCCGTGCTCCTCCTCGGTCTTGAGGAACCAGAAGGCGTCCACCAGACGGAACTGCCAGAGGAGCGAGCGGATGTATTCGCGCAGGCCTTCGTTGTCCAGGCCGTCCAGAACCGAGAGATTCATTCGTCCTCCGCGCCGGGCCGCGCCCGGCCTTTCTTCACCGCGGCGCGCTGCCGCTTGGATTCCACACGGCGGCGCTTTTCCGCCCGGCTGACCTGCGTGGGCCGCCGCTTCTTCTCCTGCTTCAGGGCCTCGCGCAGCAGCTCCACGAAGCGGGCCAGGGCCCGCTCCTTGTTGGCGCGCTGGCTGCGCTCGGCATGAGCCGTGACCCGCAGCACGCCGTCCCTGTTGATGCGGCCCGCCAGCCGCGCCAGGATGCGCGCCTTCTGGTCCGGGGACAGGGATTTGCTGTTGACCACGTCGAACCGCAAGGTTACGCGGGTGTCCGTGGTGTTCACGTGCTGTCCGCCCGGCCCCGGGCTGCGCGAGACCGCGAAGCCGATCTCGTCTTCGGCCAGGGAGCACTGCGCGTTCACTGCGATCATCGGGCCTGACTAGCCAAAAAACGGAGAAATGACCATGACCCTGTGTCCCTGCGGCTCCGGCCGCGACCTGGAGGCCTGCTGCGGACCCGTGGTGCGCGGCGAGGCGCCGGCCGCCTCTGCCGAAGCCCTCATGCGCTCCCGCTATTCCGCTTACGTGCTCAAGGAAACCGAGCACCTGAAACGCTCGCTGCTGCCCGAGGACCAGGCCAAGCACGACGCCGAGGGCGTGCGCCAGTGGGCCGAGACCGCCACCTGGCTCGGACTCACGGTGCACGCGGCCTCGGAGGACGGCGACCGGGGCGAGGTGGAGTTCACCGCGGCCTACGAGCTGGAGGGCGCGCGCCAGGAGCACCGCGAAAAGGCGGAATTCGAGCGCCGGAGCGGCGTCTGGTACTACTCGGGCGGGCGGGTGCGCGGGGCCGACCCTGTGGTCAAGGGACCCAAGACCGGCCGCAACGACCCCTGTCCCTGCGGCTCGGGCAAGAAATTCAAGAAGTGCTGCGGGGCTTAGTCCGCCGGCCCGGGGCCGGACGCGCTTCCGGCCCCGGGGAACGGGTCTAGTGCGATCGCATCTGCTTCACGTAGTAGTAGCCGAGACCCACAGCCAGGACCAAGAGGATGCCGATGGGAAGAATGAAATCCATGATCGTGCTCCCTGTTGAACGGTTCCGGCGGCGCGGGCGGATGGCTGCCCGCCTTCCTCTCGCCCGCCGTCGGCCATCCGTCGTCCGGCGGGTGGTCGCATCCACGCCCTCCCAAGAGAGAATGCAATCACTCTCTTTTTAGAGAGCTATTGCTTCTGAATATGCCTCATTGCCAGCTCTGGCAAGGGGCGATATTTTGCCCCCATGACCAGGCGGAAACAGGACATCCTGCGCGAGGCCACGCGGCTTTTCGCGGCATCCGGCTTCGACGGCGTGTCCGTGGCCCAGATCGCCAAGGCGGCCGGGGTCTCCCAGGGGGCCGTGTTCCGCCACTTCCCCAGCAAGGAAAAGCTCCTGCAGCATATCTTCCAGGACATCCGCCAGTCGTTTCTGGAGGAGCTTGGGCGGGATTTCGTGTTCTCGCCCCAGGAATCGGGGCGGGAGATGGTCCTGCGGCTGGCGCGCTTCTACTGCCGCTTCCACGAGCAGCGCGAGGTGGAGTTCGAGTTCATCCACCGCAACAACCCCTACCGCATGCCCGGGGTGGGCGAGCCCTGCCGCGAGGAAATGGCCCGGGTCCAGGACAAGATGCGCGAACTCCTGCACATCGGCCTGAGCCTGGGCGCGCGCGACGGCAGCATCCGGCCCATGGACGCGGAGCGCGGGGCGCTCCTGCTCCTGGGGGCCATCGGCGGCATCGTGCGCCAGCGGCTGTTTCTGGATTTCCACCTCCAGGACCTGGAGGCGGACCTCATGGACTTCCTGGACCACGGCCTGCGGCCGTGACAATGCGCCGAAGTTGACTCCCGGCCGATTGGCGCAAGGATTTAAAAAAACTGCGGCAGCAAGCAGTAAAACCCGCAGTTAGAGTTCGGCCAACCTTTTCATCAGATTCCTGTATTTGTTAACGAAACTATCGACTCGGCTATCCATGTTATAAAATCCGGAAGAATCCGTGCCGTATATTTCAGTAAGATGCAAAGCATCCCGGATTCGCTTAATTTCCTTCACGTCAACATCAAATTTTTGCTTTGGATAACCTGTTTTAACTGACAATCCGCCTCGTTTTATTTTAATAAAATTATCTTTATGTTTTTCGAATTCGCAGCCAAATTCTTTTAAAATTTCCCTCAAGCGGCTAAATTCAAGTTTTGTGTCACCGAGAACTATTTCACGAATCTTCCCTTTTATCCATAATGCAATAAGCTTAACTTCTGCATCAACACTTTTTTCTCTTACAGGCAGCTCATGATTTGCGACTTTGCGCGCAAATTCATATAATTCATCTTCTGTTGTATTAACCAAAATATATTTATTCTTGTCTAAAAATATTAACAATGAAACCAATGCCGTTCTTTTATTTCCATTTTCAAAAGCATGGTTCATCGCAATACCATAAAATAAATTCGCTCCAATATCCTCAATCTTCGTATATTTATATACTCCTCCTGCGGCAGTATGCTGCCGGAATATCGCTGATTCTAGAGCATTTATATTAAGGGGTTCTGTCTGGCCAAATGCGTCTCGTGTCGCCAGTTCCATTTTTGACATTAGACGGCGAATCAATAAAACGTCATCCACTGTCAATCGTATTATGGCCATACCCCCTCCAAAATTTAAAACAGCTCGGCCAGCGCCTTCTTGATCCCGCTCTTGTCCAGGCCCGTGAGCTCGCGCAGCTCCTTCTGGGAGCCGTGCTCCACAAAGGCGTCGGGCAGGCCCTGGCGGCGCACCGTGCGGCCGGAGAGCAGGTCGTGGTCGGCCAGCAGCTCCAGCACGGCCGAGCCGAAGCCCCCGGCCAGGGCGTTCTCCTCCACCAGCAGGAGCTTCTTGTGCCGCCGGGCCAGGGAGAGGATCTGCTCCCCGGGCAGGGGCTTGACGAAACGGGCGTTGCACACGGCCACCGAGCCCAGCCCGGCCTCCTCCAGCTCCTGGGCCGCCTCCAGGGCGGGCAGCACGCGCGAGCCCACGGCGATGATCGCCGCGTCCTTGCCGGGCTTGAGCATCTCCGCCTCGCCCAGGGCCAGGGGCCGCAGCGCCGGGTCCACGGCCGCGCCCGCGCCCATGCCGCGCGGGTAGCGCACGGCCACCGGGCCTTCCAGGGCGAAGGCCGTGGCCATCATGCGGGCCAGCTCGTCCTCGTCCTTGGGGGCCATGACCACCAGGTTCGGCACGTGCCGCAGGTAGGAGAGGTCGAAGGCCCCGTGGTGCGTGGCCCCGTCCTCGCCCACCAGTCCGGCGCGGTCCAGGAAGAACTTCACGTTCAGGTTCTGAAGGCAGACGTCGTGGACCAGCTGGTCGTAGGCCCGCTGGAGGAAGGTGGAATAGATGGCCACCGCGGGCTTGAAGCCCTGGGTGGCCAGGCCCGCGGCGAAGGTCACGGCGTGCTGCTCGCAGATGCCCACGTCCACGAAGCGGTCCGGGAAGCGCAGGCGGAAGGAGTCCGTGCCCGTGCCCTCGGGCATGGCCGCGGTGATGGCCACGATCTTGCGGTCCTTTTCGGCCAGGGCGCAAAGCGTGGAGCCGAAGACCTCGGTGTAGGTGGCGAAGAGCTGGGGCCCGTGCTTGATGGCCATGCCGGTTTCGGGCTCGAAACCGCCCACGCCGTGGAAATAGGTGGGGTTGGTCTCGGCGGGCTCGTAGCCCTTGCCCTTGCGGGTCAGCACGTGCAGAAGCACGGGCCGGTCCATGCGCCGGGTCTGGGTCAGCACGTCGGAAAGCAGCTCCACGTTGTGGCCGTCGATGGGCCCCACGTAGGTGAAGCGCAGGGCCTCGAAAAGCATGCCCGGGGTCATGAAGCTCTTGAAGGCGTCCTCGCTGCGCCGGGCGAACAGGGCCAGATCCTCGCCGATCTTGGGGATCTGCTTGAGGAAGGCCTCCACCTCGCGCTTGAAGCGGGTCAGGAACGGGGCCGAGAGCTTGCGCGAGAGGAAACGCGAGAGCGCGCCCACGTTGCGGGAGATGCTCATCTCGTTGTCGTTGAGCACCACCACCAGCTTGCGCTCCATGTCCCCGGCCTGGTTCAGGGCCTCGAAGGCCAGGCCCGCGGTGAGCGAGCCGTCGCCGATGACCGCCACCACCTCGTGCTTCTGCCCGGCCAGGTCCCGGGCCAGGGCCATGCCCAGGGCCGCGGAGATGGAGGTGCTGGAGTGGCCCACGCCGAAGTGGTCGTAGGGGCTCTCGGCCAGGCGCGGAAAGCCGGACAGGCCGCCCAGCTTGCGCAGGGAGTGGAAACGGTCCAGGCGGCCGGTGAGAAGCTTGTAGGCGTAGGCCTGGTGCCCCACGTCCCAGACGAGCTTGTCGCGCTCCAGGTCCAGGACCCGGCACAAGGCCAGGGTCAGCTCCACCACGCCCAGCGACGGGGCCAGGTGGCCGCCGCTGGCCGAAACCTGCTCGATGATCACGCGCCGCAGCTCCGCGGCCAGGGTCTGGAGCTCCTCGCGGCTCAAGCCAGCCACGTCCTTGGGCTTTTTGATCAGCGGCAGGAGCCGGGTCTCCTCGAAATACTTGTTGGGCAGCTCACTCTTTTTCACGGCCATCAGTGCACTCTCTCCACGATGTAGCGGGCGAGACCGGCCAGGAAGGCGGCCTCCTCGCCCTGACAGGGCGCCAGGAGCGCCAGGGCGCGCTCCACGTGCTCCCCGGCCAGGCGCTTGCTTTCGTCAAGCCCCACCAGGGCCGGATAGGTGTTCTTGCCCTTTTCCATGTCGCTGCCCACGGGCTTGCCCAGGGTCTTTTCGTCGGCCACCACGTCCAGCACGTCGTCCACGATCTGGAAGGCCACGCCGATGGCCCGGCCGAATGCGTAAGCCCGCTCCTCGTCCGCGGCCGAGGCCCCGGCCAGCACGGCCCCGGCCCGGCAGGCCACGCTGATGAGGGCCCCGGTCTTGCGCGCGTGCATGTCCTGGAGCTCGGACAGGGCCACGCCCGCCC
The DNA here is from genome assembly GCA_040307135.1 of Desulfovibrionaceae bacterium. Lineage (GTDB taxonomy): Bacteria > Desulfobacterota > Desulfovibrionia > Desulfovibrionales > Desulfovibrionaceae > Aminidesulfovibrio. The sequence continues at coordinate 5,680 of JAWRKD010000063.1, forward strand.
GGCCCGTGTATTCCATGTCCAGGGCCTGGCCGCCCACCATGCCGGCGGCGCCCGCGGCCCCGGCCACCAGGCGCACGGCCCGCAGCACGCGCTCGGCGGGCAGGCCGCGCTCCAGGCCCGCGTCGCAGAAGAATCCGAAGGCCTCGGTCAGCAGGCCGTCCCCGGCCAGGATGGCCGTGGCCTCGTCAAAGGCCTTGTGGTTGGAGGGTCGCCCCCGGCGCAGGTCGTCGTCGTCCATGGCCGGGAGATCGTCGTGGATCAGGGAATAGGTGTGGATGAGCTCCAGGCCCGCGGCAAAAGGCAGCACGTCCGCGTCCCGGCCGCCCAGGACCCGGTTCCAGGCCAGCGCCAGCACGGGCCGCAGGCGCTTGCCCCCGGCCAGCAGGCTGTACTCCATGGACGCCAGGAGCCGCTGCGGGAAGTCCCGGCCGCGCAGGCAGGCGGCCAGGAAGTCCTCCACCAGCCGCGCCCGCTGGGCCAGCTTTTCCTTAATCGTCATCGCCGGACTCCAGGGCCTCGAATTCCTTGAGCAGGCCCTCGCTCACCAGCTTCACCTCGTTGCGCGCGGACTCCAGCTGGCGGCCGCAGGCCTGGGCCAGAGCCAGGCCCTCCTTGTACAGGGCCACGCCCTGCTCCAGGGGCAGGTCCCCGCGCTCCAGGGTCTCCACGATCTCCTTGAGCCGCGCGAGCCGCTTCTCGAAGCCCTCGTCCTTCCTGGCCATGGCCTATTCCTCCAGCAGGGGCTGCGGGTCGATGAGCCGCCCCTGCGCGCTCAGCGCGAAATGCAGATGCGGCCCCGTGGCCCGGCCCGTGGACCCCACCCTGCCCAGGACCTCGCCCCGGTCCACCCGGTAGCCCGGACGCACCAGGGCCTCGGAAAGGTGGAAATACATGCTCGCCACGCCGTTGCCGTGGTCCACGAACACACATTTTCCAGCATAGTACTGGTCGGCCACAAGAACAACCGTGCCCGTGGCGCAGGCCCGCACCGGGTCCCCGGCCTGGGCCTCGAAATCCAGGCCCCGGTGGGGATTCCTGGGCTGGCCGTTGAGCACCCGGGCCGCGCCATAGACGCTCTCGATGCTCCCGGGCACGGGCCGGGCCAGGGGCAGGGTCCAGAACTGACGCAGGCTGGCCAGGTCCTTGACCCGCCGCGTCTCCTCCTGGTCCCGGGCGATGCGCGCCTGCTCGGATTGGGGCGGGGTGACCATCTTGGGCGGCAGGGTCAGCTCCTGGGTGGGGTAGGCGCGGGGCTCGATCTCCACCCGGCCGCGCAGGGTGAGCACCCGGCCGCCCTGCTGCACCGTGGCCGTGACCTCGCGGATGCCGGGCCGATCCTCCAGCACGTCCGTGCCGAGCAGAATTTCCGCAACGAGCAGCCCGGCCTGGGCCTTGACCGTGGGCTTCACCTCGCGCTCCAGCCAGCGCAGCTCGGGGTTGGTGAAGGGCGCGTCGGCCACGATGCGGGCCACAAAGGGCTGGCCCAGCCCCGCGCGCTCCGGCGTCTCCAGCCGGACCTCGGCCCGGGCCGAGGCGGCCGCCAGCCAGAAGAGCAGGAAAAAGACGAAAATCCGCCGCATCAGTCCGGCTCCACCGCGTCCACGGTCGCGCTCAGACGGCCGTCACGCACGCGCACCACCAGTTCCTGGCCCGGCGCGGCTTCGGCCACGCTGCGCAGGAAAGTCCCGCTGGCCGCCACGGTCACGAGGCTGTAGCCGCGTTCCAGCGGCCCCTCGGGGTCCAGGCCCGCCAGCCGGGCCTGAAGCAGGTCCAGGGCGTTGCCCTGCTCCCGCACCAGGGTTTCCCCGGCACTGGCCAGCCGTCTGCCCAGCCCGGCCAGGTGCTGGGCCTGCGCGGCCAGGGCAGGCTCCAGGCCGTGCAGCAGATTGTCCACGGCCCCGGCCAACTCTCCCCTTCTCTCCCTGACCATGTCCCCGCCCGCGCGCACCAGCCGCCGCGCCGCATCCTGGAAGCGCTCCAGGAGCCGCTCCATGCGCTGCACGGGCGAAAGCCAAGCCAGGCCGCGCCGCAGCTCCGCCAGGCGCGTCTCCTTGGCGCTGATCCAGGCCTCGAAGGCCCGCGCCAGGCCCATCTGCGCCTGGTCCACGGCCTGGGCCAGGTCCGCGCGCAGGGGCCAGAGATCCTGGGCCGCATGGCTGGGCGTGGCCGCGCGCCGGTCGGCCACGTAGTCCGCGATGCTCACGTCCGGCTCGTGCCCGATGCCGGTGACGACCGGGATGCGCGAGCGGAACAGGGCCTCGGCCACGGGCTCGGTGTTGAAGGCCCAGAGGTCCTCCAGGGAGCCGCCGCCGCGCACCAGGGCGATGACCTCGGCCCAGCCCTCGGCGTTCACCGCGTCCAGGGCCGCGGCGATCGCGGCCGGGGCCTGGTCGCCCTGCACCGGGGTCGGGAAAATCCGTATCTCACAGCCGAAGCCGCGCTCCGAGGCGATGCGCAGGAAGTCGCGCACCGCGGCCCCGCTGGGCGAGGTGACCAGGGCCACGCGCTCCGGGCTCCTGGGCAGGACCATCTTGCGGTCCTCGTCGAAATAGCCCTTGTCCGCCAGCTTCCGCTTGAGGGCCTCGAACGCCAGGTGCAAATCCCCGACACCCTGTTCCTGCACCAGCTCGGCCACCAGCTGGTACTGCCCCCTGGGCGCATAGACGTTGATGCGGCCCGCGCAGAGCACTTCCTGGCCGTCGGCGAGCCGCGCGGCCAGCCCGGCCTGGCCCGGCTCCAGGACCTCGCCGGTGAGGGGGTGCACCCCGTCCTGGTCCGGCCCCCACTGGCTGCCCTTGAACCAGACCACCTGCAAGACCGCCTCGCCATCCCCCAACGTGAAATACACATGCCCCGAGGCCGGACGGCCCACGTTGGAGACCTGGCCCCGCACCCAGACGAACGGGAACTCGGCCTCCAGCGCGTCCTTCACGGCGCGGGTCAGTTCGGAGACGGTGAGAATGCGCACAATCTTCCGCCTTTCACGCGCCACAATATGGTCCAGGGCCGCGCCCTGGCGCGGGGTCCGGGGCGCGCAGCCCCCGGTCTATTCCAGGCCCCAGCCCTGCCAGATCTCCTTGCGCCAGGCCGCGAAGGCCTCGCCGAATCCGGCCAGGGGCAGTTCGGTGCGTTCGCCGGTCTTGCGGTTCTTGGCCTCGATGATCCCGGCCTTGAGGCCCTTGCCGCCGAGCACGAGCTGCATGGGGAAGCCCATCAAGTCCGCGTCGTTGAACTTGACGCCGGGCCGCTCGTCGCGGTCGTCGTAGAGCACGTCCACGCCCATCTTCTGGAGTTCGGCGTAGAGTTCCGCGGCCTTGTCCAGGACCTCGGGCTCCTTGGCCCCCAGGGAAAGCAGGGCCACCTCGAAGGGCGCGATGGAGGGCGGGAAGATGGCGCCCTTGTCGTCGTGGTTCTGCTCGATGGCCGCGGCCACGATGCGCGACACGCCGATGCCGTAGCAGCCCATGATCATGAGCTGTTCCCGGCCGTTCTCGTCCAGGAACTTGGCCTGCATGGACTTGGAGTATTTGAGCCCCAGCTTGAACACGTGGCCCACCTCGATGCCCTTGGTGAAGTCGATGGGGCCGCTGCATTCCGGGCAGGGATCCGTGGGCTCGATGACGCGCAGGTCGGCAAAGGCCTCGATGTGCGCGTCGCGGCCCAGGCTCAGGTGCTTCACGTGGGCGTCGGCGGCGTTGGCCCCGGCTGTCCAGTCCGTGGAGCAGCAGAGCTCGTGGTCGGCGTACACGGCCGCCACCTTGAGGCCCACGGGCCCGGCGAAACCCACCGGCGCGCCGGTCCAGGCGCGCACCTGGGCCTCGTCCGCCAGCTTGAGGTCGTTGCACTTGAGGAGGTTCTTGAACTTCACCTCGTTGAGCTGGCGGTCGCCACGCACCAGGGCGGCCACGGCCTTGCCGTCGGCGTCGAAGAGCAGCGTCTTGACCACGGCCGCGGGCTCGATCTTGAGGAAGGTGCAGAGCTCCTCCACGGTGTGCACGCCGGGCGTGGCCACGGTCTCCAGGGCCGGGCATTCGGCCGTGCAGGCGCACGCGGCCTGGGGCTTCTTCACCTTGGCCTTTTCCAGGTTGGCGGCGAACCCGCACTTGGGGTCGCGGCAGACCGCGATGGTGTCCTCGCCGGTGTCGGCCAGGACCATGAACTCGTGGGAGAAGTCGCCGCCGATGGCCCCGGAGTCGGCCTGCACGGCGCGGAATTTCAGGCCCAGGCGCCGGAAGGCCTTGGTGTAGGCCTCGAACATGGCCCGGTAGCTGGCCTCGGCCCCGGCCTCGTCCTTGTCGAAGGAGTAGGCGTCCTTCATGACGAATTCGCGGCCGCGCATGAGGCCGAAGCGGGGCCTGATCTCGTCGCGGAACTTGGTCTGGATCTGGTAGAGGTTCACGGGCAGCTGCTTGTAGGACTTGATCTCCCCGCGCACCAGGTCCGTGACCACCTCCTCGTGGGTGGGTCCCAGGCAGTAGTCGCGGTCGTGGCGGTCCTTGAAGCGCAACAGCTCCTTGCCGTAAAACTCCCAGCGGCCGGTCTCCTTCCAGAGGTCGCCGGGCTGCACCGAGGGCATGAGGATCTCCACGGCCCCGGCGCGGTTCATCTCCTGGCGCAGGATGTCGGCCACCTTGTTCAGGGCGCGCAGGCCCAGGGGCAGGTAGGTGTAAATGCCCGAGGTCAGCTTGCGGATCATGCCCGCGCGCATGAGGAGCTTGTGGCTGACCACCTCGGCCTCGGCCGGGTCCTCCTTGAGGGTCGGGACGTAATAGCGGCTCAGTCGCATGGGGTATCTTTTCTCCTTTCCTTCAGGAATTTTTCGATTTCCTTCATGAATTCCGGCAGCAGGTTCTCGTTGCCGCGCACCTTGCGCAACACCTCGCCCTTGCGGAAGATGATGCCCAGGTCGCGGCCCCCGGCAATGCCGATGTCGGCCTCGCGGGCCTCGCCCGGGCCGTTCACCGGGCAGCCCATGACCGCCACGGTGAAGACCTCGGTCACCGGCCGCAGCCGCTCCTCCACCTGCTCGGCCAAGCGGATGAGGTCGATCTCCGTGCGGCCGCAGGTGGGGCAGGACACGATCTCCGGGCCGCGGGCGCGCAGGCCCAGGGAGCGCAAAATCTCCCAGGCCACGCCCGCCTCGGCCACGGGGTCGTGGGTCAAGGACACGCGCAGGGTGTCGCCCAGGCCCTCCCAGAGCAGGATGCCCAGACCCACGGCGGATTTCACGGCCCCGCGCACGAGCGTCCCGGCCTCGGTGATGCCGATGTGCAGGGGGTAGTCCACGCGCCCGGCCAGGAGGCGGTAGGCCGCGATGGTGGCGAGCACGGACGAGGACTTGAGCGAAATCTTGATCTGGTCGAAGCCGCGCTTCTCCAGCAGGGCCACGTGACTGAGCGCGCTCTCCACCATGGCCTCGGGCGTGGGGCCCCCGAAGCGGGCCAGCAGGTCCTTTTCCACGGAACCGGAGTTCACGCCGATGCGAATGGCGGCCCCATGGTCCTTGGCCGCGGCCACCACGGCGTCCACCCGGGCCGCGCCGCCGATGTTGCCGGGGTTGATGCGCAGGCCCTCCAGGCCCGCGTCCAGGGCGGCCAGGGCCAAGCGGTAGTCGAAATGGATGTCCGCGATGAGTGGCACGGGCGAGTCCGTGCGGATGGCGGGCAGGGCGGCAGCCGCCGCCTCGTCGGGCACGGCCAGCCGCACCAGTTCGCAGCCGGACGCGGCCAGGGCTCGCACCTGGGCCGTGGTGGAAAGCACGTCGCGGGTATCCGTGTTGCACATGCTCTGCACGCGCACCGGGTTGTCCCCGCCGATGCCCACCGGCCCCACGCGCACCTCCTTGGTGCGCCGCCGCACAATGCCTGACTCGTTTCCGCGCATCCCGTGGCGATAGCGCATTTCACGGGCCAAGCCAAGAAGCCGGGGGCTTCACCCCTCTGCGGAAAGGCGAAAGAAACGCGGTATGGCTAGAAGTAGCCCAGACTCCGGAGTTCTTCCATGCGCTGCTCCTTGTCCTGATCCCGGCCCGAACGCTCGGACTCGAGGTCCAGGCGCGTGCAGGGGCGGCAGCCCAGGGAGCGGTACCCCGCATCATACAGGGAGCAATAGGGCAGCCCGCGCTCCAGGGTGAAGGCCCAGACATCCATCTCGGTCCAGGCGGCCAGGGGATTGGCGCGCAGGTGCGGGGGCTCCAGGCGCTCCTCCAGGAAGCCCATCCGGGCGCGGGCCGCGTGCTCGTCCCGGCGCAGGCCCGTGATGAGCACGGCGATGCCCAGGCCGCGCAGGGCCTTGTGCAGGGGCGCGATCTTCAGGTCGTTGCAGCAGGCCACCTTGTCCCGGGCCACGGGGTAGGACGACAGATCCACCTCGGGCCGGGCGATGTGCAGGTCGATGTCCCATTCCTCGGCCAGGCGGTCGCGGAAGGCGACGATCTCCGGGAATTTGAGTCCGGTGTCCAGGTTCAGGGCCCTGGCCCGGCCCAGGCCACGGGAACGCAGCAGGGAGCGCCAGAGGAACAGGGCCACGCTGGAGTCCTTGCCTCCGGTCCAGGCCACGGCGATGCGGCTCGGGTCGTTGGAGGCCAGGAGCGTGTTCAGGTCGGCCAGGGTGGCGTCCACCAGATTCGCGAGCGTCTGCATGGCCGGAACATGGGGCCGGGGGGCCGGTTTGGCAAGGGGTTGGAAAAGGGCTTGACGTCCGATGGGAATGTGCATAAGAAGTCTCTTCCCAATGCGCCCGTAGCTCAGCTGGATAGAGCGCCGGACTACGAATCCGTAGGCCAGAAGTTCGAATCTTCTCGGGCGCACCACGGAATACAAGGGGGTGCGCGCAGCGCGCCCCCTTCTTCTTTGGTTCAATCCCCATTCTGCCCCCCGCCTGCCCCCCGGCCATAAACCGGGCAGAGCTCCCCCGGTCCAGATCCGGCCCGGGCCTCCTGCCCCCTTGCCCTGCATCCTGTCATCAGATCACGGCCGCCGACAGAGCCTGGGGCAAGGCAGGACCGGCGAGCTCATGCGGACAGGCAAGCCAGCGCATGGCCGCGGCCGCATCCGCTCGCGCGCCTCGCGCGCTGGCCAAGGCCTCCCCGCGCGCGCCCCTCCTCCCCTTTTCCCGAAGGTCAAACAGATGGTCCCAAGGCCCGGTCTGGAGGCTGCGGGTCCTTCCCCTCCCCTGTTGCACAGGGGTCGGCAACACCGCGAGGGGTCGCGGATTTTTGCGGAAACTTTTCGGTGGAAAATCGGAAGACTTGGAGGGTGACGCATGTCCTCTGACGACATCAAGAAAAAGGTCGAGGCCAGGGTGAAGGAGGAAGCGGAGAAGGAGCCCGAAAAGGCTCCAGAGCCGCTGTCCGACGACTTCATTCTTCAATGTTTCCGGGCAAACCGCGTGGGCGACGCCATGATCTTCAACGCCCTGCAGCGCGGCAGGTTCATTTTCGTGAAACGGTGGGGGCGGTTCCTGCGATGGGCCGGGCACCACTGGGAGGAGGACATCAACGACACGGCCCTGGCCGAGGTGGAGACGGTCTGCGAGCAGTACCTGCGCCTGGTGGCCAAGCTCACCAAGCAGGCCGAGGAGCTGACCGACGCCGAAAAGAAGGCCAACGAGGAGCTGCGCAAGTCCATCCTCGGCCGGGTGGCCACCCTGCGCGACACGGCCGGCCGCGAGAAGCTGCTCATCTGCACGCACACCATCCGGGATCCGCTCTCCATCACCGGCGACGAGCTGGACCAGCAGCCCTTCCTGCTGGCCACGAAGAACGGCGTGGTGGACCTGCGCACCGGGGATTCCCGGCCCGGAAGGCCCGAGGACTACATCCTCAACGCCAGCCCCGTGGAATGGCAGGGCATCGACGTGCCCTGCCCGGAGTGGGAGCGGTTCCTGCTCTCCTGCCATGACGGCAACAGGGAGATGGTGGCCTTCCTGCAGCGGGTCTTCGGCTACGCCATCCTGGGAGCGCGGGACGATCACGTCTGGTTCGTGTTCTTCGGGGCGCGGGGCCGCAACGGCAAGGACACCCTGCTCAAGACCCTCATGGCCGTGCTGGGCGGGGACCTGGCCAACACCATCCCCACGGAGATGCTCCTGGACTCCAAGGTGCCGCGCAACAGCTCGGCCCCCTCGCCGGACGTGCTCTCCCTGCGCGGCAAGCGCATCGCCTTCGCCATGGAGTCCGAGGACGGCCAGCGCTTCGCCATGTCCAAGGTGAAGTACCTCACCGGCGGCAGCTACCTGCAGGCCCGCGGGCTCCAGGACAAGCTCTACACCTCCTGGAAGCAGACCCACCTCCTGTTCCTGCTGACCAACGAGATCCCGCGCGCCCGGGCCGACGACGACGCCTTCTGGACCCGGCTCCTGGCCGTGCCCTGGAAGATCCGCTTCGTGGACAATCCCGCCAGCCCGGACGAACGGCAGCGCGACCCGCAGATGGAATACAAGCTCCTGGCCGAGCTGCCGGGCATCCTGGCCTGGATGGTGCGCGGCTGCCTGGCCTACCAGCGCGAGGGGCTCAACCCGCCGGAGTCGGTGCTGGCCTGCACCCGGGATCGCCGGGACTCCTTCGACGACGTGGGCCGCTTCCTGCGCGAGTGCTGCGAGGTGGAGCGGGTTCCCGAGGGCGAGGAATCGGAGCTCCGGGTGGGCGCCAGCACCCTGCTCCAGGCCTTCAACTGGTGGCTGCACAAGAACGTGGACGCCTCCTACTCCTACAGCCCCCGGCGCTTCGGGGACGTGATGACCAAAAAGGGCATCCCCCGCAAGAAATCCGGCTCCATGGTCTACCTGGGCGTGCGCCTGCTGGAGGCCGTGGAGGCCGAGATGGCCGAGGACGCGGAAAAGGACAAGGAGGCCAAGGCCGAGACCAAGCGGAGGAAGCTCTTTGACTAGGCGAAGGTCCCGGAACCTCCCATGTTTTGCGGCCTTGCGAAGCAGGCAACGCTTTGAAATCGTTGCATCTAATGCTGCGCCGGGAGGTTGGGAGCTTCCGTAGCCGTTCTTGCCACGGGCGCGCGCATGATGCGGGGGTTGACGCATCACGTCACGCAACCGTCCCATGCTCCCATGTACACTTATTCTTTAATGAATAATGATGGATAGGATAAAAAAGAAGATGGGAGGTTTCCGGACGATGGGAGGTTTCACATGGCCGCGGACCTGATCGGCCTGCTCCGCTCCCGTGGCCTGCAGCCCGTGTACCAGGCAGCCACCCACGGCGGCGAGCACGCCTGCCCCTGCCCCCTGTGCGGCGGCCGGGACCGGTTCCGGATCTGGCCCAGCCAGGAAGGGGGACCGGCCTGCTCCAGGGCCGGGGTTCCCGGCACCTGGTACTGCCGCCAGTGCGGCCGGCGCGGGGACACGCTCCAGTTCCTCCTGGACGTGGAGGGCCTGGACTTCGCCGAGGCCTGCAAGGCCCTGAAGGTGGAGCCGCCCCCCCGGCGGCCCGGTCTGCCGCCCCTGCCCCGCCCGGCCGCGCGCCCGGCCTTCGAGCCCCGTTCCCCGGAGGCCCCTGCGGCCCTCTGGCGCGAACGCGCCGCCTCCCTGGTGGAAAAAGCCCGGGCCGCTCTCCCGGCCCATCCCGAGGCCCAGGCCTGGCTCACGTCCCGGGGCCTGCCGCCCGAGGCCGCGGCGCGCTTCTCCCTGGGCTTCCTGGAGGGCGACCCGGGCCGCATGGGCCTGATCCGGGCCCGCTCGGCCTGGGGCCTGCCGCCCCGGAAAATGACCGCCCAGGACGGGACCGTCACGCTCAAGCGCTCCCTGTTTCTGCCGCGCGGCATCCTCATCCCGGCCTTCGACGCCCAGGGCGCGCCCCTGCGCCTGCGCGTGCGGCGTTCCGACGAGGACGCGGCCGCCTGGGGCGACAAGTACATGGTGGTGGAGGGTTCGGCCATGCCCGCGCTCCTGGCCGGGGAGGATCCGCGCGCCGTGGTCGTGGTGGAGGCCGAGCTGGACGCCCTGGCCGTGGCCTTTGCCGCCGGCGACCTGGTCACGGCCTGCGCCGTGCTGACCAATGCCGGACGGCCGGACGCCGCGGCCCACGCCCTGCTCTCCCGCGCCCTGCGCATCCTGGTGGCCCTGGATTTCGACGAGGCCGGGGCCCGGGGCTGGTCCTGGTGGAGGCAGACCTATCCCCAGGCCCGGCGCTGGCCCGTGCCCGAGGGCAAGGACCCGGGCGACGCGGTCCGGCTGGGCTGCGACCTGCGGGAGTGGATCCTGGCGGGCCTGCCCCCGGCCCTGACCCTGGGAGCCTCGGATTCCGGCCAACGGATTCAGGAGAAGGCCGGGCCGGACACGCCCCGCGATCCTGACGACGTGGTCATCGGCGTGGACGTGATCCTTTCGCCCGAGGTCCAGCGCCTGGTGGACAGGGTGAAGGAGCTGCGGGAGATCCTGCGCTCCGGCCCCCTGCGCATCGACAAGCGCGGCCGCCAGACCCGGCTCCTGGCACCGGAGGACTGGAAGCGCGAACACCGCGAGGAATACCTGCGGGCCTGGGAGCTGGTCTA
>JAWRKD010000064.1:0-16310 GCA_040307135.1 Desulfovibrionaceae bacterium
GGTGGTGGCCGGGTTCTTGCCGAGCACGTCCCGGAGCAGGTCCGTGACGCCCTGGATGAGCAGGGCCTTCTGGTCGGCCGTGACCGTGTCGCGGGTGATCTTGATGTTCACGAAGGGCATGGGTTCCTCCTGGGCGGGTGCGCCCCGTCCGTTCCATGCCATGGCCTTTCCCTTTTTGACAACCGGCCCCTTGATGGTCTAACCACTTTCGTTTGCACCGGCCGGGGCTTGCCCGGTTTGACACCCGTTGTGGAGCAAGGGGTTTCCCCAACCATGAAGATTCAGAAAATCAAGGGCTTCACCGACCTGTTCCCGGACGAGGCCGCCAAGTTCACCTTCCTGGAGGCCCGGGCCCGAGAGGTCTTCTTCCGCTACGGCTTCGGCGAGCTGCGCACGCCTTTGCTCGAGCACACCGAGCTCTTCGCCAAGTCCATCGGCGAGGACACGGACGTGGTGGGCAAGGAGATGTTCACCTTCCCGGACCGCAAGGGCAGGCTCCTCACCCTGCGGCCCGAGGCCACGGCCGGGGTCATGCGGGCCTTCATCGAGGGCGGGGACTGGCAGCCGGGCCAGGTGCGCAAGTACTGCACCTTCGGCCCCATGTTCCGCTACGAGCGGCCCCAGAAGGGCCGCCAGCGCCAGTTCCACCAGATCAACGCCGAGATATTGGGCGCCCACGAGCCCCAGGCCGACGCCGAGCTCATCCTCATGCTCTGCGCCTTCCTGCAGGACGTGGGCCTCACGCGGCTCTCCGTGGAGCTGAACTCCCTGGGCTGCCGCGAGTGCCGCCCCCTGTTCCGCAAGGCCCTTTCCGACTTCTTCGCGGGCCTGGACCAGACCGGCCTGTGCGAGGACTGCCGCCGCCGGGTGGAGACCAATCCCCTGCGCGTGCTGGACTGCAAGGTGCCCGCGTGCCGGGAGTTGACCAGGGACGCCCCCACCCTGGGCGCGCACATCTGCGGCTGCTGCCGGGAGCACTTCGACACCGTGAAGTCCCTGCTGGACGCGGCCAAGGTGGCTTACACGCTCAATCCCCGGCTGGTGCGCGGGCTGGACTACTACCAGCGCACGGCCTTCGAGATCACCTCGGGCGAGATCGGGGCCCAGACCGCGGTGGCCGGGGGCGGCCGCTACGACGGCCTGGTGCAGTCCCTGGGCGGGCCGGACGTGCCGGGCGTGGGCTTCGCCTGCGGCATGGAGCGGCTGGCCCTGCTCCTCGCCCAGTGTCCGCAGTACCGGCCGGACTTCTACCTGGCCGTGCTGGACGGCCGCGCCGTGGACCAGGCCCTGCTCCTGGCCCAGGGCCTGCGCGGGCACGGCCTGTCCGGCGAGGTCTCCTACGCCGCCGGGAGCATGAAGAGCCAGCTGCGGCGCGCCAACAAGAGCGGGGCCAGGCTGGCGCTCATCATCGGCAGCGAGGAATACGACAAGGGTCTGGTGCTCGTGAAGGACATGGAGGGCGCGGGCGACCAGCGCGCCGTGTCCCGGGAGCGCCTGCTGTCCATGACCGCCGTGTCCGGAGCCGAGGGCCTGCTTGTGGCGGCCCTGCCCGAACGCTCCGAGGAATAACGAGGAACATATGTCCGAACCCCTCCAGGAAGAACGCTCCTACGACGAGTACCGGGTCATCGAGGACCTGGGCGGCTGGCGGCGCACGCACCACTGCAACGCGCTCACGGCCGCGGACATCGGGACCCAGGTCTGCCTCATGGGCTGGGTCCAGTTCCGCCGCGACCACGGCGGCCTCATCTTCATCGACCTGCGCGACCGCGAGGGCCTGACCCAGTGCGTATTCAGCCCCGAGTTCCCCGAGGCCCACGAGCGGGCCCACGCCCTGCGCGTGGAGTACGTGGTGGCCTTGAGGGGCGAGGTGCGCGCCCGGCCCCAGGGCATGAGCAACCCCAACCTGGCCACCGGCGAGGTGGAGATCGTGGCCCGGGAGTGGAAGCTGCTGAACACCGCCGAGACTCCGCCCTTCCCCATCGAGGACCGGGTGGACTCCTCGGAGCTGCTGCGGCTCAAGCACCGCTACCTGGACCTGCGCCGGCCCCGCCTGGCCAGAAACTTCGTGCTCCGGCACAAGGCGGCCCAGAGCGTGCGCCGCTTCCTGGACGGCCACGGCTTCCTGGAGATCGAGACCCCGGTGCTCACCAAGTCCACGCCCGAGGGCGCGCGCGATTTCCTTGTTCCCAGCCGCCTGTCCCAGGGCAATTTCTACGCCCTGCCCCAGTCGCCCCAGCTCTTCAAGCAGCTGCTCATGGTGGCGGGCATGGAGCGCTACTACCAGATCGTGAAGTGCTTCCGCGACGAGGACCTGCGCGCCGACCGCCAGCCCGAGTTCACCCAGATCGACGTGGAGATGAGCTTCGCGGACGAGGCCATGGTCATGAATCTCGCCGAGGACATGGTGCGCGCCCTGTTCCGCGAGACCATCGGCCACGAGCTGCCCGCGGCCTTCCCGCGCATGACCTGGCACGAGGCCATGCGCGACTACGGCGTGGACAAGCCCGACCTGCGCTTTGACCTGAAGCTCGTGGAGTGCACGGACATCGTGCGCGGCTCGGAGTTCAAGCTCTTTGCCAAGGCCCCGCTGGTCAAGGCCCTGCGCGTGCCCGGCGGCGGCGAGATGAGCCGCAAGGAGATCGACGACCACACCGAGTTCGTCAAGATCTACGGGGCCCAGGGCCTGGCCTGGATCAAGATCAGGGAGGGCGAGTGGCAGTCGCCCATCGCCAAGTTCCTGTCCCAGGCCGAGCGCGACGGGCTCGCCGAGCGCCTGGGCCTGGTCCCGGGCGACATCGTGTTCTTCCAGGCCGCGGCCCCGGACGTGGTCAACGCGGCCCTGGGCAACCTGCGCGTGCGCATCGCCGAGGCCCTGGGCCTCATCGACGACGGCGTGTTCGCGCCCCTCTGGGTCACGGACTTTCCGCTCCTGGAGTTCGACCCCGAAGACAAGCGCTGGGTGGCCCGCCACCACCCCTTCACCTCGCCCCAGCCCGGCCAGATGGACATGCTGGCCTCGGACCCGGGAGGCGCCCTGGCCCGGGCCTACGACCTGGTGCTCAACGGCAGCGAGATCGGCGGCGGCTCCATCCGCATCCACACGGCCGAGCTCCAGCAGGCCATGTTCAGCGCCCTGGGCATTGGCCCGGAGGAGGCGGCCGAGAAGTTCGGCTTCCTGCTGGAGGCCATGAAGTTCGGGGCCCCGCCCCACGGCGGCATTGCCTTCGGCTTCGACCGCCTTATCATGATCCTCACGGGGTCCCGGTCCATCCGCGACGTCATCGCCTTCCCCAAGACCCAGAAGGCCACCTGCCTCATGACCGAGGCCCCCAACGTGGTGTCGCCCCGGCAGCTGCGCGAGCTGGGCATCAGGATACGCGAGGACGTGGCCGAGAAGAAGGAATAGACCCATGCTTCTGGAGATCGTCAAATACCCGGACCCGGGCCTGGCCCGGAAATGCGCGGAGATCACCGAGATCACGCCCGAGCTGCGCAGCCTCATCGACGACATGGTCCAGACCATGTACGAGAAGGACGGCGTGGGCCTGGCCGCGCCCCAGGTGGGCCACGGCATCCGGCTCATCACCGTGGACGACACCGGACCCAAGGAGCGCAAGGCCCTGCGCGTGCTCGTCAACCCCGTGATCGTGGAGGCCGAGGGCGAGAAGGAGTCCGAGGAGTCCTGCCTGTCCGTGCCCTCCTTCAGCACCAAGATCAAGCGCAAGGAGACCCTGGTGCTCAAGGCCCAGGACGAGAAGGGCCAGGACGTCTGCTTCAAGGCCGAGGGCCTCCTGGCCGTGATCCTCCAGCACGAGATCGACCACCTGGACGGCGTGACCATCGTGGACCACGCGGGCCGTCTCAAGCGCGCCCTGTACGACAAGAAGATCGCCAAATGGCGCAAGAACCAGAACAGGAAAAGCTGAAGATCGTGTTCATGGGCACGCCGGAGTTCGCGGCCGTGATCCTGGAGCGCCTGCTCCAGTGGGACGGCGGCGAGGTCCTGGCGGCCTATACCCAGCCGGACCGGCCCTGCGGCCGGGGCCTGGCCTGCAAGCCCTCGCCCGTGAAGGAGCTGGCTCTGGCCCGCGGCATCGAGGTGCGCCAGCCCCTCAACTTCAAGAACCCGGACGAGGTGGCGGCCTTGAAGGCCCTGTCCCCGGACATCCTGGCCGTGGCCGCCTACGGCCTGATCCTGCCCCAGGCCGTGCTGGACATTCCCCGGCTCATGCCCGTGAACGTGCACGCCTCGCTCCTGCCCAAATACCGCGGCGCGGCCCCGATCCAGCGCTGCCTCCTGGACGGCGAGGGCGTCACCGGCATCAGCATCATGCGCATGGAGGCGGGCCTGGATTCCGGGCCGGTGCTCCTGCAGCGGGCGCTGCGGCTCAACGAGGACGAGCACGCGGGCCAGGTGCACGACCAGCTGGCCGCCCTGGGCGCGGACATGCTCGTGGAGGCCCTCACGCGCCTGGGCCAGGGGCGGCTGCTCTCCATGCCCCAGGACGAGAGCAGGGCCACGTATGCGCCCAAGCTCTCCAAGGACGAGGGCCGCATCGACTGGAACCGCCCGGCCCGCGAGGTGCACAACCGCATCCGGGCCATGTTCCCCTGGCCGGGAGCGTTTTTTTCCTGGGCCCAGGAGGGCAAAAAAACCTTGCGCCTCACCGTGAGCCCGGGAAAGATAGGGCCGGAGCCTGAAGACAGGGCCGCGCCCGGGACCATCCTGGGCGAGCGGGACGGGTATCTGGCCATCCAGACCGCGGACCGCCTCTACCTCACCCCCGCGGTGCGGCCCGAGGGCAAGAAGCTCCTCACGGCCCAGGCCTTTGCCTGCGGTTATCTCAAGCCGGCCTGCTAGTCCCCCCGGGGACCCCGCGGCCGGGCCGCGTCAGGGAGTCATGGAGCACGCCGTCCGGAAACGCCTGTTCGTGGGCCTCATCCTGGGTTCCTGCCTGCTGGTCTGTGGCCTGCTGGCCCTGCTCTGGTGGGTGCCCTACGTGGGGCTCGCCGCCATCCATCCCTGGGCCTCCTGGGGCTGGGGCCTCGTGGTGGCGGCCATGGCCGGGCTGGTCTGCTGGTCCGCGGCCGGGCTCGTGCTCAACCTGGTGCTCAAGCGCTCCTTCCCCTTCGCCCGGCGCTTCCGCGGGGTGACCATCAAGCTCTACCTGCCCCTCATCACCCTGTTCGGCAGGCTCTTCGGCGTGTCCAAGGAGGACATCCGCCTCTCCTTCATCAAGGTGAACAACGAACTGGTGCTCTCCGAGGCCGAGGAATACCGGCCCGAAGAGATCCTCCTGCTCATGCCCCACTGCCTCCAGAACAGCCGCTGCGACATGCGGCTGACCTACGACATCTTCAACTGCAAGCGCTGCGGCAAGTGCCCCATCACCGGACTCCTGGGCCTGCACGAGAAGTACGGGGTGCACCTGGCCATCGCCACGGGCGGCACCATCGCCCGGCGCATCGTGGTCCAGAAGCGGCCCCGGCTCATCGTGGCCGTGGCCTGCGACCGCGACCTGGCCGCGGGCATCCAGGACACCTATCCGCTGCCGGTCTATGGCGTGCTCAACGAGCGGCCCCACGGCCCCTGCCTGGACACCTGCGTGCAACTGCCCCTGCTGGAGTCGGCCCTGGCCCGCTTCCTGGCCCCGGAGTTCAGGGGCGGCCGCGGCCCGGGCGACACGCCCGCGGGCACGGCCCAGGGCAGCGGCGAGGCCCTGCATGGCTAGGCCCGGCACGCCCCTGCCCCCGGCCCGGGAGGCGGCCCTGCGCGCCCTGTCGCGCTGCCTCTGGCGCGGCCAGGACCTTCAGGCCGCCCTGGACGCGGCCCTGCACGAGGTGAATCCCGGCCCCCTGGACGCGGGCCTGGCCACGGAGCTGGCCTACGGCTATCTCCGGCTCAAGGGCCGGGTGGATTTCGCGCTCTCGCGCTTCCTGGCCCGGCCCGGCGAGGTGCCCGAGAAACCGGCCCTGGGCCTGGGCCTGGCCGCCTACGAGCTGCTCTTCCTGGACAAGGTCCCGGCCTACGCCTCGGTGTCCTGGGCCGTGGACTGGGTCAAGGGACAGGGCGAGGGGCGGCTCGCGGGCCTGTTCAACGCCGTGCTCCGCCGCGTGGCCGACCTGGGCCAGGCTGCCCGCTCCCCGGAATTCTTTCGCCAGGACGCGGCCGACGAGGTGGAGTTCCTCTGCCGCTGGCACTCCTGCCCGGAATGGATCGTGCGGCTCTGGCGCACGGCCTACGGCCCGGAGCGGGCCGAGGCCTACCTGGCGGCCCAGACCCGGGCTCCGGCCCTGGGCCTGGTGCTCTCCACGGGCCGGACGGGCCGCGACCTGGCCCGCGTCCTGGAGCGCGACCCCGATCTCCTGGCCCGCGACGGCCGGGGCTTCGCCTTTGCGCCCGGCGCCGAGCTGGACCTCTCGGCCGAGGCCGCGCAGTCCGTGTCGCGCCAGAGCTTCGCCGCGCGCGAGGCGCTCAAGATCCTGGCCCCGGGCTCCTGGCCCGAGCCGGTCTGGGACGCCTGCGCGGGCCGGGGCAACAAGACCCGCCACCTCCTGGAGCAGGGCAAGCGGGTGCTGGCCTCGGACATCCACCACGGGCGGCTCAAGGCCCTGCGCCGGGCCCTGCCGGAGGTGCCCTGCTTCCGGGCCAGGGCCGACCTGCCCGCCCCGCTCAGGGCCGCGCCCGGCGCCGTGCTCCTGGACCTGCCCTGCACGGGCCTGGGCGTGCTCTCGCGGCGGCCGGACATCAAGTGGAAGCGGAGCATGAAGGACGCCCGAGCCCTGGCCCGCACCCAGGCGGCCATCCTGGACGCCTCCTACGAGACCGTGGCCCCGGGCGGACTCGTGGCCTGCATCACCTGCACGCTCAACCCGGACGAGAACGAGCTTTTGGTGGAAGGATTCCTCAAACGCACGCCGGGCGCGAAACTGGTCCGCCAGTGGACCACGCCCCAGGACTCGCAGCTCGGCGAGTTCTTCTTCAGCGCGCTCATCGAAAAACCGCGCTAGGCCATCTTTTCCCGCATTTTCCGCACGAATTCCTGGATGAAGCCCGGGCTGGCGCTCTTTCCGTCCAGGTCCAGGCCTGCCAGCAGGGCCACGGTGAGCCCGCTGGGCGTGGCCCTGGACTCGAAGCGCAGCACGTGCGGAATGCCGCCCAGGCTGAGGGAGAAGGCGAAACCCTCGCTGGTCCGGCCCCAGGAGCCGGCGGCTCCCTGGGCCTCCAGGGCCGAGGTGAAGGTGGAGAGCGGCGGCCGCCCGTGCACGCCCAGGTATTCCCCGCGTTCCGTGACAATGGCCACGGGCAGGCTCAGGAAGGATTCGGGCGGCCCGTCGGCTTGGCCGTGTTCCGGCGCGGCGTGGACCGGCTCTTCCGCGGGTTCCGCGGCCCTCTCCTCCAGGGTGTAGGTGCTCGTGCCCTGGCTGCCGCGCACGGCCACCACCTTGCGCGGCCGGGCGTCCCGCCTGGCCTGTTCCTGCAGGGCCGAGGTCAGCTCGGACAGGGCCAGGGCGTTGGCCTCCAGGGCGCGCTCCAGGCGGCTCAGGCGCTGCTCGGCCCGGGCCTGGGCCGTGGCCAGGGCGGCCATGCCCTGCATCATCTTTCCGGCCGCGCGGAAGAACTCCTGGAAATGCTCCTCGCTGACCCCGGCGGCCAGGCCAGGCCCGGCCTCCTCGGCGGGCCGCTCCTGCTCCTGTTCCGGGAACTCGGCGGCCAGGGCGCGGCGCACCTGGGCCACGCTTTGGCCCTGGCCGAACAGCTCGCGGATGCGCACGCACACGGGCAGGGCTCCGGGCGCGAAGCGCAGGGGCTTGGTCCAGGAGGCCACGGGAATGAACCCCGGGAACTTGCTCCGGTAGCTCTTGATGCTCGTCACCGAGACTCCGGCGGCCCGGGCCAGGTCCGCGTGGGTGAGCAGAGCTTCGGACATGTCGCCTCCCATCGTCAGCGTTTCACAGCAAGGATTATGTTGATCGTCACTTGCCGATACTACGCCCCTGGGGGCGGGTCAAGGCCGCAAAAACCCGGCGTGCCGCGCCCTGTTCCCTGCCCGCAGGCCGCTCAAAAAGCGCGGAGGCAAGGCGCGAGAAAAACCCGAGACCGACGCGTATTCCCCATACGCGAGGGTTCGGGTTTTGTGAGCAACGCGGCCGCCTGCGGAGTTTTGGACGGCCTGCTAGAGGAAGAAGCCGATGACGTACTTCAGCGCCATCCAGAGGATGACCGCGCAGAGCATCCACTTGATGACGCGGGCGGGCACGAACTTCTGGCAGCGCGCGCCCAGGTACATGCCGCACATGCCGCCCAGGCCGAAGAGCAGGCCCAGGAGCCAGTCCGGGGCCACGGCCTGCTGCGGGAACCAGGGCGCGATGAGCTGGAAGAAGGTGACCCCGGCCAGGGACGTGACGCAGGTGCCCATGAGCGCGGCCCCGGCCACGGTATAGACCGGCAGGCCGAAGATGGACACGAAGAACGGCGCGATGATGGAGCCGCCGCCGATGCCGTAGGTGCCGCCGATGACGCCCACCACAAGGCTCAGGAGGAGGATGCCCGGGGAGGAGATCTCGAAGGCCTCGCCGTAGAACTCGTAGCCGATGCGCGTGGCCGTGAAGCGCGTGACCCGCACGGCCGGGAGCTTTTCGCCCGTGCTCTCGGCCTTCTGCCGCCAGGCCCGGACCATCTCCTGGAAGCGCTTTTCCGCGCTCTTCTTGTCCTGGCCCGGCGCGGGCTTCCTGACCAGGTCCAGGACCATGCGCGCGCCGATGTAGAGCAGCACCAGGCCCACGAAGAACTTGAAGTGCCGCGGGTCGGGCAGGTAAAGCACGCGCAGGAGCGAGCCCACGAACACCCCGGGCAGGGTGCCGATGATCACCACCCAGGTGAGCGGCCAGACCATGCGGCCCTCGCGGATGTAGCGATAGACCCCGGCCGGGATGGCCGTGATGTTGAAGACGTGGTTGGTGGCGCTCACCGAGGGGTTCACGTAGCCCAGGACGTTCATCTGGAAGGGCAGCAGGAGAAAGGCCCCGGAAATGCCGCCCATGCTCGTGAAGAACGAGACCACAAAGGCGACCAGGGGCGGGACCCAGGGCTGGACCTCGATGCCTGCGACGCTGAAGTACATGGCCGGGCCTCCGGTTGCGGGTGGCTGACACTCACACGTATTTTCTAAAACACGTGTGACTTTTATCTAGCCCCTCCGCCACCGTTTGTCACGTATTTTATTCTTCCCGTGCATCCCTTGGCATACCCGGTCTCTCCTTGTATCTTGAAGACATGCAGCGCCGTCAACCCCGCCCGGTCCCCGCTCCCACGCGTCAGCTGAACCCCTCGGCCGTGTTTTCCGTGCCCGGCGGGGTCAAGTACCTGGACACCCTGGACCTGGCCCGGCTCACCGCGGCCTTCGCCGAATGGGCCGACCTGCCCCGGCGCGCGGACATCCGCGTGTCCCGGCTGCGGCTCTGGCTCATCTACCTGCTCCTGCGCTACACCGGGGCCAGGCTGGGCGAGGTCCTGGCCCTGGACGACGCCGCGGACCTGGACCCGGCCGCCGGGCTCGTGCGCTTCCCGGGCCGCAAGGGCCCCCGCGAGGTGCGCCTGCCCGACGAGGCCGCCGCCGAAATGCGCCGCCTGCTCTCCGACCCCACGCTCCAGCCCCTGCGCGGCACGCTCTGCCGCATGGACCAGGGCCACATCCGCCGCAAGTTCCAGGAACGGGCCAGGGCCGCCAAGATCCCCCTGGAGCTGGCCAACCCCACGGTGCTGCGCCGCTCCCGCGCCATCGAACTCTTGCGCGGCAACATGCCCCTCAAGGTGGTGCAGGACCTCCTGGGCCAGTCCTCGGCCGACCTCACGGCGGCCTTCCTGGACTTCTCCGACGAGGACAAGCGCCGCATCACCGAACACATCCTGGAACGCGAATCCCGCCGCAAGACCAGCGCCCGCAACGCCTTTTTCGGCAAGGTGGCGCGGGTGGAGCGCGGCGACATCCAGGCCCTGGTGGAGCTGGCCACCCTGGGCGGCCACGCCGTGTCCTCGGTCATCACCGTGGACAGCCTGGACACCCTGGGCATCCGCGAAGGCCTGCTCCTCACCGCCGAGGTCAAGGCCCCCAGCGTGCTCATAGAAACCGGCGAGATCGAACCCAAATCCACGGCCGGCAACCGGCTCCAGGGTTTGGTGGAGGCCGTGACCACGGGCAAGGTCACCGCCGAGGTCATCGTGCGCCTGGCCGACGACACCCGCGTCTGCTCCGTGACCACGGCCCAAAGCGTGGAACGACTGGGCCTCAAGCCCGGCATCAAGGCCTGGGCCACCTTCTCGGCCTACGCCGTGATCCTCAAGGTGGACTAGCTGCGACCATTAAATGGCTCGCACTGCCTGCTTTGACAGGATGAATTATTTTATTAGAAGTAAACAGGGCCAAAATGGAAATCATATATAACACGATTTAATATGACTTTGTTTATGCACTTTACATTAATTTTGCCCTCCGCAATTGGTCTCCCAAAAATAGCTAGGTTTGGCACAGAAGTGTTTTGTTCATTCGTTTGAAATTGTGGGATGCGACGGTGCGATATCCCGTAAACTGTTTGTAGGGGCATTGTTCCTGCACGAAGAAGACTAAAGTAGGATGGGTAAATAATGCCATCGAATCCCGCTGAATTTGCCTTTCTCGCGATATCACGCGATATATAGTAAGAGTGTTTCCCAGCCAAAAAAAGCATATGAATAGCCATGTCTAGGCTTTCAAATTCAGTAACACGTTCTTCTTTAAGAAGATATGTCAAATCAAGAAGTTTTAATTCATGTATTGGCTCAAGTGTTGCGACGAAAATGTCATCTTCTACAGATATTCTGCATTCATGAATGCAGGTTTGCAAATCAGGAGAAGCATATAGTATTGGAAAATTGCGCGTATTAAGGCGATAGGCACCTGCTATTTCTGCGGGAGGGCTATCGTATTGGTCCGGTTCATGAGGAGGTTTTGGCGTTTTTCTGATCCGGTAAAGCAAATGATTATGGTTTATTGTCTTTGTTGGATATTCAGTAATAATGCGTTCTGTTATTGAATCTCGAGACCTGGCTCGCTGCAAATGTTTTAATGGTTCAACTTCCCCAATCATCCAAAGGCGAGGCCCATAATAAAAAAAGCCAACACCAAGTATTTTTTCAAACAATGCAATATCATCTTTTAACCACTGCGACGAATTGATGCTTGTTTTTTGCCGCGTATTAAATTGAATAGCTGGAGCAGAACCATACCTTGCTCGTTGTATGGAGCCCCAAACGAAAAACCTGTGAGCAAGTTCTTCAAGGTTGCTGAGCGATAATTTTTTACCAGTCGCACTTCCGCAATTATTACAAATCGAAGGATCCGTTAGGCCCAACTGCTCTGCGCCGAGAGATAATCCATGATCGGTAAAGCAGTTTGAGCAGGCAACATAATCAGCGCACATGAATAATTAGTAACTTATTTTTTATAACAATTAAATAGCAAGGCCGGGGGAGCCTTCCGAAGGAAGGCTCCCCCGGCACGCGCTACGCCTTCCTCTGCCGCATGATCCTGGCGGCCTTGACCATGTTTTTCATGGCCGCCTCGGTTTCGGGCCAGTCGCGGGTCTTGAGCCCGCAGTCCGGGTTGACCCAGAGCCGGTGGCGCGGGATCACGGCCAGGGCCTTTTCCAGGAGGGCGACCATCTCCTCGATGGAGGGCACGCGCGGGCTGTGGATGTCCCAGACGCCCGGCCCCACCTCGGCGGGGTAGGCGAAGCGGGCGAAGGCGTCCAGGAGCTCCATGCCGCTGCGGCTGGCCTCGATGGAGAGCACGTCCGCGTCCATGGCCGCGATCCATTCGAGGATCTCGTTGAACTCGGAGTAGCACATGTGGGTGTGGATCTGGGTTTCGTCGGCCACGGCCGAGGTGGCCAGGCGGAAGCATTCCACGGCCCAGGAGAGGTACGCGGGCCAGTCCTCCCGGGCCAGGGGCATGCCTTCGCGCAGGGCGGGCTCGTCGATCTGGATGATGGCCGCGCCCGAGGCCTCCAGGTCGGCCACCTCGTCGCGGATGGCCAGGGCGATCTGGCGGCAGGTTTCGGCGCGGGGCAGGTCGTCGCGCACGAAGCTCCAGCAGAGGATGGTCACGGGTCCGGTGAGCATGCCCTTGACCGGCTTCACGGCCCGGCTCTGGGCGTAGTCGCGCCAGGCCACGGTCATGGGCCCCGGGCGGGACACGTCGCCGAAGATCACGGGCGGCTTGACGCAGCGGGTGCCGTAGCTCTGGACCCAGCCGTTTTTCGTGAAGCAGAAGCCGTCCAGCTGCTCGCCGAAGTACTCCACCATGTCGTTGCGCTCGGGCTCGCCGTGCACGAGCACGTCCACGCCCGCGGCCTCCTGGGCGGCCAGGGCGCGATCCACGAAGCCGCGCAGGGCCGCCTCGTAGCCCGCCTGGTCCAGGCTGCCCGCGCGGAAGCGGGCGCGGGCCGAGCGCACCTCCCCGGTCTGGGGGAAGGAGCCGATGGTGGTGGTGGGCAGGTCGGGCAGGCGCAGGCGGGCGCGCTGCTTCTGGCTGCGCACGGGGTAGGGCGAGGGCCGCCGGGCCATGTCCGGGGAGGCGGCCCGGGCGCGCAGGCGCACGGCCGGGTTCTGCACGCGGGGGTCGGCGGCGCGACGGGCCAGGAGCGCGGCGTTTTCGGCCAGCTCGGCGGACACGTCGCGGCCGCTCAGGGCGTCGGCCAGGAGCCGGACCTCGGCGCATTTCTGCACGGCAAAGGCCATCCAGGAGCGGATTTCCGGGTCCAGGGCGGTTTCGGCCGCAAGGTCCACGGGCACGTGCAGGAGCGAGCAGGACGGGGCCAGGAGCAGGCGTTCCGGCCCCAGGAGCTCCAGGGCCGCGCGGCCCAGGGCCAGGGCCTTGCCCAGATCCGTGCGCCAGATGTTGCGGCCGTTGACCAGGCCCAGGGACAGGGAGCAGCGGCGGGGCAGGGCGGCGCAGACCGGCTCCAGCTGGCCGGGGTCGCGGGCCAGGTCCAGGTGCAGGGCCGCGGCGGGCAGGCCGGCCAGGAGACCGGCGTGGCGGGCCACCCCGCCGAAGTAGGTGGCCAGGAGGGTCTGGGCCGGGAGCGCGGCCTCGCTGACCCGGGCCAGCACGGCGCGGGCCTGTTGCAGGGCCGGGGCGGGCAGGTCCGCGGCCAGGGCGGGCTCGTCGATCTGGACCCAGGAGCACTGCCGGGCCAAGCCGCGGAGCAGGGCCTCGTAGGCCTGCGTCAGGGGCTCCAGCAGGGTCCACTTGTCGAATCCCGACTCCGCGGGCTTGGCCAGGTGCAGGAAGGTGAGCGGCCCCACGAGCACGGCCTTGGGCCTGAAGCCCAGGCCGGCGGCCTCGGCCAGCTCCCCGGCCAGGCGGCCGGGCGCGGGCCGGAACTCCTGGCCCCTGTCCAGCTCGGGCACGATGTAATGGTAGTTGGTGTCGAACCACTTGGTCATCTCCATGGCCCGCACGCCGGATCCGCCCCGGGCCATGAGGAACAGGGTGTCCAGGGCGGTCTCCCCGCGTCCGGCGTAGCGTTGCGGCACGCAGCCCAGGAGCAGGGTCAGGTCCAGCATCTGGTCGTAGAGGCTGAAGTCGCCCACGGGCAGAAGCTCGATGCCCGCCTCGGCCTGGAGCCGCCAATGGGTCCGGCGCAGGTCCGCGGCCGCGGCGTCCAGGGCGGCGCGGTCCAGTTCGCCGCGCCAGTAGCCTTCCACTGCGGCCTTGAGCTCGCGGTTGCGCCCGATGCGCGGAAATCCCAGGGTGTGCGTCAACATGAGGCGTCCTCCTTGTCGCGTGAGGGTTCTGCTCATACGAGTATACAGGCGAACGGAGGAAATGGAAAAGAACGGCCCGCCTTTTTATAAAGGCGGGCCGGGATGGGCGCGGCGGACGCGGGCCAAGGCCCGTGGCGCGGCGATTCCATTCCGAACCCGGTCGCGGGGCCCGAATGAGCGACATGCCTGGAGCGTCTTCCGGCTTCCGGGCGCGGGCGGTTTCCCGCCGATGGTCCTGTGCGGACCAGCCGGGCCGCCCTTCCCGGACCTTGTGGTCCAGTGGGCGTCCCGCGCGTATTCCCGGTCACGGCAGCGCGTCTGCGACGGACTTGCACCGTCTTCCGTTTTCCAGGGGCCGTAGTCCAAAGAACAGTTCCCGCTGCCTACCGGCGGGCGGGCCTGCTGTCAACCGCTCAGCGCACAAAGGCCTTCTGCAGCGCGGCCGAGGCCATGAGGCTCGCGCCGTGGTACACGGCGTCGAAGATGTCGGAATCGGCCCAGTCCTGGGCCCGCAGGGCGTCCACGTCCGCGGCCGTGACCGCGGCGGGCTGGGACAGGGCCTTGCGCACGAAGAGCGCCAGGGCGGCCTCACGCTCGTCCAGGGACTCGGGCGCCCGGCCCTGGGACAGGGCCTCCAGGTCGGCCTTGCCCATACCCATGCGGCGCAGGAGCTTGCCGTTGAAGTCCAGGCAGGCGTCGTGGCAGGAGAGCCCCGAGGCCGCGAAGCGGATGGACGCCAGCAACGGCGGACTGAGCTTGGCGTGGCTTATGAAGTGGCCCATGACCCCGAACTGGAGCTTCTGCAGGCCCGGGCTGGCCGACAGGAGCTCCATGGGCAGGGGCACGGAGCCTGCCTGCTTGAACGCCGCATAGACCTCGGCCACGCTGCCCGTGGCCTCTGCCGGATCCACAGTCTTCACGAGAAACATAAGGACTCCTTTTTGTTGCGGTTGTATTGGACCGGTCAACTACATGAGGGGCACAAAAAAGGGCGGGCCTAGCCCAGAATCTGGCCGAACAGGAATTCCTCGAACCGCGCCAGGGGCTCCGGGCTCTTCTCCACCTTCATGCGCAGGAGCGCCCCTTCCCAGGCGTCCAGCACGAACGCGGCGGTGCGTTCCGGATCCAGGCCGGGCTTGAGTTCGCCGCGCTCCCGGGCCTCGGCCAGGACCCCGGCCAGCCGGGTGTTCATGGCGCTCATGGCCGCCTGGAGCTTGGCGCGCAGGGCCGGGGACAGGCCGCTCATCTCCTGGGCCAGGTTGCCGATGGGGCAGCCGCCCGCGCAGCCGTCCTGGATCTGGCGCTCGCGGATGCCCGCGAACATGCGGCGCAGGCGCTCCAGGGGCGGCAGGGCGGTGTCGCCCAGGACCGCGGTGGCGGTTTCGGCCAGCACCCGGGTGAAGTGGTCCACCAGGGCCAGGCCGAAGTCCTCCTTGCTCTTGAAATAGAAGTAGAACGAGCCCTTGGGCACCTGGGCCTCGGCCAGGATGTCGGCCAGACCCGTGTTGTGAAAGCCCTGGCGGTAGATGAGCCGGGCCCCGGCCTCCAGGATGGCTTGGCGCGCGTCACGCTTCATGAGTCATGAAATAGACCGGTCGGCTAGTCAGCGTCAAGCAGAAAAGAGCGAGGGATGGAACCCTGCGGAGTCCTTGGTCGAAGGGCCTATTTCAGGGCCTGGCGGAGCAGATCCCGGACCTTGTCCGGGTCCAGGTTCCGGCCGGTCCAGAGCCGGAACTGGGCCAGGCCCTGGTGCAGGAACATCTCCAGGCCGCTCACGGTGCGGCAGCCCGCGGCCTCGGCCTGGGCCAGGAAGCGCGTCCTGAGCGGGTTGTACACCACGTCGAAGACCGTGGCCGCGGGGGACAGGGGCGCGTCCGCGGGCCAGGGCGACTGGTCCTGGCGCTCCCCGAGCATGCCGAGCGGCGTGGTGTTCACGATGAGCCGGGCCTGGACCCTGGCGCGGTCCTCCCAGGCCACGGGCTTGGCCGCCAGGGCTTCGGCCAGGGCCTCGGCCTTGCCTGCGTCGCGGGCGGCCACGAAGATCTCGGGCGCCTGCATCTCCTGAAGGGCGAAGACCACGGCCCGGGCAGCGCCGCCCGCGCCGAGCACCAGGGCGCTGTGGAACGGCCCCAGGCCGCGCAGGGGCGTCTCCACGCCGAGGACGTCGGTGTTCTCGCCCCAGAGCCGGTCCTCCTTCCAGAACACCGTGTTCACCGCGCCGAGCGTGGAGGCGGCGTAGGACACGCCGTCCAGGAGGCCCATGACGGCCTGTTTGTGCGGTATGGTCACCGAGAGCCCGGCCAGGGGCTCCACGCGGACCCGGGCCATGAACCGGGTGAGCTCCGCCGGGGCCACGGGAATGGCCTCGTATTGGGCGTCGATGCCGCATTCCCGGAAGCCCCAGTTGTGCAGGAGCGGACTCAGACTGTGGCCCAGGGGGTGGCCGATGACGGCGTAGCGCTGCATGGGGAGAGCCTCCGGCGGCCAGGGGCCAATGGCC